>JBCFBD010000070.1:0-13685 GCA_038562455.1 Anaerolineaceae bacterium | reverse complement strand
CCGCTTGTTGCTGCCCCTGGCGGTGATCGGCTTCGCCGTGTACGGCTTGGTCAGGCTGACGGGTGGTAAGTCCAAACGCGATAATGCGGGCGCGTCACAAACCCCGCCGCCTCTCACCGGTGAAACTGAACGCGTCTGCGTTGCCTGCGGCAAGACATTGCCAGGCGAGGGCGAGTACTGCCCGCACTGCGGGGCGAAACAGTAAAAGTCCAACCATGCGACTCCCACAATCCCTTCACACGAAGGGATTGCTTGGTTATCGGGTATATAATTGTGCTCGACTGAATTCTTTCGGAGGAGATTTTTATGGACATTCGCGATCAGAAACTGGCGCAACTCATCACGCAATACTCGGTTAACGTGCAACCCGGCGACAAAGTGGTCATCCGCTCGGGCGTGCTGGCTGAACCCCTGGTCAAGGAGCTTTACAAGGCAGTGCTGGTTGCAGGTGGGCATCCCATTCTGTGGACCGAGTACCCCTGGGAAGCTGAGATCATACTGGGCAGCGGCAGTGAAGAGCAGTTCACCTACATCCACAAACCGGTGGAAAATTTTTACGCTACTTATGATCGCCTGATCCGTGTGCTGGCGGAGGATAATACCAAGAACCTCAACAGCATCGACTCCAATGTCTACACCCGCTTCACCCAATCGCGCGGACCCATGATGAACACCTACATGGATCGCACCGCACGCGGCGAGCTGCGCTGGGCGCTGACGCTTTACCCCACCAATGCCTATGCCCAGGACGCCGACATGTCGCTGGACGAGTACGCTGATTTCGTCTACAGCGCCTGCATGCCCAATCAGAACGATCCGGTGGGATACTGGCGCGGCGTTTCTGAACGGCAGGAGCGCATCATCAAATGGTTGAAGGGTAAGAAGAATGTGCACCTCCTCGGCAAGGGCACCGACCTGCGCCTCAGCATTGAGGGGCGCAACTTCATCAATTGCGACTGTCGCGTCAACATTCCTGACGGCGAGATCTTCACCGGTCCGGTGGAGGACAGCGTGGAGGGGCATGTCAGTTTCTCCTATCCCACCATCTACCATGGGCGCGAGGTCACCGGCGTGCAGCTCGAGTTCAAGAAGGGGCGCGTGGTCAAGGCCTCCGCCGATAAGAACGAGGAATTCCTGCTCAAGACCATCGACACTGACGAGGGTGCGCGCGGGGTAGGGGAGTTCGCCATCGGCACCAACGAGGGCATTCAGCGCTTCACGCGCCAGATCCTGTTCGACGAGAAGATCGGCGGCTCGTTCCACATGGCGCTCGGCAAGGGCTATCCCGAATCTGGCAGCGTGGCGCAATCCGCAATCCACTGGGACATGATCTGCGACCTGCGCGACGGTGGTCAGATCTGGGTGGATGACCAGTTGCTTTATGAGAACGGCAAGTTTGTCATCGAAGGTTAACCTGTATTTTTACGCAAAGCGCGGGGTCATTTGACTCCGCGCTTTTGTGTCCCGGGTTTAGAAAACTATTGACCGCCCTTCATTGGTTCTGAAGGCATAGCGGACATATCCATGTAGAAGATCTCCCACAGGTGACCGTCGAGGTCAGCGAAGCCGCGCTGGTACATCCAACCCTCATCCATCGAGATGGTCTCGCTGGCGCCCGCAGCGAGCGCTTTGGCGAGGATTGCATCCACCTCGGCGCGGCTCTCCATGGTCAAAGAAACGATCGACTCGGCGACTCTGGATGAATCGGCAATCTCTTTCTTGATGAAGTTCCTGAAGAAGTCCTTGCGCAGCAGCATCACGAAGATCTCCTCACTGATGACCATGCACGCAGCGTTATCGTCAGTGAATTGCGGGTTATAAGTGTAGCCCAGTTTGGCGAAGAAGCCTTTGCTGCGGTTCAAGTCTTCCACTGGTAGGTTCACAAAGATCATTTTATTCATTATCACGCTCCTTTTCTGTCAGTCCATTATAACAAAATAAGACACAAATTATCCAAATAGGCGGTGGGAAGTGCGCGGTGTGTGGAGTTATCGGCACAAAACTTGCACCGAATAACAGGTGAAAAATGTCGAAGGTGAGGTGAGCTATGTTTAAATCCAAACTAAAATCGCTGTTCAACCTTGAAGCCAAGTGGGTGAAGCTTGGGCTGATTGGGCTGGGCATCATCAGCCTGCTGGCGATCCTGGCGCTGCTCGGCTCGATGCGGCTGCAGGACGGCGGCTTGAAATTCAACCAGCCGAAAACAGCCGCACCGGTGAGCGAAGAGCTCCCGTTAACCCCTGGCGCGGAGCCGCAGTTCGAAGCTCCCAAGAGCCTCACCGACCCAGAACAAGTTGCGCTCGCCGAGCAGGTACGCGCTGCCGCTGCCGCGCGTGAAGACGTGATGGCATTCATCCTCTATGATGTGGCGGTGGACAACGTGGAATACTCAAAGGATGGCAAACTCGCCCTGGTGTGGATCTCGCTGGTCGACAAGGAAACCGGACTGGTACAGCCTGGTGAACCCGGGCTGGTGATTGCCCAGGAGAAGAAGAATCCCACCAAACCCTGGAAACTCACCTTCCAGGCAGATGCAGGTTTCGCCGCCGCGCTGCAAGCCGTACCCAACAAACTGCTCTCTGCCGAAGTGAAGGCGTTCTACATGCCTGCGCTGCAACAGGAGCAGAAATCCGGCATGGTCTATTCCGGCTACCGCCTCCCGTGGAAGCCTGGCCAGACCGTGCGCCTCACCGGAAGCATCGGTCATGTCTACACCTACAAATCCTGCCCGTCCTCCTGCCTGTACGCTTTCGATTTCGCCAATGGCACCATGTTCGACGTGGTTGCCGCCAGGGCAGGTACGGTCAAATACGTCGTCTGGAAATATGAGAACGGCGATCCGAAAAATGCCAATTACATCGTGCTGGAGGATACCAGCACCAGCCCCACCACTTACCAGGTCTACCTGCACCTGGCTCATGAGAGCATCCCTGCAGAGCTGCGCAAGGTGGGCGCTAAGGTAGTGCAGGGGCAGTTCCTTGGCAAGGCGGATGACACCGGTTACAGCACCGGGCATCATCTGCATTTCCATGTGCATACCAATCCCGAGTCTTACTGGGGTAAATCGGTCGATATCGTCTTCGATGACGTGACCGTCAACGGCGGCCGCCCGCGCCTGTGCTCAGAAGCCAAGGCATACCCGCAGTTTGGTAGTGAGTGCGTGCCGCAGGATAAGTACGTTTCCAACAACGGCGACTCCGAGCTGCCCACTGGCGGTATATCCAGTCCCGAAGCGGGCACCAAGATCAAAGCGCCGACCGTTAACATCACCGGCTGGATGAAAGATGACATGGGCGTTGCCAGCGGTCAGTTGTACATTAAGTTGGGCAGCCAGAAGTGGAAGCCCATTGGCAATACATTTAAAAAGACAGAATTCTCACGCTCGCTTGATCTATGCGCTGCGGGCATCCCCGATGGTGAATTTTCGCTCGCCATTGAGGTGACTGATAAAGCCGGCAATGTTTCCGCTCTGATGGGGGAGACCAAACTGGTTAAGGATTACGATTGTCCCGCGCAGCCGCCGGTGTGCGTGCCCGCCAACGACGAGGTGGCGCTGTACTCTGATCCTGACTTCCAGGGCAGCTGCCAGCTGCTGAAAGTGGGTGAATACCCCAATCTGGCTGACCTGCCGCAGGTGGGCGCCGACAAGGCGCAGTCCATCCAGGTGGGCGCTAATGTTACCGCGCTGCTTTTCCCTGAGATCAATTTTGCCGGGGTTGAAGAGGTCTTCCAGGATGGCGACAATAACCTGGGCAACAATCCCATCGGCTCAGCCAACGCGGCATCGGCGAAAGTGATCGCGCGCCAGTTGCTGCCAGCGCCGGTCGAGATCACCCTGCCTGATGCGATCAGCACCGATACCGTGCTCACCATCGCTTGGACCACCGAAGCGGGCGCGGAAACCAGGGCTGTGCTCAGTGGACCGGGGGATTACACCAACGGGCTAGATTGGCAGGCTGGCGGGAGCTGGCAGGTGGGCAAACTTGATCGCGGTAATTACACACTTACTATTGAAGTACGCAATACAGTCGGCATCGCCACCACCACACAGGAGTTCACCGTCAGCCGCGTGAACACTGCGCCTGAAACGCACATGCAGTACCTGCCGCAGGGCAGCAAGTCCACCTCGATCAAACTGACCTGGGTGGTCGATTCCGGCGCTGCCACCATCGATCACTTTGACCTGCAGTGGCGCGAGGGCAAGGGCGAATGGACGGATTGGACCGAACCGCTGGGGCGGACTGCGCGCGAGGCGATCTTCTGGGCGGTGCCCGATAAACTCTACGAGTTCCGCATCCGCGCGGTGGATAAGAACGGTGCAGAGGAATCCTTCACCAGCAAGCCGGAGACCTCCACTTACGTACTACCCGATTGCGCTGATGACGCCTTTGAAGGTGAAGGCAGCGGGGATGATGAGCGCGCCAGTGCGCCGGTGGCGCAGTATGGCGCCGTGCAAACGCACAACTGGTGCCAGCTCGGCGACGTCGACTGGGTGGTCTTCCAGGCAGCCGAGGGCGATGCCCTCACGCTGCGCGTCGATCCCAGCGGAGCGGCTTCCGGTGCGATCATCAAGCTGTTCGACGCTGGCTCAGATGAACCGCTGGCGAAGGCTACCCCGCAGAACGCCGACAGCGCGACCGTGCTCAACTGGACCGCTCCCGCACCTGGCACGTATGCGGTCAAGCTATCCCCGGCTGATACCCGCATCGCCGGTGAGGACGCGCAGTACACCTTCAGCCTGCAGAAGCGCAGCCTGGTAAGAACTTCGTGGTTCCTGGTGCTGGTGGGTCTCATCAGCGCGCTGCTGGGTGGCGGATTCTTCACCCACCGCCGCATCCAAGCCAAGAAGATGGCCAAGGGTGTGGGTTGGTAAGAAAACGAATTTCGTAGGGGCGTATGCTCCGAAAAGCATCGGAGTGCAAAAACCGCGACAATACGCCCCTACATTTTTAATAAACCCTATTTCTGCACTAATTGTGTTTCGTGCAATATCACAATGATTGTCCTAGCGGTGATCAAGTGCAGAAACCCGGAGTCCAAAACCAGACTCCGGGTTTTCGAACAAAGACAGGTGTAAACCGGGTTTCTGGTTCAAGAAACCCGGTTTCTGCACTAAATGTGTTCAGCGCAGCGACCCGATGATTGCCCTACCGTGTTTAAGTGCAGAAACCCGGAGTCCAAAACCAGACTCCGGGTTTTCGAAGTGATATAAAATTTTGATATGCCACAACGTCTCAATCCATTATTGCCAGGTTATATTTATCATTTATACAACCGCGGTGTAAATAGAGAGAAGATCTTTTATTCAGATCGTAATTATCTTTTCTTTATTAATCAGATGTGCAAATATTTACCCCGCCATTCCGAATGTTTTGCATTTTGCCTGATGCCAAATCACTTTCATTTGTTGATAAAAATTATTGATGAGGAGTTTGTTTCCAAAGCTCTACAGCCGTTGATGGTTTCCTATTCGAAGGCAATAAACTCAGAACTAGGTCGTATTGGTCCATTATTTCAAGGACGCTTTCAAGCGAACCTAATAGAAGATAAAATCCAGTTCCTGGATTGTCTAAAATATATCCATCTGAATCCAGTTCAAGCTAGATTCGTGAGTCACCCAACTGAGTGGGCATATTCAAGCTATAGGCAATACTTGAGTGCTCGATCATTAACGTTCTTGATTACCTCCTTTGCGCTCGAATATTTTGGGAATTTACAAGAATTTCGAGATTTCAATGAATTTGGCTGCGCTGATTTCACATCCAAGTTTTCTGATGACTAGATTTTTATAAACCGGGTTTCTGGTTTAAGAAACCCGGTTTCTGCACTAATTGTGCTTCGTGCAATATCACAATGATTGTCCTACCGTGTTTAAGTGCAGAAACCCGGAGTCCAAAAACAGACTCCGGGTTTTCGAACAACGATAGGTCTAAACCGGGTTATTACGAGCAAGAGCCATCATTTCTTGACTTGCCCATATGGGCGTGCTATAGTTACTCATCTATACAACTTCACCTCGAGGATTGCGTATGCCAGTGATCACCCTACTGACAGATTTTGGGAACAAGGATGGTTTCGTCGGGACGATGAAGGGGGTGATCTGGAGCATTTGCCCCTCCGTGCAGATCGCCGACATCACCCACGAGATCCCGGCGCAGAACGTCGGCGCGGGGGCGCTGGCGCTAATGCGCGCGGCTCCTTATTTCCCGGCGGGCACGGTGCACATCGCGGTGGTTGACCCCGGCGTGGGCACACATCGCCGACCCATGGCGGCTCTTCTCGGCAGCCAATTCTATGTTGGTCCGGATAACGGCTTGTTCACCCCGCTGATCACCGCCGCCCGCGCTGCCGGCGATGTAACCCGCTGCGTGGCACTCGATAACCCCGCTTACTGGCTGCAGTCCGTCAGCCGCACCTTTCACGGGCGCGACATTTTCGCCCCGGCTGGCGCGCACCTTGCTGCCGGTGTACCCCTCGACGCGCTCGGAACTCCCTTTACCGACCCCGTAATGCTCCCACTCTCCACCCCCGAAAAGACCGCTTTTGGCTTGACCGCGCGTATCGCGGGCATCGATGTCTTCGGAAATTGCGCCACCGACCTGCCGTTGTCAGAGGTGGTAGGCAAGAACCTGCTCATTAAAGTGAAGGACAGGGTCATTCGCGGGCTTTCCCCCTCCTACGGGCATCACTCGCCCGGTGAGCTCATCGCGCTGATCGATAGCGAGGACTACCTTGAAGTGGCAGTGGTGAATGGCAGCGCGGCGGCGATGCTGGGTGCGCAGGTGGGCGACCCCGTGCAGGTGCTGTTCAACGAATCCGAATGATGCCGCCGCCCGGCGCAACCTGTACGGCAGGCTGGGGTTTTAGCATTTGGTGATTGACAAAGCGTCGCTTTTTTCGTATTGTCATTTATGGACGATCCGATAAAGAAATTTTCATCTGGAGGAGAATCATGAAAGGCATTCTTAAAGTAACCACCCGCACCATTGTTGCCGCCGGTCTCGGCGCTGCGCTTTTCGCGCTGCTGTTCATGTTCATCAAAATCCCTTCACCCGTCCCCGGCACCTACATCCAGACCGCTTATGGTTTGGCCGGTTTCTTCGGAGTGCTGTTTGGACCGATCGCAGCCGGCTTGATGGCCTTCATCGGCCATGCCATCAGCGACGCAGTTCAGTACGGCAGCCCCTGGTGGAGCTGGGTGATCTCCAGCGGCGTCGCCGGCTTCATCTACGGTTTCGCCTTCCTGCGCACCCGTGTTGAAGAGGGTATCTTCGGCTGGAAGGACATCCTGACCTACAATGTCATCCAGGTCATCGGCAATGCCATCGCCTGGCTCTTCCTCGCCCCTGTGCTGGATATCGTCATCTACGCTGAACCCGCCAACAAAGTCTTCACGCAGGGATTGATGGCTTTCGCATCCAACGCCGTTGTGGCTGGTGTGGTCGGCACCTTGCTGCTACTGGCTTATGCCGCCACCCGCACCCGCAAGGGCAGCCTCAGCAAGAAAAGCTGAAAAGCTGTTTCTGACAACAATAACAATATGGATGGCGGCTAAGTCACCGCCATCCTATTGTTGATTAATGTATAATTACGCGGTCATTCGGCGGTTCAACCAGCCCATGTTCAAGGAGAAACGCGCCGCGCAGCAACTCACGCGTACGCCTGATGCAGAGTCGTGGAAAAACAGCAAACCCCCATTATTGATTTCGATCATTTCACCTTTCAGTACTACTCGCAGGCTGAACCGACCCTTTACGACATCAATCTGAAGATCTACCCTGGCGAGAAGATTCTCATTGTTGGTCCGAGCGGCAGCGGTAAGAGCACGCTGGGGCATTGCCTCAACGGACTGATCCCCTTCTATTACAAAGGCAACATCGAAGGCAGCCTGAAGATCAACGGGGTTGAAACTCGCGAGCTGGATATCTTCCACCTCTCCAAGATCATCGGCACTGTGCTGCAGGACTCGGACGGACAGTTCGTGGGGCTCACCGTGGGGGAGGATATCGCCTTTGCCATGGAGAACGACTGCGTGCCCCACGCTGAAATGCACGCGCGGGTCGACCGGGTGGCTGAAATGGTGGATATCGCGCACGTGAAGGGTCTGTCGCCCTATGAGCTTTCCGGCGGGCAGAAGCAGCGCACCTCGCTGGCGGGGGTGCTAATTGACGATGTGGACATCCTGCTTTTCGACGAACCGCTCGCCAACCTTGATCCCGCCACTGGCAAGACCGCCATCGAGATCATCGATGACATTCACAAGAACCTGGGCAAGACTATTATCATCATCGAGCACCGCCTCGAGGATGTGCTGCACCGCGAGGTCGACCGCGTGATCATGATCAACGACGGGCGCATCATCGCGGACATGAACGCGGACGAGCTGGTGAGCTCTGATGTATTGAAATCCAATGGCATCCGCGAACCCCTCTACGTCACCGCGCTCAAGTACGCAGGGGTGAGCGTGACGCCCGGGATGAAACCCGGGCATATCTGGAGCCTGGACACAAGCGGGGTCAACGAAGCCCTGCAGCGCTGGAACCGCTCGGTGGAAACCCTGCCACCAGCCCCGCCCGCTCCTGCGTTGCTGACTGTCGATCACTTGTCCTTTTCCTATGATGGCGTGCGTCCCACACTGATGGACATCAACTTCGAGATCCACGAGGGTGAGATGGTCTCCATCGTAGGTAAGAACGGCGCAGGCAAATCAACCCTCGCCAAGTTGATGTGCGGTTTCGAGAAGGAGGATCAGGGCGCTATACTTTATAAAGGTGAAAACCTGCGCGGCAGGTCGATCAAGGAGCGCGCTGAGTTCATCGGTTTCGTGATGCAGAACCCCAACCAGATGATCTCCAAGAACCTCATTTTCGACGAGATCGCGCTGGGGCTCAGGCTGCGCGGGGTGAGAGAGGAGGAGATTCAGGCGCGCGTGGAAAAGGTGCTGCGCGTGTGCAGATTGTCGCCGTTCATAGAGTGGCCCATCTCCGCCTTGAGTTACGGGCAGAAAAAGCGCGTCACCATCGCCTCGATCCTCGTGCTCGATCCACAGGTGCTTATCCTCGATGAGCCCACCGCCGGGCAGGATTACCGCCATTACAGCGAGATCATGGAGTTTCTACGCGGGATCAATCAGATGGGAATTAGTGTCATCCTCATCACGCACGACATGCATCTGATGCTGGAGCACACCCCGCGCGCCATCGTGCTGTCAGAAGGATGCCTGATCGCCGACACGCAAGCCTCGGTGGTGCTCACAGACCCGGTCACGATCGAAGCCGCCAACCTCAAAGAGACCTCACTCTACCACCTGGCCTACCTGGCGGGCATCCGCGATGGCACGCAATTCGTGCAGCATTTCATCGATTATGAAAGGGTTTCTGTATTGTGAAGACGAAACTCTTTTCATACAACTACGAGAACACGGTTATTCACAACCTTTCGGGGTTGATCAAATTCATCTGCTTCCTGTTGCTCACTTTCGCCACCATGTATACCTATGACATCCGCGTCATACTGGGCATGCTGGTCTTTTCAGTGATCATCCTGCGCATCTCGCGCATCAAGTTTAGACAGATCAAGGTGATGCTGATCTACGTGCTGGTCTTCATCCTTATCAACGCCGTCTTCACCTTCCTGTTCGCACCCGAACACGGCGTCACGCTTTATGGCACGCGCCATCCCATGCTCAAACTTTGGGGCAATTTCTACCTGACACAGGAGCAACTGCTATACCAGGTAACGCTAGCGTTCAAGTACCTGTCGGTCGTGCCCCTGGGTATTATCTTCCTGCTAACCACCAACCCCAGTGAGCTCGCATCTTCAGTCAGCGTAGTGGGCGTGCCCTACAAGGCGTCCTTCGCCATCTCGCTTACCCTGCGCTACTTCCCCGATATCCTGCGCGTCTACACCGACATCAGCCAGGCGCAGCAGGCGCGCGGATTAGAGATGTCGGGCAAAGCGAAATTCAAGGAGCGCGTCAAGAATTCGCTGATGATCATCATTCCCTTGATCTTTTCCACGCTCGAGCGCATCGAAGTGGTGACCAACGCGCTGGACCTGCGCGGCTTTGGCAAGGAGAAGCGCCGCACCTGGTACTGCAAGCAGGCGCTGCGCCCCTCAGATTTTTACGCGCTGGGGGTGTCTCTGGTGGTCACCGGCGCGGTGGCGGCAGTGGCGGTTATTTTCAACCACGGGCGATATTTCAATCCATTTATCTGATTACCAATTCATCAATCTGGTGGCAAAGCCTTCGACACAGGGCGAGTACATTGAAACTGACCGAGAAAACCCTGTGTCATTAGCTGCCTGATCTATCCTGCAAAGCAATCATCCATGGGTTGATGAAATTCCGTCCCGCGCGCCGTAAATGGCGGAAAAATAATTTATAATAATTTTTCAAAGATGAGAGAAAGACACGCCGGGTTGACGCCGGGCTGGGGGTGCTCTCTCGCTAATTTGAGCGGGTGGGGTCGAGCGATCTCCCCATTGTCTAATGTCAAACGTACCGGGTGTGATCCCGGCCGCTAACTTATCGGTAGCGATACACCCCACTCAAGCATTCCGCTGGTCTTAAACCGAACGGATGCAAAATGGAGGATTCATGCAAAAAACAGTGGTCGCCGCAGCGCTGGGGGAGTGCGTGCACGTGGCAGGGGTAATGAATTTTCTGCGCCTGGCTGAAGCCAATGGCTGGCGCACAGTCTTTCTGGGACCGGCTGTGCCGGCTGACGAAGTGATCCGCGCCGCCAAACGCGAAAAAGCAGACCTGGTGGGGGTTTCCTACCGCCTTACGCCCGAAACCGGAGAGCGACTGTTGGCTGAATTTGCTGAGGCGGCGGATGAATTACGCGAACAGGGCACGCGCTTCTATTTCGCTGGCACACCGCCGGTGGCGGAGCGCGCCAGCGCGATGGGGTTTTTCGACACCATCTTCGACGGCAGCGAAACAGTGGAAGACGTGATCAACTCGCTCAAGGATGTGCCAGCAGAATCCGGTACCGCGGAGGCTTACCCCTCCACCACGCTGGAGCGCATCAATTGGAAAGCGCCTTACCCCATTCTGCGCCACCACTTCGGGCTGCCCACGGTGCAAGCTACCGTCGAGGGCATCCGCCAGATCGCCGAGGCGCGCGTGCTGGATGTCATATCGCTTGGTGTCGATCAGGATGCGCAAGAGAACTTCTTCCACCCTGACCGCCAGAGCCCGCGCAAGTTTGGTGCTGGCGGCGTACCGGTGCGCTCACCTGATGATTACCGTGCACTCTACCAGGCCAGCCGCACGGGCAACTTCCCGCTGTTACGCACTTACTCCGGTACTGATGATTTCATCCGCCTGGCGGAAGTGTTCATGGGCACTATTCACAACGCCTGGTGCGCCATCCCGCTCTTCTGGTTCAACGCCATGGACGGGCGCGGACCATGGGACCTGGCCGGCTCGATCCGCGAGCACCAGAAGGTGATGGCGTGGTACGGCGAGCGGAACGTGCCCGTGGAATTAAATGAGCCGCACCACTGGGGCATGCGCGATGCCCCCGACGTGATTTGCGTGGTTTCGGCTTACCTGGCGGCATACAACGCCAAAGCCTCCGGCGTGAAGGATTACATCGCCCAGTTGATGTTCAATAGCCCGCCGGGCTTGAGTGATGCCATGGATCTGGCCAAGATGGCTGCCATGCTGCGCATCATCGCCCCGCTTGAGGACGACACCTTTCACATCTGGCGGCAGACGCGCACCGGCCTGCTCAGCTACCCCTTGCAACCGGATGCTGCCCGCGCGCACCTTTCTGCCAGCATCTATCTGCAAATGGCAGTACGCCCGCATATCGTGCACATTGTCGGTCACACCGAAGCTGACCACGCCGCCACCGGCGCGGATGTCATCGAGGCGGCTCAGATGGCGCGGCGCTCGATCGAGAACGCTGTGCGCGGCGCACCCGATATGCTGGCTGATCCGGCAGTGCAGCGCCGCATCCATACCATCGTGTCAGACGCACAGTTCACGCTGGACGCTATCCGCCTACTGGGTGGGGGAGTGGGCGATCCACTGACCGACCCCGATGTGCTGGAGCAGGCGGTCATGCGCGGCATCCTCGATGCACCCCACCTGCGCAGCAATAAGATCGCGCGCGGCGAAATCCGTACCGCGTTCCTTAACGGCGCATGCGTCACCGTGGATGCCAATGGGCGGGAGATTAAGGAAAAGGACAGGTTGAATGCCCTGTTAAATCAAAAGGAGAGTGGAATATGACCAAGAAAACCAGATTTTTAGTAATCGGTGCCGGTCATGGGGGCAAGGCAATGGCGGCGCATTTGGCGCTGATGGGGTTTACTACGAAATTGTACAACCGTTCAATGGACCATATCGCGGCGATCCGCGAGCTGGGAGGCATTGACCTGGTGGGTTCCGATGGCGACGCGCGCGAGTTTGGGTGCCTGGCTCAGGTGACGGATAACATCGCTGAGGCACTACAGGACACCGACATGATCATGGTGGTGGTACCCTCGTCGGCGCACGCCGAGGTGGCCAGGAGCATGGCACCGCATTTGAAGGATGGGCAGATTATCGTGCTGCACCCCGGGCGAACCTGCGGGGCGATCGAGGTGGCAAAGGTGTTGCGCGATGAGCACTGCACCGCGGATGTGACTGTGTCGGAAGCTGAGACTTTCATATATGCCTCGCGCTCTGACGGCCCTGCCCAGGCGCATATCTTCAGGATCAAAGAAGCTGTGCCGCTCGCCGCGCTGCCGGCCACCCGCACCCGCGAGGTGCTCGACCGCATTCACGAAGCTTACCCGCAGTTCATTGATGGTGGCAACGTGCTGCAGACCGGGCTGAATAACATGGGCTCAATCTTCCATCCCGCGCTCACCTTGCTCAATGCTGGCTGGATCGAGACCACACACGGCGACTACCAGTTCTACATCGACGGTGTTTCTCCCTCGGTGGCGCGCGTGCTGGAGGTGCTCGACCGCGAGCGCGTGACCGTAGGCTCCTCGCTGGGGCTCCGCGCCCGCGACGCCATGGAGTGGCTTAAACTGGCGTACGATACTACCGGCGGGGACCTGTATGAAGCCATACACAACCAGGAAGGCTACTATGGCATCAAAGCCCCGGCTACGCTCAATCACCGCTATATTTTTGAGGATGTGCCATGCAGCCTGGTACCGATCGCCTCGCTCGGTGGACGTTTTGGCGTGAGCGTGCGCGGCATGGATGCCATCATTCGTCTCGCCTGCATCGTTCACCGCACCGATTATTGGCGGCGCGGGCGTACGGTTGAAATGTTGGGGTTGACCAATTACAGCGTCAGTGAGCTCACCGCGTATGTGAACGAAGGCATACTGGATTTCTAATCTTTTCGATAAGAGGGGTAGCGAGCACATGTCCACTGCGAAATATGACCTGACCGGCAAAGTGGTGGTGATCACCGGCGCAAACTCCGATATTGGCAAAGCCGCGGCAGTGCAACTGGCTGAGACTGGCGCATATGTGGTGATGGCTTGCCGTTCGCTCGAGCGCGGCGCGATTGCGCTGGACGAAGTTATATCACGCTCGGGCAGCGAGTCGGCCGAGCTGCTGCAGGTGGACATGTCCTCGCAGGGGTCGATCCAGGAATTTGTGAAGGCGTTCTTGCACAGGCACGAACGCCTGGATGTGCTCATCCATAATGCCGCCAATTTCGACC
>JBCFBD010000069.1:0-13791 GCA_038562455.1 Anaerolineaceae bacterium | reverse complement strand
CACATGTCCAACTTTCCGGCCTGGTTTAACAGAGCGTACAAACAATGGAGCCGATCCCAGGCGGGAGAGGAAGATTTCATAGCCTTTTGCGATCTGTTAGGCTATCCACCTTCCAAGGTATTGAGCTGGTTGCACGGCGAATATTTACCTGAAGGGCCAGAAGTGTTAAGCATTGCTGGAATCCTTGGGATAAAGGTTTATCAGGTTTTGAATCTTCCAACACCTGATCCTGAACTGCTAAAGATTTATGGATCATTCTCACACTTAACCGGGTAGGATCGTTCCAATTTGGCTCTAGCTCTTCTCGAAATCGAAATAATTTTGGAGGAAGACAATATTTCCACCAAATCCCCCGAAGCCAAGGGAATCGTAAAAAACACATTTGAAAAATTTGGGTTGAGCAAATAGATTATATTAAGTAAGAAGAATCTGCCTGTAAAACGCCCAATTCTGTAGGGCGTTTTTTGATACTCAATCTTCTTGTGATGCTATAATAAACTCAAGCAACTGTGTTTAAACATAATATTTGGGAGGGTCTTATGGACTCCGAATTCCTAACAGCTGAGGAAGTAGCCGAGTATTTACGTCTCCCGTTATCGACCGTTTATAAATTAGTTCAAGATAAGCGATTACCTGGTTTTAAAGTTGGAAAACATTGGCGATTCCGCAAAGATTCCATCGAAAAATGGATTAACGACCAGGAAAGAAAAAATGACCTTACTGAAGAAGTAAAGTTTGGAAAAGAGAAGCTGTGATAAGGTCAAGAACTTTATTGAAGCATTTGGAATATCTGTATTGTTGATTGGGCTATCAAAGTCGGTTAATGAAACTAGCGATAATTTAGGATCTGAATGGAGCGAAATAATTCATTACAACCAGGCGATATTGTTTCCGGACTTGAACCTAACGAACATGTTGAGGTTCAAAAAGTTGCGCCTTTTGGAAACAAAATTTTGATAGAGGGCGTTGGTGTTTTCTCACGCCGCCTTGTAAAAAGACCATTGAATACCGAAGAGTTGGAAAAACTAATCAAAATTCGTGGGGCTGAGTATGCGTTCAACGGTGACGCGAAATCATTTATGCTTGGCGTTGAAGCTCAGCGCATTCGGATTGCTTATCAATTTGACCCCTTGTTTGCAGTAAACTCGAGTGTCGTGGACGTACTCCCCCATCAGGTTGAAGCAGTTTACCGTTACCTCTTGCCGCTTCCTCGAATTCGTTTCCTGCTAGCTGACGATACTGGCGCTGGCAAAACCATCATGACCGGTTTACTTATTAAGGAGCTCCTATTTCGCGGTGTGCTAAGCAAGGTTTTGATCATCACACCTGGCGGATTGACCCGCCAATGGCAAGATGAAATGCAAGATAAATTTGGATTGTTTTTCCGGCTAATCAATCGCGCTTCATTTGAGGCCGAACCTGGTCAGTTTGCGAGATCAGAAGAAGGTTACTTCATTACATCAATAGATTTCATTTCCCGTCACGAAGGTTGCTTGAATGCTGCACGAGAAACGCAATGGGATATGGTGGTATTTGATGAGGCACATAAGTTGTCTGCTTACGAATATGGATCTAAGGTGGATCGGAGCGCGAGGTATCATGTCGCAGAAGAACTCTCGACCCATACTGACCACCTGCTTTTCTTGACAGCAACTCCCCACCGCGGCCGAAGAGATACTTTTCGTCGTCTGTTAATGCTTCTTGATGAGGATTTATTTCAAAAAGATGAGTTGGTCACAAAGCGAATCCATGATGCTGTAGCCACATTCTCCGCAGCAGATGTCCAGGATGAGCTAGCAATCACCAATGCTCGCAACCGTTTCTTTTTACGGCGTTTAAAGGAAGAAATGGTTGATTGGGACAATCATCAACTTTTTAAACCACGCCATACAAAAACAGTCGGTTATGAACTAACCGCAGAAGAACTAGAACTATATAACGCTGTCACAAAATATGTTCGCTCGCGGCGGAAAGAAGCAAAAACTAAACGAAATCGACAGGTCGAATTAACACTGATGGTAATGCAGCGCCGTCTGGCAAGTAGTATTTATGCTATTACACGTACACTTCAAAACCGCTTAAAAGCACTTGATGAAGTCTTGAAGATTCTCCGTGACACATCGCATAACCTTGCAGAGCGAAAGCGTTTACTTAATCAGCGTGATAATGACTTACCGGAAGATCTTGCAGAATACGAAGATCTGGATGAAACCCAGAGGGAAGATGTTGATAAAAGAATCTTCCGCCAGGTCTTGAGTGATGATCCGGCGGAAGTCGAAAAGGAAAGGGAAGAAGTTGCAGGCTTACTCCGGCTTGCTGAGTCTCTACGCAATCATCCAGAGGCAAAATTTTCAGAGCTACTAGAAGTATTAGATGATTCAGATGTGATTCGACGGGAGGATGAAAAGTTAGTCATCTTCACAGAACACAAAGATACTTTGGATAATCTTACTGACCGATTAACTCGCATGGGATACCATGTAACCATTATTCACGGTGGAATGGACGTGGAAATGCGCAAACAAGCGCAAAGGGAATTCCGCACTCGGTCAAAAATTATGATCGCAACCGATGCAGCCGGTGAGGGAATCAACCTACAATACTGTCGCTTTTTAATCAACTGGGATATCCCCTGGAACCCAAACCGGTTGGAACAACGAATGGGACGTATTCACCGCTATGGGCAGAAAGATGAAGTTTGGGTTTATAACCTGGTCGCCAGTAATACACGTGAAGGCTCGGTTCTTGAGAAAGTTCTGAAAAAGATGGACATTATGCGAGAGCAAATGGGAGACGACCGGGTATACGACGTGGTGGATGAATTGCTTGAAGAAGTCCCCTTACTCCAATTACTGGAGAACTCGATCGATTCGGAAACTGCGGCAAATGCTGTATCCACGGTAGAGAGTCAATTAGACAGCGGTTTAGAAAAACGAGCACAGGATTTGGTGGCATTGCAGAAAAAGCAATCGCTGGCATCCAAGTTGGATTTGCGAGAAGCGCGTCGTTTACGAGACACATCAGATGAGCGTAGACTGCAGCCATTATTCATTCAACGCTTCTTTATGACAGCTTATACTGAAGCTGGCGGCACAATCAACCCTGACCACACTTTTCCTGTTTTTCACCTTGGACGCACTCCATCGGGGTTGATGGATGTTGCTCGCTCGCTTCGCTTGCCAATCTCTGAAATGCTCGATTTTCCTATCGTTTTTGATAAAGAACTGGTCAGCATTGCCAGCAAGGTGCGTGTACCAGAAGGGACACGGTTGTTAGGCCCAGGACATCCTTTATTTGAAGCTTTAATCGAATGGGCAATCCGCCGAGCACGCGATTCGTTTACCCGTGGTGTAACCCTTGTGGATCCAAATATCGGTCAACCGCAACGAATCTGGCTAATGCGTTCGAGTATTGAAGATGGACGATTGGAAGAAAAACGACGTCTCGCCCATCAAGAACTTAATCTGGTGGTCGCCGACCATCTAGGTCTGCGGGCGACTTCACCAGCCAATATCCTTAATTTCACTGTCCCGGACTTTGATTTTGAACTTCCTGCTATCCCACAACATAGCAACGAAGAAATTCAAATGTGGACGTATGAAAATCAGACCGAAAAACAATTAAAGAGAGTTATTCAGCAACGCGAGATGGATTGCGAATTACGTAGATCTTATCTAGAAACAACTTTTACAGACCTGATCCTGGATTTACAAGAAAAACTCAATGAATATCAGCAGCTTCAATTGTATGGCGAGGATGATCCTGAAGAACGCCAAAAACTAGAACAGCGCATTCAACAACTCAAAGATCGTAAAAAAATCCGTCTCGATGAGTTGGAACAAATGTTGAGATTATCATCCAATCTACCTGATATTGTCGCCAGTGGGATTGTCTTACCCGCTCCAACGGCTGTACTTGAGCCAGATGAAGCCGAACAACACCAGGGTGTGCCAATGCGCCGCGATGATGAGGTAGAACAAATTGCGATGAAGGTAGTGATGCAATATGAAAAACGGCGCGGATGGACACCTTATGACGTTTCGCAGGATGGCGAACATTACGATATTCGTTCCGAATCTCCAACCTCTGAGGTACGATACATCGAGGTAAAAGGACGCGCGGCAAGTGGTCCGATCATTCTCACTAGTCCTGAAATGGATAAGCTGAAGCAATTAGGAGCCCGCGCTTACTTGTATATTGTCACGTATTGCCGCGGAGAGCGTCCGAGACTGCGCATCATCAATGATCCGATGCGTTTCCTTTCGCCAGAAATGCTCTTCCGTCAGATTCAGTATTTAGTTCAAGAAAATGATTGGTCAAAATTTGGCGAGAATACAGAGATATAGGGGGGAATAATGGATCAAGCAGCAGTACGCAGATGGGATGAAGGTTTAGATGGAACTCCAAGACGAATCGCTGAAACAGCGGATTCTCCATTAAGAGTCCTGGCTGGCCCTGGTACCGGAAAATCATATGCATTAATGCGCCGTGTTGCTCGTTTATTGCAAGAAGGGACAGTACCTAATCGAATCCTTGTCTGTACTTTTACTCGAACAGCAGCTCAGGATTTGCGTAAAGATCTAGGAAATATCGGTATGCCTGAAGCCGAAGAGGTAATTGCTGGAACAATTCACTCAATTTGCTTCAGCATTTTATCTAAAAATCATGTATTGCCAATCACGGGTAGGGTTCCCCGCCCTCTGCTCAAGTATGAAGAGCGATTCCTCATTGAAGATATGAATCATCAAGAATTCGGTGGGATACGGGCAATTAATGAGCGCTTATCGGCATTTAATTCCGCCTGGGCGCGAAGACAGCATGAAGAGCCAGGTTGGCCTTTGGAACAACAAGACCGCATTTTTCAAGCCGAATTGCTTCAGTGGCTTCAATTCCATCAGGCAATGCTTATTGGAGAACTTGTTCCTGAGACATTACACTTCTTATTAAACAATCCCTTGGCTGAAGAACGAACCTTGTTTGATCATGTTCTAGTCGATGAATACCAGGACCTCAATCGTGCCGAACAGGATTTGGTTCAATTACTTGCCGAGAATGGCACACTGACAATTGTTGGGGACGAGGATCAATCGATTTATTCCTTCAAATACGCTCACCCTGAAGGCATTGCCGAATTTGCCGAGAGACACCCTGAAACGCATGATGAATCTCTTGATGATTGCCGCAGATGCCCACAGCTAGTTGTTGAGATGGCAAACTCGTTGATCGTAAACAATCGCAATCGAACCGGACGAGCATTAAACCCATTGCTTGATAGACCCAGGGGAGATGTTTTTCTAGTGCAATGGGATAACCTGAACCATGAAGCAGATGGAATAGCCCAATTAATTGCTCATCATGTTCGGCGACAGAATGTTCAACCTGGTCAGGTTCTCGTATTGGCTCCCAGGCAAAAATTGGGTAAGCCGATTTGTGATTCCCTTTTACGACTTGGAATACCCTCCCAGAGTTTCTATCAAGATTCCAGTCTAGATGGCAATTCACACGACGAGCAAGAATCCGCTTCTCAACAAGGTCTTTCTGTGTTGGCACTGCTCGCCAATCCAGAGGATCGGGTTGCGTTGCGATGTTATTGTGGTTATGGGCATCGCACTTTAAATTATGCTGGATGGAACGCACTGCGTAATCATTGCCAGGCTTCGGGGGATTCGCCCATGGTTGCTCTAGAAGCGCAATTTAATGGCACCTTACAGATCCCCCATCTGGATGGAATTGTCGAAAAATATCAATTGCTTAGAGCGCAATTAGGTTTATTAGCCACCTTGCAAGGCCAGGAACTGGTTGATTCGCTTTTCCCTCCCGATCAGGCTTGGACCGAGTTGTTCCGTAACATTGCAGCGACTATAAGGCCTGAGGATCTGGTACCTGCAAAGTTATTTGAAAGTATCCGCACTAATTTAACGCAGCCTGAATTACCAACAGATGTTGATTTTGTACGGGTAATGAGCCTGTATAAATCTAAGGGTTTGACCGCTGACATGGTCATCATTACTGGGTTAATCCAGGGATTGATACCTACTCCTGCGGATGAGGATCTACCTTTTAATGACCAGCGAGCCTTTGATGAGGAGCAGCGACGGCTATTCTACGTGGGAATCACACGAACACGACAGACCTTAGTTCTTTCAAGTTTCAGGCACTTGGATGCTGCTCTAGCTCACCAATTACAAGTGCCATTGCCAGCACATAGGAGCCGTGTGATCAATACCATTACATCTCCATTCATTAACGAGCTTGGTCCTAATTGCCCCCGTCCCATGAGTGATCAACAATTTCTTCAAATGTTAGGATAACGATCTATGAACTCAAACTGCCCCCGTCTTATTGAAGTTGCTCTACCCATCCGCGAAATTTCCGCTGAAAGCGTGAGAGATAAAAATATCCATCATGCTCATATTTCTCATTTGCATATCTGGTGGGCGAGACGGCCATTGGCTGCTTCACGTGCTATTGTTTTTGCCTCACTGTTACCAGACCCTGATCACCCAAATTGCCCCGTTGAATTCAGAGAAAGGGTGGAGTATCTGTTAAAAAATAAAGTTCCTGCATTATTAAAGGGTTATCGAAGAGGGAGGATCATTAAGCATGATCCTGATCCTTATCTGCCTTATGACGGTATTCCTGACACTCTTCGGAATCGACTGCTGACCTTTATTGCTAAGTGGTCACCTGAATGGATTGCCTTTGACCGAGGTCATTCGAATTATCAACCTCCGATAAGTGAAATGCTTGATGATCGTTGCTTGTGTAAATGGGAAACCAGTGATCCAGAAAATGAGCAAGGTCTAGAAATACTACGAGTTGCTCGTGAATTGATCGAGTTAGCAAATGGGGGAACAACCCCTACTATCCTTGATCCATTTGCAGGGGGAGGGGCAATTCCTTTAGAAGCTTCTCGTTTAGGTTGCCAAGCTATCGCAAATGATTATAACCCTGTAGCATATTCAATCCTTCGAGCGACCTGCGAATATCCCCAATTATTTGGACATCCAGGAACACGCCAGTTTGGTAATTTGGAGAATAGAGAATTTAATAATGCAGAAGTAAGAAGTGTGCTTGTTTATGATTTTGAATACTGGGCAAGGCGCATATTAAATTTAGTTGGAAAACGAATAGGAAATCTTTACCCAGCTGGATCAGATGGAAAGCCAGTACTTGGGTATTTATGGGCTAGAACAGCACCTTGTTCAAATCCAGCTTGTCGTGCAGAAATACCACTTTTGCGTTCATTACTTCTGGCAAAAAAAGGGAATGGGCATCAGTATATTTTAGAAATGTCCACTTCAAGAAAAAATATTAGTTTCACGGTGAGTTTTAGCTCGACCACTAACGCTATGGAAGGGACAATGCTTACTCGAGGAGATGTCCGATGCCCGATTTGCAAACAAATTACACCAGTAGAGGATCTTAGATCTGCTGGCTTGGAAGGGAGGATGTCTGAGCGAATGGTTGCTGTGATAACAGAGTCTACAAACGGTAAATCTTATCGTTCTGTAGAATCCGTTGATGAACTAGCCTACATGAAAGCACAAGAAATCTGCAATTCTATTGAGAAACCAAGTGAACTCATACTACCTGAAATCACTGGAAATTCTTCCAACGAAGAGGCGGTTTCTAACTCAACTGGCATCCGTGTTCATTTGTATGGAATGAAATCGTGGGGATCATTATTCAATCCTCGTCAATTAGTTGCTCTTAATTCATTTATTGAGTGCCTGAAAAAAATTTACACTGAGATGGAAACTGAAATTCCTAAACGAGAATATAGGGACGCTATCACACTATACTTAGGATTATGGATAGATCGAATTGCTTCATTCGGTAATAATGTATCCCGTTGGAGATCGAGTCATGAAAAAAGTGAGACGCCATTTGGTGGACAAGCTATTCCAATGATTTGGGATTATCCTGAAGTAAATCCATTGGTTAACAGTTCAGGAACTGCATCAACCCAACTAGAATATATGCTCAAAGTTATCAATCACGAATCGACATCTATATCCATCCCAGTAAAAGTGATACTTGGGGATGCATCCCACTTGAAAATTGATTCTAAGAGTATTGATGTGGTCGTTACTGATCCGCCATACTTTAACTCAATTTCATATGCAGATTTATCCGATTTCTTCTACATATGGCTGAAACGAAGCATCGGCAACACCTTCCCTGAGGTGTTTTCCACGCCATTAACCCCAAAAGGCGATGAGGCCACTGCACTCAGACACCGACATGGAGGTGATGAAAGAAAAGCAAACAAACACTTTACAACCAAGTTAGCAGCAAGTTTTGCTGAAGCAAAGAGGATAAATAAAACCGACGGGATAATTACTGTCATGTTTGCGCATCAATCTACAGAAGCATGGACTTCGCTAATTGATTCACTATTTGAGGCTGGATTGACAATTACTGCAACATACCCTATTGAAACAGAAATGAAATCAACGCAATTGGCACTTAACACCGCCTCATTAGAGACTTCAATTACTGTAATATGTAGGCACAGAGAAACTACAAGTGTAGGTTCTTTCCGAGATGTTCGAAAGGAGATAGAAAGGGTTGTTACTGATAGTATTCGTCGGTTTTGGCAGTATGGTTTCCGAGGAGCTGATTTGATAGTCGCATGTTATGGCCCTGCTGTCGGGGTATTTGGCAAATATTCACGGGTTGAAAAAGCTGATGGGCAGTTAGTGGACATACCCACGCTATTGGAAACTGTTAGGCAATCCGCACTCAAAGCAATTGCTGGCGAATTTACAGGAGATAGTTTATCCAGGCTCTACTTCGTATGGGCAAACCTATATAGTATAGGTGAACAATCTTGGGATGATGCACGTTTGGTTGTGCAGGTTGGGGGGGAGGATGAAAATGCCATCGAGTTGGCAAGGCGAAATGGAATTTTCATCATTGATGGCTCAAAATGCCGACTAGCTTTATTGCGCGACCGTTCCGATCATCGGCATTTGGGTGAAGATCCGACATCCCCGCTGATTGACCAACTGCACCAGGCTATGCGGTTATGGAAACAGGAGCGACGCTCAGAACTGGTGCAGTACTTGAAAACCAACAACATCGCAGAACATGAACCCTTCTGGAAGCTGGCACAGGCGTTGTTCGAGGTCCTGCCGCGCGGCGAGGAAGATTGGAAGCTGATCAGCGCACTACTGGGCGAGCGAGAAACACTTAAACAAGAAGTACGTCAGGCTGAACCGCCCAAAGGTCCAGAGCAATTATCATTGATCTAAGCGAATAGGCTGAAGGAGTAATACACATGCCCGAAACATTATCACCCTGGTATGCAATCGCAACCCCCCATGAGGATATTCAGAAAGGCCGCCTGAGCGAAGCCGTTTTCGCCGCCAACCTCTGGGAAGTTACCCAGAATTCAGCACCAGATATTTATTGTGATGCCGAAGCGTTTTTTGCGAAAACCTATTTAACCCACGGTCTCACCAGTATTTTAAGCAAGGTCAGTCGCGCGATATCCGGCGGTGCTGAAGCTGGCGACCGAATTATCAGCCTGCAAACCTCGTTTGGTGGTGGCAAAACCCATGTTTTGGTAGCGCTCTGGCACCTGGCACGCAACAGTGAGATTTTGCGCGCTTCTTCCCAATGCGCAGATTTGCGCCGGGCATTAAAAGATGAAATACCGCAACGGGTTCGGTCTATTGCGGTTTTTACCAACCAGACGTGCGATGCCACCCAGGGTCGGCAAACCCCGGAGGGCATCCGCACGCGGACTCTGTGGGGTGAATTGGCTTACCAGCTTGGCGGAGTCGAGCTTTACCGCGACATCGAAGCCAATGATCAAGCGCGCACCTGTCCGCAGGGACTATTCGAATCCATTTTGCGAAAATCATCGCCTTGCCTGATTTTGCTGGATGAATTAGCAGATTACTGCGTCGGCGCTGCAGGCGTGCCGGTAGGATCGGGTACGTTAGCGGATCAAACCATTTCATTTGCGCAGCAACTTTGCCAGGCTGTATCCAATGTTCCAGGTGTAGCCCTGGTTGCCACGCTACCCGCGAGCCATCTGGAGGTAGCCAGTTCAGAACGCGGACAGGAGATCCTTGCAGCGCTCGAAAATCGTTTTGGCCGCATGGCAGCCGACGCCCGTCCGGTTGCTGATGAAGAAATATACCAAGTCGTTCGCCGGCGTTTGTTTGAAACCATCGGTGATCCAACGGAAATCGAAAAAGTAGCTGGCGCGTACGCCCGCATGTACCAACAGCACCCGAATGAAGTCCCTCAAGAAGCCACACGCGCTGATTACAAACAGAGCATTATCAATGCCTATCCTTTTCATCCGACATTGATTGACGCTTTCTATAAACGTTGGGGTAGCCACAATGGCTTTCAGCGTACGCGCGGTGTCTTACGTCTGTTGGCATCCATCGTGGGTGATCTCTGGCAACGCCGAAGCACTGAAACGCAATCCCAGTCACTTATCCAACCGGCACACCTGAATTTCACCGTGGATGCGCTCAAATCATCGCTCACACGCCTGTGGGGCGCATCTTATGAGTCTGTCATCGCAGCAGATGTCATCGGCAAAACAAGCAATTCAGTCCAGTTTGATGAAGAACGTGGCGGCGACTACTTGAGAGAAAAGATTGGTCAAGGTTTGGCTTCCACCATCTTACTTGGTTCTTTTGGTGCTCAAGGTGATCGAGTCGGTTACAGCACGCGGGAGTTAAAATTATGCACCGCCAGGCCTGGTTTGAACTGGAGTTATACTGATGGGGCTTTGCTCGAATTGGAAAACCGTGCATTTTACATGCGTTTCCCAACCACTGGAAATCTCGGAAAACGTTACTGGTTTGATACACGCCCTACACTTGTAAATCTGATCGTCCGCTACCGGCAGCAATTTGTCAGTAATGATTTCAATACAGAAATTATTGATGCAGTTCAAACCCAGGTTAACAATTCCAGGCTTGAACCTGCGACATGGCGCGTTCTGGTAAATCCCGGATCAGATTTACCAGAACAACGTTCCTTAGCTTTACTTATTCTTGCACCTGATTTGCCGTATGCGGAAAATGGACAGGCTGCCGCTAATAATCCACCACTGGAAAGACGAGTGAAGCTGTTAAGTACAAAATGCGGTGCTCGAGACCGTCTCTATCGAAATACATTGCTCTTCCTACTGCCTTCAGTCCGCGGCCTGACAAAATTACGCAACGCCTTACGCGAAGTGACCACACTCGAAGCCATTAAACGTGATTATGGAACGCAACTTGATCCAGAACAAAAAGGCGATTTAGAGACACGTCTCACCACAGCCAGACAATCAGTCACCCAATCGCTGGGTGCTGCATTCTCTTATATTGCTCGTATCCGGGGCGAAGAGATTAGCGTTACAGCACTCAGCTCTGCCGGCAGCAACTTTGGTGATCATCTGCAAATTGTCTGGAAACAATTGGTGGAAGAAGAAGAGTGGATTTTACGAAAAATTGGAAGGGTGACCATGCAAGAATCTGGACTCGTTTTGTCAGATGGGAGCATGCGCCTCAAGGATGCAATCGAATCCTTTTTGCGGTATACCGATAAACCAATGATCGCTACGCGGGATGCTGTCGTCAATGGTCTGCAGGATGCCTGCAAGGAAAGATTAATCGGTTTGGGTCAGGGACTTAACGCGAAGGAGTTGCAGAAAAAATGGTGCGGTGGATCAATCACTATTGATCCCAACGAAGAAGGCCTTTGGATAATTCCCGCATTTGAGCCAGAGCCTGTTCTACCGCCAGTTGTTACTCCTCCACCTAGTGGTGGAACACCGGCAGGCAGTATTTTTCCGCCAAGTGATGGATCTGACACCGGCCCAATATCTACACCACCTTATGAAGGAGGAGATATTGTCATACCGCCCGCCGGCAACACAATTCGTCAGGTGACCATCCAGGGAAATGTACCCGTTGAAAGTTGGGCTGATATTTTCCGCTCCTTCGTTGGTCCAGCTGCACGAATGGGACTTAAAAAAATGAAATTGGGAATCCATTTTGAGTTTGTAACCCAGGACGGGCAACCTTTGGATGAAAATGATCCTCGATTAAAAGCAATGATCGAGTCTGCACGACAATTGGGATTAGATCTTAAGGAAGAGTAAGGTATACCGCTCACAAAAGAAACGATGGAAATTGCAGAAAAAATAAATCAACAAAAAGGGGTCAACATGACTACCAATATTGATGCGAACATTCTAAATCTTGTTCAGCATGTCGAATTGAATAAAATCGGTTGGTGGGATTCCGTTATCCAACGCCTTATCATGGCTACATTATGGATGGACGGAAAGGTTGACTCCATGTCTGTTGATGACTTGGAAAGAGCCCTTAAATCACATTTTGATATAGATTTAGGGGCACGGCTAAATTCAGTGATCGACCAAATTGCTGGTATTGGCAACATTATTAAATTATCAGACGGGAAGATTCGATTATCTGAGGCATGTTTAAAAACAATAAATTCAGATGTTCACGAAGCAGAGGAAATAATTGATAGGGCTAAGAAGGCATTTATCGATACGCTTACCTGCGATGAAATAACTTCGGCCGAAAAAGAACAGATCTGGGGTGATTTTAACGATTCATTTTTACGTCCCTTTATAAAGAACATCGGAGCCAATATTTACGAATTACTAAATGTTCGATCTGTTAACCTCGATCAATCGCTCCTCGACACCTTCTTAGGTCACTATCGACCTGAGCAAAGAGATTATTTATTCAATTCTGCTCAATTTTTCCTCACCTCAACGGATCAGAATGTCAGATCCTACATTTTAAGATCACTGAATACCCATTTTTGCGTGGAAGCGTGTGGCCTTGATCAAAAAACTATACGATCTTTACAAAACTCAATAGGCCAAGCAAAAAATGTAACACTCTTTATCGATACAAATTTCCTTTTTTCAATTTTAGAGTTGCATGAAAATCCATCAAATGCTGCTGCATTAGGGTTGATTGAATTAATCAAGAACCTAAGCAAGGAATTAAACATTAAGTTGTATGTCACAAATCCAACGCTAGATGAAGCACGTGCGGTGTTGCGAGGAACTATTGATTCATTAAATGGGTCAAGAATTACACCTAATATGGCGGAAGTAGCAGGTAGATATGTGAGCGGTCTCTCAAGGAAATTTTTCTACGAGGTAAATCGCTCCAATACTGTAGGTTTGTCAAACATATTGGACATTGTGTTTAAGGAATTGAAAGGGGGATAAGAAATTGAGTGGACGCATCGGCATGTGATTGGAGCGCTGATTGTGTCTTTTTAGCTGCTGTTTAAAATCCTTAAAGGAAAAGAATTTCGCGTTTCTATACAAACGTTTTTGATCTTCCCTGTGGCTCCTTTCCACCTTGCCATTGTGTCTGGGGGTATAGGGCTTTATCAGCTTATGTTGAATGCCATGCTTCTGAAGAACGGTATCAAAGAGGGTTGGGTTAGTCCCGGAAGCATTGCTAATAAACCGTTTTGTAAACTCAACCCCGTTATCGGTCTGCACACACTCCACGTGGATATTCTGCCTGGAAAACCAGGCGATGGCATGGGAAATGAATACCGCTGATGAATAGGTGTCTGCAGTCTGAAAAGCTTCCAGATACCTCAAACGGCTGTATTCATCTATGGCGGTGTATTGGTAATAATGCTTCCATTTTGGGAGTGTTGCATATTTTGTGTAAACCCATATTTCAGCAATCTCAATTATAGCTTCACAGGCACACGATCGCCAAAGAAAATAATCAGTTGGGCCAGGATGTCACGCCAATTGGGGAT
>JBCFBD010000068.1:0-13850 GCA_038562455.1 Anaerolineaceae bacterium | reverse complement strand
CATCAATGTTCACTACCGCAGGGAAACAGACCCGCAGTGGACGCTGGCATTGTCGTATGTATTTTCCAGCTACACCTCTCTTCCTTGGAAGAGCAGCGACAGGGGGCGTGGGGCGATCTACACCCGTAACGTCACACCCTATTCACGCTCTTTCTCTTTTTCGTCGACTTCACGTCGAGTTCCCGTAGAAGACGCTTCTACCTTCAACGAAAAGGACATCATCATCATTGATGACGAAATCCTGTATTTCGACAGTAGAAAGCAGATCACCGCGATCCCTAACCTGCAATGGGTGCCAGGAAAATTGCTGACCGCTTATTCGCCGAATGCTTCCATTGACTATGCCAAATATTCCCCGATGGGTGTCAATTCCTACCAATCCGCAATTTCACAAACGCTCTCGCTGGATACTGCCAAACACTATCTCACGGCAATTGATGTGCGCCTGGCAAAATGCGTCAACGATGACCTGTGCAGCGCTGGCGGAGTATCCTGCGGTATCTACCAGGGAACCGTCGGATACGTTGGAACACAGGTTGGCGACCTGGCTACGGTTTTGAGCGCCAATATTCCCTATGTCGATGACGTGAGTGAAATCGCTGAAGGGATGAATATGGAAGCAGGTGTTTACATCTTCCCACCGGCTCAAGATAAAGTACGCTTCAAATTTGATAAAGCTATTGGTGTGTTGAATGGGTACAAGTTCGTCAT
This sequence comes from Anaerolineaceae bacterium, assembly GCA_038562455.1. Taxonomy (GTDB): domain Bacteria; phylum Chloroflexota; class Anaerolineae; order Anaerolineales; family Anaerolineaceae; genus UBA6107. The sequence goes on along the minus strand of JBCFBD010000068.1, from coordinate 13,139 downwards.
TTCACCCGAACCCAATATCTACAAAGACTACGCTTATGATCCTGCCGTCGATGGTTATCTCGAAGACCAGATATGGGTACATGCCAAGAGCAGGATTAATGCAGCACCCAACAACACCGTGAATGGTTACGCAGGTCGTACCCGCTGGTACGACTGGACGAACCGGGTATGGGACGCAACTGCCGTGTGGCCCAATGCGCAATGGGCTTGGGGGCTGGAATTCGATGCTTATGAAAGCGCTTATAAGAGCTCCAATGCGGTCATTCATGTGGCTCACTCGGATGCCTTGTCGCATATTAATGGGTTTTACAAGAACTACAACATCGCCGTGACGAGTGGTCTTGGCGAGGGGCAGGCATTCAAGATCATTGGGTACAAGCACAGCACCGCTGGATGCGCGTTCCTTGTAGACCAGGATCCAGTCCTGGATAAAACCTCTGTGTTATCCATCGTGCCCGCCCTTCTCAAAACCGTGCGCGGTTTGAACGGAACTGCGATCGTCGCTCATGGCGGTTCTTACTGCCATTCCTACCGCGCACTGCCGTTCCTGAAGTTTGACCAGGTGCAATTCTTCTCTTCTGAACAGGACTTGAGCCTTGAAGACATGGTGCGGACGATCGCGCGCAAGGCTGGCGTGAGGACGGTCACAGGTCAGAGCGAATACCCTGCCACGATCAACCCGACAGGTAGCAACGCGGTTCTGAATAAGAAGAACTTCGTGATCAAAATGACGCTCCCCGCTCTTTCTGGAACCGTGAAGGTTTCTGGCAGGCGGGTCACCCCTTCAGGCGTCGGAATAGACACGGTATTCTCGTCAACCTCAATTGCTTATTATTACGGTGCAACTTTGCGGGAGACCTTCCCGCTTGAAAATCCGTTGATCGGCGATGTGACCGTTTCCTATTGGGACAATTTCATCTCCATCTGGTGCGATGGGCGGTTTATCCACGCATTTGTCATCACGGATGACGACTATGCCGCCGGTGGGAATTACCTGACACTCATAGGAACGCACAACGGGAACATCTCTGTTCACATCCCTCAAGCGTCCATCCGTATTGATAACTTCATCCTTGACGAAGGCAAGAAGGGCGACAGCCTGATCTCTGACGTGATTGGCGAGAAACGCTTCCTTCTTCAGGACGGCATCAATGGTGAACTGAAGATCTTCCGTGATCGGACGGTCGTCAACAGCGCAGGATCGCCTTACCTGCTGTCGATATCCGGAGACCATGTCATTTCTGATAATTCCATTGTGACCCGCATGCGCCTTGAGGGAACTGATGTCAAAGAAAAGATTGACACCGATATGATGGTCGAGTACGGGAATGTTTACTACCTGGCGAACATGAACGAGATCAACTCTCCCGCAGACGCCGACTTCTTCACCGACGTGCTGCTTCAAGAAGTGGGGTCTAGGGTCATTTCGAAAGCGTACATCGGCGCCGCAGACCCGAGGGTGGAACCCGACGACATCATTTACGTGCAAACAACAGCGGGAACCAACCGCATCGTCGTTGCCACGGTTGGTTTGACATACACCGCTTCCAAAGAAGGCGTGGGGTTTGACATGACATTGACCGGCTACTTGCCAAGAGCGGATGTGTTATGAAGCTAAACACGGGTATGAAGAAAAATCAGGTCTTGAAACTGATCAAATCACAGAAAATTGTGGTTGATAAGGCAACCATCTACAGAATAGACGGAAGCCGCGTGGACATCCGCATTGGAACTGCTCCTAACCTGATCCGCAACGTGGAGTGCGCCAGCGGCGTGGGGGCTTTGTATCCAGGTATGGAAGTCGGCATCATGTGGGTGGATGGAAGACCGCGGGTGCTCTCCAACACTGAAGGCGTGGCAGGTCCAGCTGGAGCGTCTGGTACACCAGGTGCAGCCGGGGTGAATGGTGTGGATGGCGTGGATGGGTCTCAGGGTCCAAAGGGAGCCAACTGGAGAGGGGCGTACGATGGTGGAACTGCTTATCTCGTGGACGACCTGGTGTCGTATAACGGTTCTGCATACATCTGCATCGAAGACAGCACGGGCAACCTTCCGACATCTGAAACTTACTGGTCATTATTCGCTTCAAGGGGGGACCAAGGCCTTCAAGGACCAGAAGGCGCTAACTGGCGCGGCTATTACAACGAAGCCACTACCTATGCAGTCGATGATCTCGTTTCCTATCTTGGATCCACTTATATTTGTATCCTCCAAAGTATCGGCCACGCTCCAGATCAGCTCAATAGTCCCTATTTTTCGATGTTCGCCGACCAGGGTATAAAGGGTGACACCGGAGAACAGGGCATTCAAGGACCAGCCGGGCCCAGCGGAGCGGGCTATCCTGCTGATTGCCGCTTGACATTGGAAAGTGGTGTACCGGTCAGTATCACCGACCAGCTCGCCAAAACAACGCTGTACCTTACGCCGTACCAGGGAAACTTGATGTCGCTCTACAACGGAAGCACTTGGGATGTGCTCACCTTCGCACAGCTGTCCCTGGATATTTCAGCTTATACAACCAACAAGAACTACGACATCTTCTGCTACAACAACGCCGGCGCTGTGGCAATTGAAAGCCCCATATGGGCAAATGACACAACCAGGACCACTGCGTTGACCCTGCAGGATGGCGTCCTGGTGAAGTCAGGTAGCCTGACCAGGCGTTATATTGGCACAATCCGCACCGTCGTGGTTGGTGGTGGGGGGACTGCGCAGTGTGATGACAGCGTCGCCAGGCGGTTCGTGTGGAATTATTACAACCGCGTTCCAAGGATACTGCGCGCCGCGGACCCAACAGATAACTGGACCTATACCACGAATACGTGGCGGCCGTTCAACAACAGCACCGTGGATGGTGTCGGCAGGGTAGCGATGGTCATCGGGGTCGAAGAAGAACCGGTGCTGGTAAGAGAGATGGCTGCGCCTTCGAATACTACTCTCGGTGTGAATTTTCGTGTCGGGATCGCACTGGACAACACCACTACACCGCTCGCATCGATTTCGTATACGACAGAGGCTTACACGTCTGTTTCTTCAGTCAATCAAAACTGGCTTCAGAACCATGTATTTGTCGGGATTGGTTACCACTATATTTCCACGTTGGAATTTTCAGGAACGTCTGGAACAACTACCTGGCGTGGTGACGGTAACACAACTTATTTCCAGACCGGCTTGATAGGAGAAATAAGGACATGATCAACGCAACCAAACTTGATCAGGAACTCAAGGTGGCCGGCATCCAGTTCTCGGGTGTCAACTCTCTCGGTGTGGTATGGGACATGGAAGGCAACGAGATCCAGGACAGGCCTGACATCCTGGTGATCCTTCAGGTGCACGACCCCGTCGACTATATCACCCCAATAAGGGAAACCTTGCAAGCCGAAGCTCCAATGCTCTTGAGGAATATCCCCAACTGGGTGACCTGGGATACGCAGCAGGTGACAGACTATATCAACACCGACGTGACCAGTCTCGCCAGCGCCAAGGTGGTACTGGTGGCGATGGCGAGGCTTCTCGTTGCTTTGCGGGATAGGGCATTTGCTGAGATCGTCGCGGAAGAAAGACAGTAAGTCCTTAGAAACAATAAAGACAAAAGGAGAATAACATGGCATCAGCGTTCAACAAGTTCAACTCATTTGTAGAGGCGTGCGCCGAAAAAGTGCACAACCTCGGTTCGGATCAGCTCATGGTCGCCCTGACCAATGCTGCAAACCCACCGCTGGCCACAGATACTGTCCTGGCCGACCAGGTGGAGATTGCGTATACCAACTGCTCCTCCAGGGTGCTGACACAGGCTTCGAGTGCACAGAGCGGCGGAACGTACAAGCTCGTTCTGAACGACCTTGTGCTCACGGCAACAGGCGGTTCAGTCGGACCCTTCCGCTACGTCATCCTCTACAACAACACCGCCACCAACAAGGAACTGATCGGCTGGTACGACTACCTTTCCGACACAACCCTGCTGGCAAATGAAACGATGACCCTGGACTTCGATCCTGGAACCGGCGTTCTCACAATAGCTTAACCTTATGACCGTGCTGACAGCGTGGGCGAACTCTTACGCCGCTGATGGTGCTCTCGGCGGGTGGACAAATCCGGCTAATGCTTACTCGGATGATACCGTCTATGCTACAGTAACAGCGCAGGCAAAGAACTCCTGGTACAGCAACCTTTTTGGGTTTGACTTATCGGGTATTCCTGACGGTGCGGTAATCAACTCGTTGGTTATCACGGCGCAGTGGAAGAACAGCGCGAACGATACTGCCGGACCTGCTTTCTTCCTGACGCACGAGGTTAGTGGTGTTGAAGGAGCGGGCACCACAGATACAACCGGTCAAACGGCTGAAGAGCTGGTTACCTGGTCGCCGACCGGCTTGACCGCCGCCGATCTCAAGAGTGCGGCATTCTATGCGATCACTCGATTTCGACGCACGGATAATACCGCCCATACCGCCAGTCTTGACTACATCAAGATCGATATAGACTACTCCGTCGTAAAGATCCTCACTGCGGAAGTGGGCTCGTTCACCTTAACGGGTATCAATACAAATCTCAAAGTCGATCGCAAGATGGCTCCTGGTGCAGGTGCGTTCGCCCTGGCTGGCCAGGATATCTCGCTTACCAAAGCTGCCGCGTTAAGGCAACTTACCCTGACTGCTGACGTTGGGAATTTTGCCGTTTCAGGGCAGGAAATAAACTTAAAGGCCGGAAGAATAATCCAACCTTCAGCAGGTTCTTTTGCTCTTACTGGTTTGGATGCGGCACTGACGAAGGTTGGTCTCAATCACTATACCTTGAGTGCTTCTGCAGGCTTGTTTGCCATGAGCGGTGAGGATATAGGCCTGCTGGCTCACCGTGCACTGCTTCCGAACGCCACGTCCTTCACAATGACGGGGTTACCTGCCCCATTGAAAGTTGGCAGGAAGATCGTGGCAAGCGTTGGCGAATTTACGCTCACCGGTAAAGAGGCGCTGCTGTATGCCGGAAGAAAGATGTCGCTGCAGGCTGGAGCCTTTTCAGGCGTCGGAAACTCCATCAGCCTGGTTGCTAAACGAAGGATCTCTACAGGCGCAAGTTCGTTTCTCCTGAACGGTTCAATGTTGACCTTCAGGCTTCAAGGCGCACTTAATAATTACTTGTTGACTGCTGGCGCAGGTTCATTCATCCTATCAGGTTATGAAGAGAACCTGCGTGCCAGTCGCAAGCTGACCCTTTCAGCAGGTTCAGCGGTGTTGTCTGGAAAACCATCAACCCGCCTGATTGGTAGAATGCTGAACGCTTCTGCAGCTACATTTGCCCTGTCTGGTAAGAGCATCCACCTGATATTTGCGAGAAAGTTATCGGCCCTTGTTGGTTCCTTCAATTTATCAGGAACAAGTATTGGTTTCCTGCGCGGTCTCGTACTGCAATGTATAGAGGGCGTGTTCACGATAACAGGTAAAACTATGCGGATCGTGAGAAGTGGCAGCAAAAAGGTAAAGGCATTTCATCTTCGGTCTGGTTTCAATATTGGGCAGTTAGGTTCATAAGGAGCGAGCATGATTGATTACACGTTTTACGCCTGGTACTCGGCGCTCAAAGTTGGCAAAACTGGCCTTGCAGTCACCGTAGATGTTCGTGATCAATCCGGAGCAATTGTGGTTGCAGATGGTGCAGTGACTGAATACGGTGGTGGTTTGTACCGCTTTATTCATTCCAGCCCTATTTCAAGCGACTTTACCGCCGTGTTCAAGACGGATGTTGAAGACGTAGACGCGAAGCAAATTCCAGCATTGTTTTCCGTACAAATGGCACGTTTGGATAGTTCGATCAGCGGGCTTATCAGCGACCTCTCGGCCTATCCAGTGGTCACATTAGCGATGCCTGTGTTGGGACAGGATGTGAGCGTCTACGCTGGTGATACCATCATTTTTGAACTGACCAACCTCGGCTCTCTGGTCGGGGCGAAGAAGGTCTATTTCACGGCGAAGTCACGTAAGTCAGACACAGATGCGAATAGTATTGTTCAAATCGAACGCACAGATGGGTTGAAGTATCTCAACGCGCAGGTTGGAACTGCCCTGAACGGCTCGCTGGAAGTTCTTGACGCGGCTGTTGGCAGGATAAAAGTAAAGCTCGAGGCTGTGGAGAGTATCAAGGTTCAGGAAGGTACGTACTATTTCGATATCAAGGTGATCGAGGACGATGATGAAGCCTCAAGCCGCACTCAGGGCGAGATCACTTTTTACTATGACATCACCAAGGCGATTGCCTGAAGGGGCTTATTATGACCACACCATGCGCGCAGGAAGATCGTATTACACGCATCGAAGACGCCGTTGCGGAGATCCACGATGACATTGGCGGACTGGCTACGGACATGGCCGTCATCAAGGACAAGATCTGCGGTGTCGTGGAAAAGGTCGAGGACCACGAACGGGTGCTGAGAGGTTTCAACGGCAACACCGGCATCATCGCCAAGCTGGAGAACTCCATGGCGAAGATTGATAACCTGGATGAAGCCATGTTCGAGAACGGCGGGCTGCATGACACCATGAAGGAAGTCAGCGCCTATATGAAATCCTCTCGGGAGGAAGAGAAAGCCAGGAAAGCGGATAAGAGGGACAACATCAAATGGTTGTGGCGGTTGGTTGTGGGGACAGCGATCACGGGGGTTCTCGGCTGGATACTGGCACTGTTGAATATGAAGTAGCGTGTTGGATTTCTAGTCTTTCCTTCCGGTTTCACAGTCACCATAAATCCATTTAATATCCTCCAAAATTCGCCGGATTGGCAAGTATTTGCCAATAAAACTTACTCCTGGGGTAAGTTGACAGTTCACTCGAAATGTGAGAAGATATAGAAAATAATATAGAACATACTTTCTATTTTTTCAGGAGAAAAATGTCACGCAAGAATATCCCACCCGCCTCGACCACTGCCCATAAACCCGATCATCACTTAGACTGGGATATCGGTTGTTTGCGCAAGCTCATTCACCAAGCCGCCACCAAAAACAGGAACAACCTCAACCTCGAAGATCAGACTGGTCCAATGGAAACAAACGATACACCCCCTGCCCTCTCTCGGTTGCTCGAAGTCCGCCGGGATCTCGCTGGGCGGGGGTTAGATCCTGCAGACCGGTTACGACACGCTCTTAACAAGCTTGAGGTGGAATGGGTGGAATTTAAAAAATTAAGGGCTTAGTAAAGGAATTAACTTGCGCTAAAAAATAATGGTTTATTCGTCTGAGTGGAAAAAGTGTTTGTGTAGAACCTTACATAATATTAGCCCGAACGAAACGCGTAACCGATGCCTCGGGATATCACCCTGTGAGACTGAAAATCGCCTAATTATAAAGAAAAAATCTAATTAATAGTTTGTTGAATTTAGGGCAGGAGGTAATCGCGCTAACACGAGGGGTGTATTGGGGTAGTGGTGGGTTATATTTTAGAACCCAGTCTACGAACTCACTCTACGGACTAGTACAAGCCCCGATACATGTGCTTTTTCTTCGATCTCTTTGCAGGAGTAAATAAATCAATAAGAAGAGCAAAGGGAAGCCATAAACATCCAATACAGCCTTTACCTTTTTTTCTTTTTGTCAATCATTCCTCCGTGGACATACCCTATCATGCAATCTAATCCGCCCAATCCTTGGCGATCAATTCAGCCTGCTCGAGAACGGTGAGGGTGGCTTTCTCCTGCTTGTCGGGGGGGTAGCCGTATTTGCGCAGGACGCGCTTGACCAACACGCGCAGCCTGGCACGGACATTCTCCTTGACGGTCCAGTCGATGGAGACGTTCTTGCGGACGGTCTCGACGAGCTCGCGGGCGATGATCTTTAGGTTCTCGTCGCCGAGGACCTTGACAGCACTATCGTTGACCTCGAGGGCGTCGTAGAAGGCAAGTTCGTCCTCGGTGAGGTTAAGCTGCTCGCCGCGCTTGCCTGCCTCGCGCATTTCCCTGGCCAACTGGATGAGCTGCTCTATGACCTGGGCGGTTTCGATGGCGCGGTTCTGATAGGCACGGATGGTGTTTTCGAGCATCTCGGCAAAGGAGCGCGACTGCACCAGGTTACGACGGGAACGAGATTTAATCTCGTCGTTGAGTAATTTGCGCAGCAGTTCAAGCGCAAGATTGCGATGGGGCATTTCGGCAACATCAGCCAGAAATTCATCAGAAAGGATGGAAATATCGGGTTTCTTTAACCCAGCAGCAGCGAATATGTCGATGACCTCATCGGAGGCTACCGCACGGGAAATGATCTGCTGGATGGCGTGTTCCATATCGTCGATGAAAGGGCGACCCTCGACGGTGACCTTGATGATGGCACTGCGGACAGCCTGGTAGAAGCCGACCTCCTCGCGGATAGCAAGGGCTTGTTCGTTGGGAACGGAAAGGGCAAAAGCACTGGTCATGGCTGCAACGGTATCCAGCAGGCGGGAACGACCGTTCTCAAGGGATAGAATATGCTCCTGGGCAATTGGGAGGACAGCCAACCGCTGGGCGGGAGTGCCAGTGAGCCACCTAGACCAGTTAAAGCCATGGAAAAGACCACGGCAAACCTCGACCTCGCGCAGAAGCAGGCGGACAGCCTCTTCCTGGTCGATGGCGGTGGAACCCAAGCCGCCGCTGGCAGTATATACCGCGAGGGCTTCACGCAATTGGTCCGCCAGGCCGATATAGTCTACGATGAGACCGCCGGGTTTGTCCTTGAAAACGCGGTTGACTCGGGCGATGGCCTGCATGAGACCATGACCTTTCATGGGTTTATCGACATACATGGTATGCAGGCAGGGCACATCAAAGCCTGTAAGCCACATATCACGCACAATCACAATCTTAAGCGGGTCGGCGGGATCTTTGAACCGTTTGGCGAGAAGCTCACGGTCGACCTTGGTGTGGATATAGGACTGCCAATTTAGGGGGTCTGTGGCATTGCCAGTCATAACGATCTTGAGGACACCCTTGTCCAGGTCATTGGAATGCCACTCGGGACGCAGCGCAACAAGAGCGCGGTAGAGGTCGATGCAGATGCGACGGCTCATGCAGACGATCATGGCTTTGCCTTCAAGACTGTTAAAACGCTCCTCCACATGAGCAACGAGGTCGCGGGCGATGGACTTAACGCGCTTATCAGAACCGACAACAGCTTCGAGGGCAGCCCATTTGGTCTTGAGCTTTTCGACCTTATCCACTTCTTCGCCTTCGGTGACCTCCTCGAACTGCGGGTCGATCTTCGGTTTTTCGGATTCCATCAACTCTAGTTTTGCCAGGCGACCCTCATAATAGATGGGCACGGTAGCGCCATCGGCAACCGCCTGCTGAATGTCGTAGATACTGATGTAATCGCCGAAGACAGCGCGTGTGTTGTTGTCACGCAGCTCGATGGGGGTGCCGGTAAAGCCAATAAAGGATGCATGGGGGAGGGCGGTGTGCATGTTATGGGCAAAGCCATCGATAAAGTCATACTGAGAGCGGTGGGCTTCATCGGCTATGACAATGATATTGGAGCGGCCGGAAAGCAAGCCAGTGGCGATAGAGCCCTGCGGCGGGAGGAACTTTTGAATGGTGGAGAAATAGACACCACCAGAAGCGGAGGAACGCAGCTTGTGCACCAGATCCTCATGGCTGGCAGCCTGGACGGGTTTTTGGCGGAGGAGGTCCGAACAGAGCGAGAAGGTGTTGAAAAGTTGGTCATCCAGGTCGTTGCGGTCGGTTATGACGACGATAGTGGGATTTTCCATCTCGGACTGGAGGATCACGCGCCCGGCGTAGAAAGCCATGGTGAGGCTCTTGCCGGAGCCTTGGGTATGCCAGATGACACCGATGCGTTGGTCGCCGGGGATACCCTCTTTGCGCGGTAGAGCGAGGTCGCGACCGTGTTGTTCACCAGACTTGAGAAGACCGATTGGTTTACGCGCGCGAAGGGTTTCCTCGAGGGCAACATTGACAGCGTGGAACTGGTGGTAACCGGCCATGATCTTGAGGGGTTGACCACGACCGTCGTCCTCAAAGACGATGAAGTGGCGGATGTAACGAAGAAAACGAGATTTTTCGAAAAATCCATTGATCAATACGTCCAACTGCGGGGTGGTGACGGGTTCCACACTACTGCCTGTAATTGTCTTCCAGGGAGCAAAGCGCTCACGGTTGGAAGAAAGGGACCCGACACGGGCTTCGAGACCATCTGAAATGACGAGGGCTTCGTTGTAGGCAAGAAGAGAGGGGATCTGTAGTTTGTAGGTTTGGAGCTGGTTGAAAGCTGACCAGATGGTGGTAGCTGGATCAGCGGGGTTCTTGAGCTCGAAAACCGCCAGGGGTAGACCGTTGACGAAAACAATCAAGTCGGGACGGCGGGTATGGTGGTCCTCAAGGACGGTAAACTGGTTGACCACGAGCCAGTCGTTATTGTCGGGATCGTCGAAATCGAAGAGGCGGGCAGCCGCGCCGATGATGCGCCCCTGGGCAGGGTACTCCACAGTGACACCGTTGACCAGGGCACGGTGGAAGTCGCGGTTGGCAGAGAGCAGAGCGGTGGAGGGAAAACGGGAGACCTTACGGAAAACATCATCAAGGCCAGCGGGAGGGATGGAGGGGTTGAGACTGGTGAGGGCTGCACGCAGACGGGGAGCGAGAATGACTTCGGAGAAGGTGGAGCGCGCGGGGTGGGGACTCTCGGGGTCAATGTCCTTGCCGAACACGTAAGTATATCCGAGGCTGGTGAACCAGTCGATGGCGGCCTGTTCAAGATGTGATTCGGTGAAGTGTGTCATATCATTTAAATAATTCAGCTATTGCTACATTTGCACGTTGTGAAATGGGAATGACTTTTTCGCTTCGATCATTAGAAAGGAGAGTTCTTGCGTAACTTTCCTGACTTTCTTCAATATTTGGACTGATTATGCGAATTATTCGATTTTCATCGGTATTAAACCATTTTGAAATAAATTCGTTGATATGCTCATCTCGGAAAGAATACCCAATGATCGTAAGCTTATCAGATTTGTCTAATGAAGCTTCGAATGCCTGTAATAAATCTAAGAATGGGCCTTCTGCGGTTAATTTATTTTTTCCACCAAAAATAATCTCTGGTGGCATTGAATTTTTCATCATTTCGACTGGGTCTTCTTGTTTAATTACTTGATAAGGTAATGGTCTAGATTTAGATGTACTCCCGTGTGATAAAGCCCAATCAATTGAACCATGTAATTTAATAAGCGGTAACTTATTCTCGCGGAATTCGAACTCACCTGTTGTCGACCACGATTCCAAGCCATTATCAACTTCAACATCTATTAAAGTACATGCTAGTTCAATAGTATTATCGTAATTTAAAGTCGCAATCGTCCCCTCGTTTTTTACCACATGGCGGATGAGTGGTACTAAATACGTAACTTTCCCACTATCAGAGATCCAGGTTAATTCGCATAATTTTGTTACCATTGCTTCTTTTGTGCGAGAAAAAATCTTGTTACCATCTCCATAGACTACTTGATTTACTGCTTCAGAAAACACTCTTTCAAATCTATTAGTAAAATGTGGATTAATCCGTGTCTGGTTATATGTAATTCTTTGATTTGCCAAAGATCTTGTTAATTCATTAAAGGTGGATTCAATAGGATCATATATTTCTTCAAGAAGATTTCTACTAGCATAACCAGATACTGATCCTCTTTGGATATCTTGAAGGAAAGGATGCCAAGAGCCTATAAATGGGGATAATTCGGAATTTTGCCTATCTCTAAGTAATTCAACAGTTGTGAATAGATCTTCGATATTTACACCCCCAAATGGATCTTCTTTCCTCAATCCTTTTTGAAACAATAATCCACCGATTACAAAATTTAAGAGATTTGTGACATCTCTGAGCAAGTAGCCATCATTAGAAATTCCTTTAACAATTCTCTCTGTCATTTCGTAGGAATCCGGTATCTCTGCATCAACAGACGCACCCGCACCTAACAGCAACATTTCTTTCATGGGTGATCCTTTACAAATTGTTTTGGGATTGCTTCTCTCATTATATTCACTCGCAATGATAATATCTGGTGAACCAGTCGATGGCGGTTTGTTCGATGAAGGACTGGCAAAAAGTCATTTATTAGGTTCTCCCGAATGATTATTCGGTCGCTTTATTTCCATTAAACGTAAATTACAGACTATGTGGATTAACACAAATACATCACTTTTTTCAGGATGTATGAACAAACCATGGCAAATTCTATTGCGATAATTTAACCCTAAAGGTTCGGATAAAGCATTATCAAAATACCTTCTCCAATCCTCGTTCATTTTACCAATTAGGTCATGCAATATTTCACCAAGACCCCTAACTCGGCCGGGTCTTTTATCTATTGGTTCACGAATTATCGGTATTCCAACTTCTCTAGCCATGTTGCGAAAAATTGCTTCTAAGCTTGGAATTATCATGAGCGCTGAAGTGTAATAATCTTCATGAAAATATTTCACAATCGCATCAGATATAATAACGGCTAAATCCTGCGGAATAAGTGATGTGGTAAAAAAGGAAATTAATAATTCTTTATCATTGAAACCAAACTTTTTATTTAATCTGTCGAGGATCTCAAAACCAAATAACGAGAAAAGTTGAATACCCATTGTTTCATGTTGAATTACAGCTATTTGCTTATTCTCCTCAATGGAGAGACCCGCCCTTATTGGAATATTATTACTATCAAATACCTGCCGTGTCACAATGAATTGCAATGGGGAACTTTTCGAAAGATTTTCAACGAACTCAATGTTTTCCTTAAGAAAACCACTCGGTGGGCCATACGATCCAATTTTGATTAATCCTTGCTTGAGATCATCGACTTCAGAAAAATGAGATATGAACTTTTCAATATTTTCTTTGGGAATTTCCGTCGTGACCGAAAGTTCATGAAGGTCCATTTCTGAGTCAGGAATATTCTGTAATTCCATCCTTAATTTTTCTACAATATCATTAAACCCATAATTCCTCGCTAGTTCGAGAGCATGTTCAATGTGGAATATTTTTTTTATTCCCGAACTATTATTAGCTTCGCTGATCCACCTATCCACTAGATATTTTTGTAATTCTAGTTTTTTTTCATCTCCCATTTTTTTATACATTAATTCAATGTTGGTTTGAGTAAGCCAGGGATCAGCTATAT
>JBCFBD010000067.1:0-13850 GCA_038562455.1 Anaerolineaceae bacterium | reverse complement strand
CGGCTTTGTTGGTGGAGATATCCGCCGGCGCGCGGGCATCGGCTGGATCACCACCATCTCTGTACTGCCTGAATACCGCCGCGCCGGTGTGGCGGAAGCGCTGCTCGCCGCCTGTGAGCAGGAAATGGGCATGCCCAGGGTGAGGCTCGCCGTGCGCCGCAGCAACGAAGCTGCGCAAGCGCTATACCTCAAGCACGGTTATCAGACCGTGGAGACCTAGCGGCATTATTACCAGGGCGGCGAGGACGGCATCGTGATGGAAAAGGTGATCGGCGGCAGCCTATTGTAGAGTATTCGCAAGGAAATCGTGGTTGACATTTTAGGCAGAAAAGACTAATATATTACCAATTGGGAGACCTGATCACCATGCGAGTGTTAGGATCACATACCGGAGGAAACCACTAAAGGCACGCTATCATTCTGCGTGCCTTTTTGCTACCTTAACCCTTAGAGGAGTTTAGCGAAATGGATTACAGCATGATCGGTAAGATCGAAAAAGCCAAGCGTTACGCCCAGGAACGCGGGCGGTTCGAGTTCCATTCGTTCAAGGTCACCGTAAAAGGTGACAACAACGCGCATGTTGTGGATTACGCTGACGGAATTTGGAAATGCGATTGTGAATATTTTCAAACGCGCGGACGTTGCGTGCACACGATGTCTCTCGAAACTATCCTGGATAGAATGACCATCCCGGTCGAAGTAAGCGTGCAGGCTTAATCTCACAATTGAATAAAAGAGCAAGAGACCCCGGCGGGGTTACTGCCGGGGCCTTTATTTTTAACGAGTGCCAATCAAATCAAGCTGCTCAACATTTCGCGTGAATCCGGTTGTATAGCATCACTAAAAACAACAGTGGGGGTACGGTGCCACTCCGCGCAGCGCTTGAGCGCCCCGGCGAGGTCATACGCTATGCCCGCCGAGAACCCGATTCCGTTCTCAAGGTACAACCCGCGGACTTCGAACATTCCCTCCTTGCGGTGCGACTTGGCGTCCAGGCGGCCGATGAGCGCGCCGTTGTGCAGGATGGGCAGCGGAAAATAGCCGTACTGCCGTTTGGCGGATGGCGTGTATGCCTGGATCATGAAATCGAAGTTGAAGAGCTGCCGCGCGCGCTCCCGGTCCCACACCACAGGGTCGAACGGCGAGAGCAGGGTGGTGTGGTTGGCGACGAGTTCTCCGGCCATTGCAGCCTGGATTAGCGTCTGCCCCTGCGGGGTGGTCAATGCGGGTTGGTTCCAGCTCTCAACGCTGACCTCGAGCAGGCTGCCGTCTTCGATCAGCGCGGGCAGTAAACCGGTAACCAGCTTTTTAGGTAGGCGGTAGTAATCCGCCACCCACTCGCGTCGGGCGATGCCCAGTGCGGTGACGCTTTTAAGGATCAGCGCCCGGTTGACCTCCTCGCGCTGCGGCGTGAGAGAATCATCCCATTCTGGATAGATCCGTTCGCGCAGGTCATACACGCGCTGGAACTTTTCCCTCCGCGCAATCATTAAAACGCCCCTGGCGAACCAATATTCGAGGGCGTCTTTCTCGAACTTCCAGTTCCACCAGCCGCCGGGGGATTTCTTGCTGGATTTAAAGTCCGCCGAGCGCACAGCCCCGTTTGCGCGGATATGCTCAATAACAACTTCGCTGCCGGGCAGGGGTTTTTCGATCCAGTTTTCCAGATATTTTGCGCGTGTTTTATCAATCATCAATCGGCGGATGAGCGGGTAGTCCTCTATGGGGATGAAGCAGGCGGCATGCGCCCACTGCTCAAAGAGACTGCGCTCCGCAAGCAGTTCATCCAGCCAGGCGGGATCGTAAGCACCGAGGCGGCTGAACAGCACCAGGTAGGGGCTGCGTGCCACCACGTTGATCGTATCGATCTGGAGCAGCTGCATGCGCCGGATCGCGGAAAGCACATCAGGCTTGGCGGAGGCAGCCGGCGGGGGGCTCAACAATCCCTGGGCAGCCAGGTGTACCAGGCGGGCGGCGGGGAGAGATAACGTTGGTTCAGGCATGGGGATATGATGAGAGTAAAGGGAGGCGGAGAGGGTCGCGGATTATGCACCCTCGAAGCCGTTCTTTGGCGGAGAGGGTGGGATTCGAACCCACGGTGACCACGAGAGCCACAACGGTTTTCGAGACCGCCCCGATCAACCACTCCGGCACCTCTCCAGCGGGTGGAATTATAACCGAAATCTTTTACAACTCGGCAACATCGTTAAATTGCGGATAGACCACATCCTTCATACCCAGCTCGCGCAGTTTGCCCATGAAGATCCCCGCTGCGTCCTCTTCCCCATGTACCAGGTAGATCTTCTTCACCCGGTCCTTCACTGCCAGAGCGTAATCGAGCAGCAACTTCTGCCCAGCATGCGCAGAAAGCCCATTGATGCTGACCACCTCAGCGCGCAGGTCATGCAGTTGCCCGAAAATCCGCACTTGCTTGACGCCTTCTGTCAAGCGCCGTCCTAGGGTGTTGGGCGCCTGCCAGCCTACGATAAGCACCGTATTGCGCGGATTTTCAATGTTGTTGCGCAGGTGATGCAGGATGCGCCCGGCTTCTGCCATACCTGAAGCCGATATGATGACCAGCGGATCTCTTCTATCATTCAATGCTTTGGATTCCTCGACCGAACTGACATAAGTCAAGCCTTCGAAATCCAGCGCCTGTTGGCGGTGCTCGTGGATGAACTGGTTGGTTTCGCGGTCAAAGTACTCGGGGTATTGCGTGAAGATCTGCGACGCTGCCACCGCCAGGGGGCTGTCCACGTAGACCGGCACGCGTGGGATTTCTCCCTGACTGACCAGACGGTTGAGGAAGTAGACGATTTCCTGCGTACGCCCGACTGCAAAAGCAGGAATGATCAATTTACCACCACGCTTAAAAGTGCGTTTCGCCACCTGCTTGAAGCTCTCGAAGGCCTGCTCCACGGTGAAGTGCTCCATGTCTCCATAGGTGCACTCCATCAGCAGGTAATCCACGTCATTGGGGAATACCGGGTCATCAATCAAGGGCAATGCAGGTCGGCCGATATCACCTGAAAACCAAAGGCATTTACGGCTGCCATGTTCCTCGATGTCCAGGCGGATGGCAGAGGAGCCGAGGATGTGCCCTGCGTCGAAGAAAGTTACCGTCACACCCGGTACAGGTGAGAAGGACTGTTCGTATTTCACAGGATAGTAGAGATCGATCGCCTCGGCAGCATCCTGCTGCGTGTAAAGCGGCTCAACCGACGGTTCGCCGCGGCGGCTGCGCTTCTTGTTTACGTATTCCGCATCCGCTTCGTGGATGTGCGCCGAATCCATCAACATCACCTCGCCCAGTGTAGCGGTCGGCGGTGTGGCGTAAATTGGACCGCTGAACCCGTTCTTCACCAGGTTGGGCAGGTTGCCGCTGTGATCGATATGCGCGTGCGACAGCAGCACCGCGTCGATCGAACGCGGATCGAAAGCGAAATGCTGGTTGCGTTGATAACTGTCCGCGCGTCTTCCCTGGTACAAACCGCAATCGAGCAACAGCTTGTAACCGTTGACCTCGAGCAGGTGCTGAGACCCGGTTACCGTGCGTGCAGCGCCATTAAATGATATTTTCATGAGTTTCCTTTCGGGTGATTGCCGCGAGGATCGCATTTCCATATCGCTCAAACCGCCAGGGGACTTTCTGCATCAGTACGTGCAGCTCTGTCAAATTGCCGGGGTTGGCGGTGGCGATCTTTTCCATGAACTCCCGCGGCAGCACCACGTCTGATTCGACCTGCAAGCGCTTCCCCTGTTCTTTGCGCCAATCGTGCAGGGCGTTAAGGCGGTTGAGCACACCCTGGTCAGGGCGGTGCATCCGCTCACGCTTGGGTGGTGAGGCGGTTTTGCCTGTGGTCACTGCTTGCAGCAGACCGGTAGAATGGCGCTGGAAAACTTTCGCGCTCATGCCAGGAACTGCTTTCAACGCATCGAGCGTTGCCGGATTCGCTCGGGTGATCTCAACCAGTAATTCATTGGATATAACCTTGAAGTGTGGCAGGTTGACCTTACGTGCGTACTGGTCCCGGTAGGCACACAAGGATTGCAGGATCGCGTTCTCCCGCGGGGATAGATGTGCCGCGCCGCTCACCTTCCAGCATGATTTTCCATTCGGTTCCGTCCCTGATGGGATCGTAGCGCTCACCAGGTCAAAATCCTCGCTTGCCAGGCTCAGTAATCCCTTTTCACCCAGTTTCTCTTCAAGTAAGGTTTTTAACGCAAAAAGAAAGTGCGTATCCATGCGTGCATAATCGAGCATCGCCTGAGACAGCGGCCGCTTACCCCAATCTGCGCGCTGAAAACGTTTGTCGAGCTTGATGGAAAAGTAGTTTTGCAACAGTGAGCCCAATCCCACCTGGGGTTCCGCAAGGATGCGCGCGGCGATCATTGTGTCGAAAATATTGCTAAACTCAAAACTATAATCACGCTTCAGGCAGATCACGTCGTACTCAGCCGCATGGAAGATCTTCTGTCGCATAGGATCGGCAAATAAAAGCGCCAACGGCGAAAGATCATCGATCGCCAGGGGATCAACGAGGTAATCCGTTTGGGGGGTCGAGATCTGCACCAGGCAGACACGCTCACGGTAAGCATACAGGCTATTGGATTCGGTATCTACAGCAACTACTGGTTCGTGAGAAAGCTCCTCGACCATCTCTTGGAGTTTCAGGGGTGTCGCGATCCATACCGGATCTTTCGTTGGCAGCGCTAACATTCTTGAAATTATAACCCGCTTTCCAAGCCTCTCACCGCCGGGAAGACAGCGGAATGTGAAAAGCCCGATGGACGATCGGGCTTTTCGGCGTGAATGGATCAGGACGAAGGCTATTGACGCGTTTCTGCTTCCATAAATTCATTGCGGGTGGTTTGCTTGTTGTAGCTCTTTGCCATTGGCCTGGCCATAGAGACGGGCGCGGCGCGGTGATTCGCCATGCTCGCGTTCGGCACTGAAACCTGCGGGCGATTGTACGCATTGGCGCTGCGGGTATTGAGCGGGAAACCGGTGGCTGCCGCAGGTTGAGACTCACGCGGAGCTGCCTGGTTGGGACTGGATTTCTTCTCCAGCGAGGACGTGAGTGACCCGATGATCAAGATGCGGATGACCCACACCATGATCGCGACCATCACCGGAACAATGGTAGTGAGCTGCTGGGTGCTGACCAGCTCAGCACTGCGCACCGAATGATTGGCGACGGCAATAGTAATACCCCACCAGGTGAGCATAGCGTTAAAGGTGGCCGCGATCAGCCAAGCGCCGAAAAGGAACCAGGAATCCCGGTCTGCACGGCTGCGTTCCTTCTGCGTGACCAGGCGCGCGATGCCAGCGAAGTCAAGCCCGCAAAAAGCCAGCGCTAGCAGCGTGGACCAACGGATGCCGAGGAATTTGAGGTTCCCCAGCAGGTCCTTGAGCGCAAAGGCGGTGGTGCTGTAATTGACCGCTTCAAAGGCGAGCAGCGCGAGTACTATGATCGCGCTGTAAAGTCCCGCTGAGCGGATTTGAGCCTTCTTGAGGCTCTGGAATGGGTTGTTCAAACTGGTGCGGGTAGCGGTTAGATTCATGACTGTTCTCCTTGAACGGGTGATCCAATAAGCTCGAATAGACCCATTATAGAACAGTTATTCTATTAAGTCAATAGATTTAGGATATTCGTTCTATATTAACGTTTTTGTAAAGTCCGGCAGGCTCAAGGGTTCTTCAACCGTGATCACCAGCGGCTGACCGTTCTCCGGGATATACTGCACCACATCCACCAGCTCGATCCCATTCACCACGCAGTAAAGCCCCGCCGCTGATAATCCGTGCGTCGCGAGAAGAATGCGCCCACCCGGATGAGCCGCGTGATAGGCATTTACTGCTTCAACCATGCGGATGATCACCTGGGCGAGCGACTCAGCGCCTTCCGCGCGCGGTGTGGTGATGTACTTCGGATTGCGGCTGAAATCGGGTTGATAGGTCTGCTTCACGTACTCGATGGTCTTGCCTTCCCAGACTCCCTGGTTAATCTCGCGCAAGCGGGCATCCACCACGACCGGAACTCCCAGTTCCGTGGCAATAATCTCCGCGGTTTGCCTGGCCCGGACCAGGTCACTCGAGTAGATGCGGTGAAACCTGGTATGGGTCAACTCACTCGCCAATTGGTGCGCCTGTTGGATTCCGGTTTCATTCAAAGGGATATCGCTCTGCCCCTGGTAGATCCCGTTGAGGTTCCAATCCGTTTGTCCGTGACGGACGAGCCACATTTCGGTCATCACTTTACCTCTATCAGTCATCACTCAAGCAATTGTTGTCTTATCTGAATAACGGCAATACTCCAGCACCGGGCAGTTCGGGCAATCGGGCTTGCGCGGGTGGCAGGTTTCGCGCCCCAGGCGGATCAGGTTTAGGTGCCCAGCGTAGTAATCCGCCGGCTCGACCAATTGCTCCATCAACTGGTGGGCTTTTTCCACGTTCATACCCGCGGGTCGAATTCCCAGCCGGCCACTGACGCGGTAGATGTGGGTATCGACCGGGAAGGCCGGGCGGTTAAGCGCAAATTGCAGCACAATGGCAGAGGTTTTGCGTCCAACGCCTTTGAAGCGCAGCAGCCAGTCGCGTGCTTCCTCCAGCGGTAGATCCGTCAGAAAGGACAGGTCGAGCGAGCCCACTTCCACTTTGATCTGCTGCAGCACCGCCTTGATGCGCGGACCTTTTTGATTCGCCAGCCCAGCCACGCGCACTGCATCGATGATCTCCTCCTCGGGCGCGTCCATCACTGCCTCCCACGAAGGAAAGCGGCGGCGCAAGTTGTGAAACGCTCGGTCGCGGTTGACGTCGTTGGTATTTTGCGAAAGGATGGTGGAAACTAATTCATCGATCGCTGGAAGGGGGTCCCGCCAGACCGGGTAACCGTAAACCCTGTTCAACTCATCGAGGACAGTCTTTATGAGTGCACGATCCGGTGAATTCTCCATAAGTAAAGAAAAACGAGAACGTTAAAACGCGGCGATCTGCTCGGGCTGGGGTCCGACAGAACGCCTGAGGTATTGCGCCAGGCTGTAGCGCGCGCGCTGCAGGTTCTGGGCTTCGCGCGAAGAAGGTACGTCACAGTCATTAAGGATGCGGTTGGCGGTTTTTTGCAGGTCCTCATTGCGCAGAGGCTTGCTGGCTAGTTTTTCTACATATTTGGCGATCTTGCCGAGAACCTTGACCTGGTTTTTAACCTCGGTGGCTGTCACGACTCCAGCGCGACCAGAAACAATGCGGAAATTCTTGTAATCCGGCTTAAGCAACAGGTCGAGTGTATCGATCCATTGCGGAATATCTGCATTGGCGAGGAATGGCACCGACCCAGGCATCACTGCGTCGCCCACGAACACGATCTTTTCCGCCGGCAGCACCACCCAGATTGCCGCCTGCGAGGGACCAGGGCGGTAATCCAGCATCAGGGTGTCGTGGTCGCAATTTACTTCCATGTGTTCGGTAAAAGTGATCTCCGGAGCGCTCCAGCGGATGTTGCCAGGCGCGCTATGCAATTCCCAATCCGCACCTGTTTCAATCCCCTGCGGTTTAATGTTGACCGGTCGATCCCTTAACATCTGCGGGAGTTTTTCGTGCCCGAGCACCGTGCAATCGATTTGCCGCGAGCCAAGTGTGCGGTCGAAATGGTCATCCAGGTTGATCAGCAGGCATTCCGGTCTGTCACCAAGTTTAAGCAACGACGCCCGCCACGTGCGAATGTCATCCGGTCGGAACGGGGCATCGATCAACACAGGCCCTTTGGACCAGTTCAAGATGCCCAGCACGACCCCGGGGTAGTCGGTTTCAATAAAGATCTTCGGCGCGAGTTCCTGCATGTTCATCCCTCATCACGGGCGGATTTGGTGTTGACCGGCAGGCGAAAAACGAACCGCGAGCCAACCGGCTTGTTTTCTTCTACCCAGATTGTACCACCGTGAGCTTGCAGTGCGAGCCTGCAGAAGGCCAGCCCCAACCCCAAACCACGCGTCTTGCCCTCCACATCTAGGCGCACATACTTTTCGAAGATTCGCCCGCGGGCTTCATCTGGTATCCCCGGTCCCTGGTCTTCCACGAACGCCAGCACACTACCGGCTTCAGGTTTGAAGCCGATTGTCACGCGGCTGCGCATCGGGGAGAACTTGAGGGCATTCTCGAGCAGGTTGATGAGCACCCGCCTGATCATATCGGAGTCCAGATCAAAGGGCGGCATCTCTGCCGGTACAAGTTTCTCAATTTCGATCTCTTTGCTGGTGCTGAGCGGTAAAACGATCTCCACTGCTTCGTCGATCAGGTTGGCCAGGTCCACCCGGTCTTTTCTCACAATCACCTGACCACTCTCGAGACGATTGATATCCAGCAGCGAGCTAATCAGACGCTGCATGTGGGCGGTCGAGCGCTCCGCAATCTGCATCAACTGGTCAATGTGGGCGTATTCTGCTGTCGCGACCGCATCAGTAAGCAGTTCGAGGCTCGATATAATATTCGCCAGCGGCGAGCGCAGGTCGTGGTAGATCATGGCGGTCATAGATTCGCGCATCATCTCCAGCTTTTCCCGCTCGCTGATATCGGTTAGGATCCACAAAATATAGTCATGGTCAAAGGCCTCGTTCCATGTGACCCGCACCTCAACAGAAATTTCGTGGCCCGCTTTGGTATGTAACTTAGATTCATAACGTTTGAAATAGGTTTTGGATTTCTCCACGTCGAGCCCAGCGAGTGTTTTTTGCGCCCGAAGCTCGAAATTCGAAATATTCATTTTAAGCAACTCTGCCCTGGTATACCCGCTGAGTTCACGCGCCCGCTTGTTGAACTCCACGATGTTCCCATCGAAGGAGGTGACAAAGATCGGATCAGCCACACCTTCAAAGAGCCCGCGGTAAAGGTTCCGGTTTTGCTCTAGATCGTGATACAGAAGGGCGTTGTTAATGGCGATACCGGCGATATCGGCGATCGACTGTAACAACTTCTGGTGATCCGGGTTGAAGTAATTTGGTTGCGGATGCACCAGGGTGAGCATACCAGTGAGCTGATCCTGGAGCATCACGGGCACGCACAACGCGGATTTCGGGTCGCGCACGATCTTTCCATCGTATGGCAGGTCAAGCCAGCGCTCGTCATTGTGGGTATCGACCACCAGCGCAGGCTGGCGATTAAGTTTGACCCAGCCAGCCAGTCCGGTGCGGATCACATTGCGCACAAACTGCTCGTCGGTCGATGTCACCTCGCCGTGATATAGCACCACCGCATCCATCGGCTGTTGCGCCTTGTCCAATACGATCAGGCTGGCGCGTTCTGCCCCGAGGTTGCGCGCCGAAAGTATCAGTACGCGGGTAAGCACTTCGTGCAGGTCGAGGCTGCCGGTCAGCTCACGGCTGACATCATATAGTATCCCGAGAAAAGTTTGATCTTCATTCACCAGTTTGAGTTCCTGTTAAATAATTGCAACCTGTGTTTGTGTTTAATGATACGATTTTTTCATCCCCTATGATACCCCCTCTTGTAACGAGCGATCATAGCTGCTGGTTGTGTCACCCTCTCCATATCAACCCCAATCCAGTATGTACTTGCATCTGCAGTTTCGAACACAAATGAGCTAAGCCTTAAATAATATCGCACAAGGTTATGCCTCAACTGACTCCTGCCTGACAGAAACGCACAACAGGCAGTCTGGATTCCCACACAACAACGCATACGGATCATTCCTGATCAACTCGTATGCAATGCGCAGCATTGGGCGAAGTGGGATTGCAGTGAAGAGAGCGTCCCCGACTTTTACCTGTCGGCTGATCGATTTAAGCGCCTCATCGACCTGATTGAAACCCTGCGCACAACCCGGCATGCCGCTCAATTCAACAATGCAGTCGCGGGTCAGCGCCCAGCGGGTGAAGGGTTTGCGACCTGCCATCAGCTCTGCCAAATGCAGGCTGAAATTGCGAGTATGGTCAACCCCTGCCAGCAGCACGACACCTTCCAACTCGGCGAGCACACGCACAGGTCCAAGCGGGTCGTCGAGCGCTTGCACGCGCAGCGCAGCGTTGACGCCTGTACTGGCAAAAGAAAGCACTGGGTGTTCAGACCGTGAAGATTGCGGTTGCCGGCGTAAAAGCTCTGCCACCTCGCCCATCTCAGCATCCGCAGACATGTGCGGGTCAAAGATCTCGGCATGGCTGAAAGCGCCGTGACTGCGGTTATACCGCATGCCGTTATTCTCCGGTCCGGCTGCCGGGATAACCATTGTGCGATACGTGAAAACCGGCATCATTAACGTATCCACCTGGCTCATCAGCACTTGCAGAAATGTATCAGCCCCGCCCGCGATACCGCCGAAAGAATGAATATCCACATGCGCAATCACCGGCACATGAGATACCAGCCTCAGCGCCGTCAACCCGCTAACCAGTTCTTGCCTTGATACGCTCAATGTCCCCTCGATGAGTGGTGTGGTTTGGATTTAGATTATTGTAGCAAAGTTTTATGGATAGCAAAACACCGGCGTCCCACCGTCGGCCTGGTTGTTCAGAGGCATCCCCAGGTATGAGCTGGGATCATAAGTGTTGCTGATCTCCAGTTCGTTGAGATACCCGCCCGCGCCGTCATCCCTGACGATCGAAAAATGCAGGTGTACGCCGGTGGGGTTGCCGGAAGTGCCCGAGTAATTCCCCTGGTAACCGAGCAGCGTACCGGCGGAGACGAACACCTCGCTGGTGCCTGGGGGAAAGGTATCCACGATAAAGCTGCTGCCGTTCTTGTCCGCCATGTGTGTGTAATAAGTCCACACTTGCGTACCGGGGTTGAGCGGGTCGGACGGTACGCGGATGATGACAGTGGACTTCCAATCCGCCAGGCGAGTCAGGTAGCCGTCATACGCTGCGTAGACCGGCACCTCGCCCGCCTCTCCCCCACCAAACACATCGATGCCAGCATGATGGTGCCCCGGGCGGAACGAATCGTCCCACAGGTAGCCGATGTAACCGCTGGTGGGCATGAGGAAGGGTGCATCACCGCAGCGCTGCAAGGCAGGGGTCACCCAATCCGTGTACGCCTGGGGTTTGCGCAGGTAAGCAAGCAGGTTGCGCGTACGCGATGACCCGCTAACAGGTCCCAGCCACACATAATAAGCTGCGACCAGGCCAATCACGATCAGCCCTCCAATCAGGAGTAAGCTTGCCCGTTTCATGAATTTAGGACGCCAATTCCCCCAGCATCGACCAGGGACCAGTCCATTTGATGCGCACCGGCAGGATCTGCCCGCGCAAATCCTGTTCCGTTTCCACGAACACAAGCTTGTTGGTCGGCGTGCGTCCACGCCAACGTTTCTTTGCCTTATCCTCGAACAGCACTTCCACGGTCGTCCCCAGGTAAGTTGCGTGGATCTCGCGCACAATTGATTCCTGCTGCTCCTCGATCGCCCTGAAACGCCGCCACTTTTCTGCTGCCGACACGTCATCGACCATGTTGCGCTCAGAAACCGTGCCGGTGCGCGGCGAATAGCGCGCCAGGTGCACCACATCCAGCTTGAGCTCAGCCAATAGATCGTAAGTGTTCTGGAATTGGGCGTCCGTTTCACCGGGGAAACCGACGATGATATCGGTGGCGATTGACACACCCGGGATGCGCTGACGCACTTTTTCCACCAGGCGCCGGTACTGATCGGCGGTGTAGCCGCGGCGCATTGCCGCAAGCACATCGTCATCACCCGCCTGGTTGGGAATTTCCATATGCGGCATCACTTTGGGAAGTTCAGCCACACAGTCCAGCAGTTCATCGGTGATCCAGTTGGGATGCGAGGTGAGGAAGCGCAAGCGCTCAATGCCCTCAACCTCGTGCAGCTCGCGCAGCAGACCCGCCAGGCTGGGGTAATCCGTCCGGTCCCTACCGTACCGGTCCACGATCTGCCCGAGCAAGGTGATCTCCTTCACACCCTGCGCCGCCAGCGAACGTGCTTCGGCGTAAATTTCTTCAGGCGGGCGGCTTTTTTCGACACCGCGCCGGTAGGGGATAATGCAGTAGGTGCAGGCGTGCGAGCAGCCGTATACCACAGGTATCCAACCGGCAACGTGGGTGGTCAGTTGATTGTGCGACAGCGTCAGGTCGCCGTCCATCAAGGCGAAGCGCCGGGCGGTTTCAGCCTCTTCAGCACCGTGCGCATCGCGCTGCAACAGGTATTCCACCAGTGGGAGCGGATCGGAGGGTGGGGAGAACACATCGACATAAGGGAAGCGATCCCTTAGCGGCTGGTTTTGCTTCACACCCACCATGCAGCCCATCAGGTTGATCACTACGTTGGGATTGGCGCGTTTGACCGGCAGCAACGAACTCAACCGTCCGTAAGCTTTGTCCTCCGCCGATTGGCGCACGACGCAGGTGTTCAACACGATCACGTCCGCGTCTTCGATGCGCGGTGAAAATTGATACCCCAAGTGCTCCAGCGCGGAGGAGACCCGCTCAGAGTCCGCCACATTCATCTGGCACCCTTCAGTCCACACATGATATTTCATGGGCGTGATTATAACAGCACCAGCGGTGAATGCCAAAAAGCGCTGGCACGCGTAAGCGGATGCATCTTTGGTAAAATGGTATTTCAGGCCGCAGCCGGCATGCAAAGACATACCGCCGGATCGCAGAGGAAGAGAGCATAAAGACATGAGCAAAAAGACCATCACCACCATCATCGTACTCGTGGTAAGCGCAGCTGTTTTGATCAGCATCGCGCTGGTCGTGGGGGGAGTCTACCTCCTGCGCGCGCAGAAGAATTACACCCAGCCCACCCCGGCAGTTCAGACGATCGCCCCAACTGCGACCGCCCTGCCAGGAACCTCCGCCACGCAACCTGCAAGCAGCGAGACACTACCGGTTGAGATCCGCAGCCAGATGGACGAGATCCAGCAGCAGGTTTTGACGATCCGCGGCAAACAGTTGAACTCGGAGCTCCGGCGCGACTTGATGACCCCCGAAGAATTGCAGGACAGGGTGATCAACGAATTCTTCGCGGATTACACAGATGAAGATGTGGAGCGTGATGTTAAAGTACTCAGCACGCTCGGGTTGGTGGATTACGGTTTCGATCTGCGCCAGTTCTACCTTGACCTTTACAGCGAGCAGGTGGCGGGATACTACGACAGCGAGACCAAGGAGATGTACGTCATCGCCGGCGAGACGTTCGCCGGACCGGAGCGCATGACCTACGCGCACGAGTTCAACCATGTACTGCAGGATCAGTATTACGACCTGGAAAACGGCTTAAAGCTCAACCAGGAATACTGCGAGACCGATACCGAATATTGCGCCGCAGTCAGCGCGCTCGTTGAAGGCGATTCCACCCTCACTGAACAATACTGGCTCATCCAAAATGGCACTAAGCAGGATCAGCAGGACATCCTCAAGTTCCAAGAGTCCTACTCCAGTCCGGTGTACGATTCAGCGCCGAATTTCATGAAAGAGGACTTCCTGTTCCCTTACCTGCAGGGCTTCGATTTCGTATACAACCTGTATCAAACCGGCGGCTGGAACGCAGTAGACGCAGCCTTCCTTAACCCGCCTGTATCCACCGAGCAGATCATGCACCCGGATAAGTACCCCACAGACCTGCCGGAAAATGTGGAAATGCCTGATTTTTCCGGCGTGCTGGATGGAAGCTGGGAGGAGATCGACCGCAATGTGATGGGTGAGTGGTACACCTACCTCATCCTCGCCCGCGGTTGGACGGATCAATTTATGATGGATGACGAGGATTCAAAAGTTGCTGCCGCCGGATGGGACGGGGACACCTACGTTTTCTACTCCCCGGTCGGTTCGAGTGATTACCTGTTCGCCTGGCGCAGCCGCTGGGAAACCAGCCAGGACATGA
>JBCFBD010000066.1:0-14125 GCA_038562455.1 Anaerolineaceae bacterium | reverse complement strand
AACAATGATCTCAGTTTCATCCTCAGTGAAAATCATGTGTTGATGGCTTTCCCGGCAACCGACTTGATGAGCCGGGAGAATATGATCAAACGAGGGGATATTGTTGACATTTTTGCGACCTTCGAGCAGGAGGTACGCGTGGTGGGGGATGAGGCAGTCACCGCTACCGGTGAGCCGGTGGAACCCAAGATGCGCACCTTCACCGTGGATACTTTTCAGCGGGTAAGCATTACCGCACTGGTGCTGGAGATCATCGATGAGGAAGGCAACGTGACTCCACTGACCGGGCAGCAAACTACTGAGGAGGCTGGACCAGTGGAAACCAGGATCAGGGCTTACCTGTTGGCGTTGAACCCGCAGGACGCCCTGGTGCTGAAGCACTTGAAGGACACGGATGCGGTCTTCGATATCGTGCTGCGCAATCCCACCTCAGATGTCCAATTCGAACTGACGCCGGTTACCGCGGAATACATCATTGAACTTTATGGACTCGAGATCTTACCTTGATTAAAGAAAGGTATATGCATGGCTGCCAAGTCTGATCAAACAACCATCCTGCTCGTCTCCAACAGCAACACGGTGATCAATGCCACCCGCCAATCGCTCTTGCAGCAGGAAGAATATTACATCTTTGAAAAAGAACTCACCACTGACAACATCATGCCGGCGATTGCGGAGACACAGCCGGATATCATCCTGTTGGATTACGGTTTTCAACCGCGGAATTTCTTTGAACTGGTGGACAGGATCGCTACTGAATACCCGATGTGCGCGGTGGTGGTCATCCTGCCCGAACAGGAGGTCATCAATTCCGAACGGGTAGTCTTATCCGGTGCGCGAGCGTTCCTCATTTTTCCGTATAAACAAGACCACCTGGTCAACACAATCAAGCGTGTTGCAGAGTTGATGGAACGCAATCAGACCTTTACGCTGCCAGCGGTGGTAAAAGAAAATTCTGAACAACCGAAGAACACGTTCACTGTGTTCAGCCCCAAAGGCGGAGCAGGTACCACAACCGTAGCTGTAAATCTTGCCATTAGCCTGCAAAAACAACTGAAAGAGGAAGTGCTGCTGATCGACGGTAAGCACCTGTTCGGCCATGTGTCTTTGTGTTTGAACTTGCGTACAGGCAACTCGATCACCGATCTGATCACGCATGCCGGCACACTTGACCAGCGTTTGATCAAGCAGGTGGTGGTGCGGCATGTTTCAGGTGTGTATGTGCTGCCGAGCCCCAATTCGATCACCGAAGCGCAGGGGATTCGACCTGAAGACCTTTTCAAGGTTGTTCAAGCCCTTCAGCATGTCTTCCCGAATATCATCGTGGATGGCGGCAACAACCTGAACGAAAACACGGTCACCTACATGGACCTTTCGGACAGGATCTTGCTGGTGCTTAACCCTGACCTGGCTTCGCTGAGGGATGTGAGGCAGTTCATCGAGGTGACAAAAACACTATCGTACCCGCTGCAAAAAACACAACTCATTCTCAACCTGATCGGCCGCAAAGCGGATGTGAAGCGCGAAGAGATTGAGCAGATCCTGAATATGAAGATCTTCGGGCGCATCCCGGCGGACGAGAACCTGGCATTGACTTCCCTGAACGAAGGCGTGCCGATCGTGCTCAAAAACCCACGCCACCCGGTGTCAAAATCGTATGAAGAGATCACATCTGCCCTGGTGAAACAGATCAAGGAGATGAACGCCGAGTACCTGGCGACGGTGAAAAGTGAAAGCAGCGAAATTCTCAAGAAGTCTTCGAAATTGGGCTAGCGATCAATGGAGACCACGTCCTTGTTGACCGATTCAACCAATACCATCCTGCTTGGCGTAATCATCCTTTGCACATTGGGAGTGATCGTTACGGGGGTTTTCATGCTCCGCCTGCGCGCGTCGGCGGCGGTGAGAGGGAGAATAACGGATTACGTGGAAAGCGGGGCTGATCAGGCGGATAGCGGTTTCAGGCCGGCCTCGCGCGTGGTGTTGAGCAAAGAGGAGCTGGGCAGATTTCGCAGTTGGATCAACCGGTACCTGGGTGTATTCTCTTCTGAAAAATTACAGGTCAAAATTTCCAGCGCATACTGGGAGATCACGGATACCGAATTCATTCTCATTCGTATTGTCGCGACCACCCTGGGCTTACTGCTCGGGTGGGTGATCACCAACAATATCCTGGGCGGTATGTTCCTGGGTGGGATCGCGCTGTTGGTGCCGCCCATCCTGCTGGACCAGGCAATCGCAAGGCGGCAGCGCAGGTTCCATGAACAACTGCTGGATGTGCTGATCATGATCAAAGGGGCAGTGCAGGCTGGCTACAGCCTAATGCAAGCGCTGGATATGATGGCGGAACAAGTGAATGAACCCTCAGCGTCGGAATATGGGCGGGTATTGCGTGAGGTGCGTTTTGGCATTCCATTAGAGCAGGCGTTGTTGAACTTGTCAGAGCGCATGGAGAGCGATGACCTGCAGATCGTGGTCACCGCGATCATCATCAACACCCGGGTGGGCGGCAACCTTTCCACGGTGCTCGAGGCTACCATCAGCACAATCCGCGATCGATTACATTTGTTTGGCGAAATACAGTCGTTGACCGCGTATGCCCGATATGTGGGGAACTTCCTGTCGTTGATGCCATTCATCACCGGCATAGCGGTTTTTTTGATCAATCCTGAGTATTTCGAATCGGTGAAAACCGAATTCTTCACGCAGGCGGCGTTCGTGCTGGCGCTCATCAGTGTGATCATTGGTAATATCTTGATCAGGCGCATGGTGAGAATTCGGGTCTAGGGAGCTTATAGAAGATGAACCTGGAACTTCTCAACACAAATCTGCTGCTGATCTATGCCGGCATCGCGGTGCTGCTGCTTGGACTGATCATCGTCGTACTTGGAGTTTCCACCTGGTATAAGCGAGGTTCGAAGATCACCAACCGGCTGGATCAGTACATGGGGCGCGAAGAAGAACCCATTGAAAATTCCAAACGCAAAATCCTGCTGCGCGAAACGAGCGGATCGTTATTCAACCGGACAATCGGCAGTTGGTTCAAATCAGCTCTGGCGTTTTTGAGCAGGTTCGCCCCTCAAACGGCTCTGGACCGGCTGGAACACCAGCTGGGTGTGGCAGGCTACCCGGGTGGACTGCACGCAGGTCAGTTTTCGGCATTGCGGTTTCTTCTATTCGCTTTCGGATTGGTGGTGGCTTTCTTGATGTTGAGAGATTTGGCGAACCTTTCGTTGACGAGAGGTGCACTGGCGGTGCTCGTGCTATTACTTAGTTACGTGCTGCCCACTTCTTGGTTGAGTTCAAAGGTTCGGGCGCGCCAGAGCGAGATTCAACGCGGATTACCAGACGCGCTGGACATGCTTTCGGTGTGCGCAGCCGCAGGGATGGGATTTGACCAGTCGCTGCAGAAGATCACGGAATACTGGGAGACAGACCTGGGAAGGGAGTTTAAGCGCACCATTCACGAGATGGAAATGGGGGTCTCGCGTGGCACTGCTTTGACGAATATGAGCAACCGGCTCGATGTGGACGATCTGACGAATTTTATCACCATCATTGTGCAGGCGGAAAAGATGGGCATGAGCTATGCGGAGGTTCTACACAGCCAGGCGCAGCAAATGCGCATCATGCGTCAGTATCGTGCGCGTGAAATCGCCAACAAGCTGCCGGCCCAAATGATCATTCCATTAGCGGTATTCATCTTCCCGGCAATCTTAATCGTGATCCTTGCGCCGGCTGTGCCGCGATTATTGAGTATTTTTTAGAAGGTATAGGTATTGAGCGCGATGATTGAAGAGCCAGCTCAAATCATGCGTACACGAGGAA
Organism: Anaerolineaceae bacterium; assembly: GCA_038562455.1. GTDB lineage: Bacteria > Chloroflexota > Anaerolineae > Anaerolineales > Anaerolineaceae > UBA6107. Next base: position 10,297 of record JBCFBD010000066.1, on the reverse strand, counting down.
TCCGCACATGAGCGACCAGCAGCAAGGTGAGAGAAATTTATATAACGACCCCGATTATTTGAATTTAATGGAACGTTTCCAGCAAGCGAAATTTACCGAGTGCGGCGAATTACTGCTCGTGCTATTAGAACGTTACCCTGACAACCCGCGCCTGGTTGAGTTCCAAAAGGATCTTGCCATGCGGTTGTCCTTGATTGAGCTTGAACAAAAGCATGTATTGGTGGAAAAGAAGCAGAAGACCCGCAAGACCTTGAGGATGAGTGCTTTCACTATCTTCAGCATCGCGATGGTGCTGATCATTTTTATCGGATCGTATTTTGTTTTGAGTAACTTGGTCTCGCAAGGGGTTAGTGAAAGCAAAACTTCACAGGCTTCGCTGCTGGAACAACAAACCAGGGATCTGTTGAGCGCTGGCCAACCTGCTATCGCTGCAGAGCTGGTGGAACGGATGCGTGCCTTGGATCCGGATTACCCGGGATTGCCGGAGCTTGAGCAGAGCACCAACGCGCTGCTGGAATTGGAAGGTCGCTACCAGCGAGCGGTGGAGTTGTTGAATGAGGAAATGTACCCTGAAGCGCTGGTTGTCTTTCAGTCGATAGAAGACGCGTCACCTGGATTATGGGATGTGCAGCGTATGATCACGCGGGCTGCAGAAGGCATTCAGATTGCCGCGTACCTAAAGTCCGGAGACGAAGCTTACCAGGAGCAGGACTGGCGCGCCGCGATCAACGCGTATGAGGCAGCGCTGGTGCTTGAACCTGATCTGAACGACCCTGTGATGAAAGAGCAGCTACTAAACAGTTACTTGCGCAGTATCATCGTCATGCTGGAAAGCACTGACACGACTGTAGAGGACATCGGACTGGCGGAACAGTATTACCGCAAAGCAGTGGCAATGATCCCGCAAAGCCGGGCTTTTGCCAGTGAACGCGGCAACCTGGAACAGGTGAGCAGTAACCTGTTGGAAATGAAATACAGCCAGACCGCCAATGCGCTGCTGCAGGAACCCTACCAGACCTTTTCATCCATATCAAGCGCGGTCAATTATCTGAACAAGGCGGTGAACCTGAACCCGCGCAGCGCTGATCTGCAAGGGGCATTGAAAGCCGCCCAGTTATACCAGGTGGCGTTCCAAAATGTAATCGAACTGAATTGGAGCCAGGCGGTGAAGAGCCTGGGGCAGGTTGTGGCGTCAGACCCGGGATATGCCAATGGCAATGCCAGACAGTTGCTGCTGGAGTCTTATTTCGCGCTGGGGAAGAAGTATTACGAGGTTGGTTTATACAACGATGCACGTAACGCCCTTGAGCAGGCGGAGATCCTGGCATTTGAATTGAGTGAAAACAAGTTGCAGTTATATGAGGTTCAAATAGCGCTGGGTCATACGATTGCCAAAATGAATGATTACGAGAACGCTGGATCCTATTACCGCTATGCCTTTAGCAAAGCAGACGTGCTGAACAAAGCCCCGACCAGTTCAAGATTATACATCCTGGTGGCTGCGGGGAATGGGCTGATGGACCAGGGCGATTATCAATTGGCTGTGGAATCCTATCAGCAGGCGGAGGAGCAGATCAGTGAGATTTACACCATGCGAACCATCGCTGCGCCTAATGGGACAACCCTGCCTTTCTTCGCCGCGGAAAACCTTTCCAGCACCAGCGCGATCATCGCCGCCAATAAACTACCCCAAAGCATGACCATCACCTTTGGCAGAGAACTTCAGGTCCCGTCCATCGACTGAGTGGTTGGACCCCAAACCGATTTCAGGAGAAGCTCATGTTTACCAACCGTCCGGCAATGAAAAAAGATTCGCAAGCGCAGGTCAGCGAAAAAAGTCAGCACATTGCAGAACTTGAAAAAGACTTCCTGCTGGTGCGCGACGCGGTACAAAAAGATCTGATTTCAGAAAACAACTCCATCAACGGCGGTGCGATAGACCCTGAAAAGATCCGGGCGATGATCGAACAGAGCTTCTACCAGGTGTTGGAGGAGGAGAAACTACTGTACAACCGTGATACGCGCGACCAGTTGCTGGAGTGGGTGGTGGCAGATATCGTCGGGTATGGTCCGATTGAACCGCTGTTAAAAGACCCCGATATTACCGAGATCATGGTGAACGGGTATGATGAGGTGTTTGTGGAGAAGTTCGGTATGATCGAACCAACGAATGTGAGGTTCGATAATGATATGCATTTGCGCCGGGTAATCGACCGCATCGTGTCGCCCATCGGCAGAAGGGTGGATGAAACCTCTCCGATGGTCGACGCCCGCCTGCCGAATGGTTATCGTGTCAATGCAACCATCCCACCACTCGCGCTGGATGGAGCGATCCTGACCATCCGCAAGTTCGCGGCGCGTCCTTTTACCGCGCAGGACCTGATCGCCAATACCACAATGACCGTTCCGCTGGCGAACTTTCTAAAGGCTTGCGTGCAAGCGCGCATTAACCTGGTGGTCTCCGGTGGGACGGGTTCCGGTAAGACGACCTTTCTGAACATGCTATCAACGTTCATCCCTGAAAGAGAGCGCATTATTACCATCGAGGATACCGCTGAGCTGCAACTGCGCCAGCGGCATGTGGTGCGCCTTGAAAAGCGCCCGCCGAACATCGAGGGCAAGGGAGAGATCACCATTCGCCAGTTGGTGATCAACGCGCTGCGCATGCGCCCTGACCGCATTGTGGTGGGTGAGTGCCGCGGTGGCGAAGCGCTGGATATGCTGCAGGCGATGAATACCGGTCATGATGGTTCAATGACCACGGTGCACGCCAACAGTCCACGTGACGCGCTGCGCCGGGTGGAAACCATGGTGCTGATGGCGGGCATGGAAATACCATTGAAAGCCATCCGCGAACAGGTGGCTTCGTCCATCGAGCTGGTCATTCATATGGAACGCATGAAGGACGGCACTCGCCGCGTCACGCAGGTCTCAGAAGTGCAGGGGATGGAAAGTGACACGATCGTGATGCAGGATATCTTCGTCTTCCACCAGACCGGCATTCGCAATGGCGTGGTACTGGGCAGCCTAAAGCCCACTGGTCTGCGCCCGAGATTCCTGGAAAAGCTGGTGGCGAACAGCATCGAGATCGCGGATAACACATTCGAAGTGCCGGTGATCTAACCGCGGTAATTTAGGAATAGACAGAGACCTGCTTAGTCCAAAGCAGGTCTCTGTTTTATGCCTTTACTGATTAACTCGATTTACTCGTACTTGAATCTCAACACTCCGACCAGGAAAAACAGCAGCGCGAAGCCGAGCAGCACGACTGACTCCAGCAACACGCCCTCGATGCCTTGACCGCGCAACAGGATATCCAGCATGCCCTGCATCGACCAGTAGGTGGGCAGCGCTTGGGCGGCGCTGCGCATCACCTGCGGGAAGAGCTCAAGGGGGTACCAGCAGCCGCCGAGCATGGCTAACACCATACCAATCATGATGCTCAAGCCGTTGCCCTGCGCCTCGGTCTTGACGAAGGTGCCGAGCATAGTGCCAAGCGCGCCGGCAGCGAGTGCTGAACTGACAACCACCAGGGCAGTGGCAGCCGGGGCATTCGCCCACTGAAGCTTGAGTGCGAACACACCGAAGGTGATGAGGATAGCCATCTGTACGACTGCGGTGAGCACCTGCCCAAGGACGGTGCCGGCAAGGAAGGTAGCCTTGCTGGTGGGGGTGACGAGAATGCGGCGCAGTGTACCAAGTTGACGCTCCATGGCGAACATGGCGGAGAGTCCGATAAGGGGAATGAATACCCAGGTAATCATCTGACCGGCCGCGCTGTTGGCATTGGGGTCATATTCAACCTGGTCTGCTGTGCTGGCTTGCACTTCGCTGATGCGCGAAGGTGCGGTCTCCAGTTGCGCATAGGCATCATCCAGCGAGGCGTCAAAATAAGCCTGGCGCTCCACCTCAGAAGGGAAGGGGCGGACGGCTTCCGCCTGGTTGACGCTGGCGGTGGCGATATCGACCGCGCTGCTAATGCGCGTGAGCGCAGTGTTGACGCCTTGTTGAATAGCAAAAGCGCTCAGATTGTTGGGTTGCTGGCGCAACTCTACATCGGCGCTGCCTGAGCGCAGGTTCTCGAGCGTGAAATCAACCGGGATGATGAGCAGCGCTGCGATTTGATGGTCATTAAAGTCCGCAATCGCTTCGTCGTAATTTATCACCCCCGGGCGCACCGCAGTTGACCTTTCCAGCTCACTGACCAGCGAGGAGGAAAGCGGCGAATTCGCCTGATCGACAACGTAAAAATAGATGCGCTGGTCCTGGCTTTGGCCTGTGCCGCCACCGAGTATAAAAGTGAAAATGATGGGCAAGATGAGGAAGAATCCCCATTCGATGGGACTGGTGAAGCGCAGCAGGGTGTCTTTGAGGAAAATTGCGAAGATCTTTTTCACGCCATCCTCCTCACTTTCCCGCCAGGCCGCGTTTTGTGATCCACACCACGGCAACGATGAACAACACCCCGCCCATAATGACAAGCGCGAGGATGGGTGTGGTGACGCTGACGATGGTGCCGCCGCGCGCCAGGCTGAGGAACCCACGCATCCCCCAGGTGTTGGGTGAGATCAGGCTGGCGGTCTGTACCCAATTGGGCAGCATGGTCACGTCGAAGAAGCTGCCGCCCAGCAAACCGAAGATGAGCATCACTGCAGAGCCTACCGAGGCGATCTGCCCCGGGGTTTTGAGCAGCGCGGCGATGATCATGCCCCAGCCTGTTGCGGCAAAGGCGGCAGCTAACACTAACGCGAGCACTGCCAACGGGTCGCCCCACTTCAGTTGGAAAAGCAGCGAAGTGCCGCCGATGAGAATGAGCAGTTGCATCACCCCGGTGAGGAAGATGCCCGTCACTTTGCCGCCCATCACCTCAGTGACCGTGGTGGGTGAAACCAGCAGGCGCGCCAGCGTGCCCTGGCGGTTCTCCACCAGCAGCGACCGCCCGCCGTAGGTGACGGTGAACATCAAGAACATTAGCGCCATGCCCGGCGCCATATAGGAAAGGATATCGAATTCAATTGGGGTGCCTTCACCACTCACATTTTTAAGCGTGATGGATGAATTACCACCGGAGGTTTGCGCGAGTTGCTGCCCCACGCTCATGCCGATCGCAGGGGCTTGTTCAGGGGTGATCAATCCGCTCTTGAGCAGATGGGTGACGGTGACCTCGCCGGAGATTCGCCCGACCTCAACCTTGGCAAGGAACTGATCGAGAATGGCGCGTACGATACCGGCGCTGGTGGGGCGGGTAGGATTGGCGTAGAACTCGACCTGCACAAGCTCAAATGGTGCGGACTGCTGCGGGGGTGGGATGATGGAGTCGGTGAAACCGGCGGGGATGAATATGACTGCAGCGCTTTCATCGTTGTCCACCGCGGCGCGCGCGGCAACCAGGTCGGCGGAGAGGGTGGTGTCGAGCAGCGCGTCAAGGTCAGTGGAGGTGAACATCTCCACCAGCGCGCTACCCAGTTGACCTTCGTCAGCGTTGACGATGACCAGGGGGATATCCGCAATGCCACTGTTGGTGTTGCTGCCGGAAAAACGTCCGGTTACCGCACCCATGCCAATGGTGAGGAGGAAGGGTGCCAGCAGCATGAGAATTAGTGCTGAGCGGTCGCGGAAGATCAGGCGCACATCCTTCAGCGCGATGTAGAATAATTTGCGCGTAGACATTATTTAATCCCTCAGCGCCCGACCGGTAAGGTGCAGAAAAACCGCTTCAAGGTTGGGCTCACGGATATCAATGGAGTGCACCTTGATGCCCAGCCGGTCCGCGCGGGTGACCACCGGAGCGATCAGTTCCTCAGCGGAGGGGGTGACGATGGCAACCTCATGGTCGGTGGGGGTGATACGCAGCACGCCGGGCACATCCATCAGCGCGTCAATCAGCGCATTGGGGTCCTCGTTTTCACCGATGTGCAGGATAAGCGTATCGGTCTCCTGCACCTGGCGGGTGAGTTCGTCCTGTGTGCCCAGCGCGATCAACTCACCGTGGTCGATGATGCCCACGCGGTGCGAGAGCTCCTCAGCCTCTTCCATGTAGTGGGTGGTGTATAGCACTGTCATGCCCTGGCGGTTGAGTTCCTTGACCGAGTCGAGGATGGCGCGCCGCGATTGTGGGTCGATACCCACGGTGGGCTCGTCCATAAAGAGCAGGCGCGGCTTGTGCAGCAGCCCAACGCCGATGTTGACGCGGCGCTTCATCCCACCGGAGTAGGTCTTGATGCGCTGCTTGGCTTTTTCCTTGAGTCCGATTTGCTCAAGTACTTCATCTATACGCGTGGAGAGTGTCTTGCCGGAGAGCCCGTACATGCTGCCCCAGAAGTTGAGGTTCTCCTGGGCGGTGAGGTCTTCGTAGAGCGCCAGCTCCTGCGGTACCACGCCGATGCAGCGTTTGACCGCCATCGGCTCACGGGTAACGGAATACCCGCAGATGGTGGCGTCGCCGCTGGTGGGGGAGAAGAGGGTGGAGAGGACCGAGATCGTGGTGGTCTTACCTGCGCCGTTCGGTCCCAGCAGGCTGAAAATCTCACCTTCCTGGATGTCAAAGGTGATGCCTTTGACCGCGGTGAAATCGTCGTATTTCTTTACCAGGTCGTGCACTTCGAGAATGGGGGGCATGCGGACCTCCTGATGTGATGATAAAGATTATACGAAAAAAGAGATGGAAAGATGCGAATGGTAAATTTTGGATGAGTTGAAATTTGGCTTGTATTTATTTAGAAAATTTGTTTAATTACACTCATAGCTATAACTTGCCAGGAGGTGGGTGTCTTTTGAAGAAAATATCCTTGCATCCATATCTAATAACGATTTCTTTCATTTTGGTGTATTACGTTGGATTGAAAGCTCCCAGTCCAAAATGGGAGATAATTCCAATTTGTATTATTGGGGTTGCTATCAGTTTTTCCATATTCAAATTGATTTACTTCTTTAACAAACAATTTTATAAATCAGCAATTCTCACCAGTTGCAGCATGCTCGTTTTAGTCAATCTCGACGGAATTTACGAAATATTAATTAATGAGAAGAGCTTTCTTTTCCAATTTCGTGTATTTCTAACCACAATAATTGGGCAGTATGCAATCTTTTTTTTGGGTGTTCTTGGAATTATTATATTAGGCTTTCTGCTGTTGAAAATTAAAAACGACTTGCAGCCAATCTCCGTATTCATGGATTTTTCGACAGTAGCATTAGTGATTTTAATCACATTTCAGATGGTCGCGACCGTGTCAAGCAATTCAGAATCTGGAATTACCAGGGAAGATAAGACACAAGAATTATGGTCTGCCTATTCAAAGCAAGTTATTGATGGCTTACCAAAAGAAACAAATTTCACTGAGGATATTTATTACATAGTTTTAGACGGATATGGAGATCAGGAGGTAATTGCGGATCTTTGCGGGAATGATAGCTATCTATTGGCGACCCGATTGAGTGACCTGGGTTTTCTCGTGATTCGTGATGCAAAGACCAATTACAATCAAACACGCTTTTCAATTTCATCCGCCTTAAATTTTTCTTATATTCAAGATCTTCAATCCGCGGTTGATGTTTCTGGAGACGACACGGCTTTTCCAATCTTATTGATCAATCAAAATATGTTGTTTCAATTCCTTCGACAGGTCGGATATAAAACAATCACTTTTAGAACCCCATTTGACCAAATAAATGTTCATACAAGCAATTACTACATCGCACCCCCATTATATCCAAGCCCGTTCATTGAGGTATTGGTCAACAATACTTTTCTATCACTCTTCTTTTGGAAAACGCAATATATTTGGCACTCGCTAGGAATTGAGAATATCTTAGACGAAATTAACAATCTTCAAAAAATAGATAAGCCAATTTTCGTTTACGCGCACCTGTTAATCCCACACCCTCCGTTTGTTTTTTCTTCAGATGGTCGTATCACAATTCCAGAAAAAAAATATGACTTGCGAGACAATAATGAATTCGTTGAACTTGATAACAGACAAACCTATATCGATGGCTATTGTGACCAAGTAAGTTTCATCGACGTCAGGATTAATACAATAGTAAGTCAACTCATTTTGGATTCGCCTGATGCTGTCATCATTATCCAAGGAGATCACGGACCTGGGGCGGATTTTTTCCAGGATGATTATGAAAAGTCTGACCTCAATCAAAAATTTCACATATTAAACGCGATTTATTTTCCAGATCAGGAGTATCAGTTACTTTCCGATGATGTTACGCCGGTGAATACTTTTCGGGTAATTCTTAATAAATATTTTAATTCTACAAGCCCACTTTTAGAGAATCGAACGTTCTATTCGGGTTATTCAAATATTTATGATTTTATCGATATAACAGATCAATTGAGGTAATCGCCATATCGAAAAATCTCTATATCTGCATTTTGAAATACCGGGGAATGGTCTTCAAGCCAAATTGTGGAGGGACTGTTCAAGCCATTGGTTTGAATAATCCTTTTGTCTTCCAATAGTAAATTTGAAGCCCTAATTATTATGTAATCATATTCCATTTGATTATCATCCACCCAATTTTCAATGCACTGTGACCGGTGGAACGCGCACATTTGAAAATCCGAGTTGGTTTCGAGTATTTTGGAGAAATCGACATCTTTTTTCCATTCTTTACCCTGAACAGTCGTAATGCTTTCACGTTGAGTAAGCGTCGGATACCATTCGGCCAAGGGGTCACGAAAAGAGCGCAAACCGGTGAGGATAAGGAATTGACTGTCATCACTGGTGTTTTCCTTCACCCATTTTATTGCAGCAAGATCCGATTGCTTAAGGGTCTGTGTTGTTATGAGTTGGTTCATCGTGAAAGCTGAAGAAAAGCTCCATTGTATCACCAGCAAAGTGAGAAGAATTTTATTGGGCAACGGGGCAAATGGGTTTTCTGAAGCGGATCCTGATTTTAAAAAGGCTTTACCGATTTGTCTGCTTAAAACTAAAATGGTCGTTGCGGCTAATACTGACATTGCAGGAGCCATATATAATGGACCACTGCGAGGTTCAATCACATAGGTAACGATCAACCAAACTGGCAATAGAAGTTGTTTCCTGGAAATTGATAAGAAAAGTCCAATCAGACCCAGGAATCCAATCGAAGTAAGACCAATTTCTCCAGAAAAATCGAATATTAACAAGGAAAGAAAACTACCCAACTCGTAAAAACCGGTACTGCCGGCTGATAAGAATGGGTCGAAGCCATGCACGATTACCACCTGTATCCACCATGGAGACGTCAAAATCAGAACTAAGCCAACAATAGCAAGGGATTTTATTAAAGTCTTTTTTGAACGACCCAGTATGAAGAAGAACGCCAAGGCTACCGCCACTGTGTGAATGGCGGATTCCGGGTGAAAGAGGATTGTGAGCGAAGAAAACAGGGTTACAAGGACGATATCAGCCTTTTTTTCGCGCGTATATAAAAGATATATACTCCTAATGGTTAGTAGTGAAAAGAAGAAACCTGGAGCGCGCGTGACACCTCCGCCCATTACTAACCATTCGAAAGTTATTGGCAGCAGTGAAAAAATCAATACTGAGAGTCCGATCAGCAGATCATCGAACTTCATCGTCTTAATAAGAAAATAAAATGCTGGGATTGTAATTAAAGAAATGATAACAGGCAGGAAACGGAAAAGGGATATCATATCCCATCCTAAAAATTTTGTCAGAAACCCCAATAAGTAAAAAGCGAGCGGCGGATAAGCATAAGGGGTTTGCAGTTGATTGTAGTTCGTATGTTCAGGTAAACTAAAATTACTTGCAAGCAATTCTTCAGTCATCGTGTAAAAAAGCCCGCCATCGTTTATGGGGAATGATGAATCGAGAATGAATCCAACTCTGATTGCACTAGCCAGAACGATAGCAAGTACCAAAAAAGCCTGTGAGGGACGAATCTTACTCAAAGAAGGAAAATGCATATGTTTACCTGTACGAATTTTCAGAATAGGATAATGACAAAGCACCCTCTCCACACCATTTTTGTCTATTTAATCATACTTGCCAATTGGTTTTTTACAAATGAAATTCGGGGAATAATTACAGGATTCACAAGCACATTTTGCGTAAACGGAGTCTTCAAAGTGATCACCCTTACGCTATAATCGTTGAATCTGTAGTATAAAAAGAAAGGTCTTTACATGGCTTATCCCTATCCATCCATCACAGTGTTCTGCGGCTCAGCGGACGGGCTGGCTCCGATTTACTACGAGGCGGCGCACCTCACCGGACGCTTGATCGCGCAGAACGGCATTAGGCTGGTGTATGGCGCGGGGCGCACGGGGATGATGGGCGCA
>JBCFBD010000153.1:0-2155 GCA_038562455.1 Anaerolineaceae bacterium | reverse complement strand
CTCCCGGAACCCTCCCGATTACTGGCTCGGTTGTGGTGACGGGTATTGGACTTGGTCTCCCCGGGAAAGAAGGACACGTATTTGAGGATGATAATTTTGACCGTGTTCTTCACGGGCAGATGATGATCGAACCGATCGATGGAAGTTCCCGACAGGCAATATTGGATAAACACGTTACCCGCCTGGTGAAGAGTGATGCCGGCGCGGTGATGGAAGAGATCGATGATATTGACCAGGTCATCAAGCTGGCAGGGCAGGGTGGGAAGTTTGATCTTGCCGACGAGTTTGGCATCGCCGAAGACCGCGTGGAAGCGCTGGATATTGCTTCAAAATTAGCCATTGCGGCCGGAATCGAAGCGCTGCGTAATGCAGGTATTCCTCTTGTCATGTCATTCAAGAAAACAACAAAAGGAACATTCCTGCCGGATCGCTGGAAATTGCCCGAATCGATGCGCGATGATACTGGTGTTATTTTTGGATCAGCATTCCCCGGTTTGAATCGTGCTATTGAAGAAGCGGATCGATTCTATGAAGTAAAGATCCTGGAACGACAATTGGATGAGGTGACTTCTCTCATCGACACCATCAAATCTTCAAAAGAAACAGCGAATTCTCCATTATTGGATAATCTACACCGGCGTGCCGCTGAATTGGAAACCAAGATCAAAGATAGCAATTACCATTTTGATCGCAGGTATGTTTTCAGGGTGCTATCGATGGGACATTCCCAGTTTGCGGAGCATATTGGTGCGCGTGGTCCAAATACACATGTCAATGCTGCCTGTGCAACAACAACACATGCGGTTTCGATCGCCGAAGATTGGATCCGCACCGGTCGCTGCCGCCGTGTGGTGATTGTGGCTGGGGATGATGTAGCGAACGAAAATTCCCTGGCATGGATCGGATCCAGTATGTTTGCCAGTGGAGCAGCCACGACCGAAGGAGAATTACGTATGGCGGCGATCCCGTTTGACAAACGCCGCAACGGTCTGGTCATTGGTATGGGCGCCGCTGCCTTGGTGATCGAAAGTGAAGACGCGGCCCGTGAACGTGGTGTCCGCGGCATCGCCGAGATCCTGGCCACCCATACCGCCAACAGTGCCTTCCATGGCACGCGTTTGGATGTCAATCACGTGAGCGAGGTGATGGACCGCCTGATGCAAACGGCAGAAAGACGCTTTGGTATCGATCGCCACACAATCGCGGCTGAAACAGTTTTTATGTCACATGAAACTTATACTCCCGCCCGCGGTGGAAGCGCCAGTGCTGAGATCCATGCCCTGCGCCACACCTTTGGCGATTCAGCCAACCGGGTGATCATTGCAAATACCAAGGGTTTCACCGGCCATGCGATGGGCGTAGGCATAGAAGACGCCGTGGTTACAAAAGCGTTGGAAACAGGTATCGTTCCTCCGATCGCCTTCGTGCAGGACGGTTTCGAACCAGATCCCGAGCTGGGTGATCTCAACCTCTCGAAGGGAGGTGCTTACAACCCTCAATATGCCCTGCGTTTGGGAGCCGGGTTTGGCTCTCAGATTGCCATGACCCTGATGCACCGCATTCCCGGTACAGGGGATAGGATCGACCGTGCAAAATACGCCCAATGGCTCGCAGCGGTAAGCGGCTATGAGAGTGCTGAAACAGAACTGGTGAAGCGAACACTGCGCATCAAAGATCAGGGAGTTCCTGCCCATGAGCCGATGCATGCCAACTGGCAATATGGTCAATTACCGACCCTTTGGGCGACATCGAACGTCGTGAAAGCGGTCAGTATGCCAGAGGCCGTTACAGCCGCAGCAGATCTTCCCAAAAAGGTCGAAGCTATGGCATCGATAGCCCCAATTGCATCACCGGTTATGGAAGCTGAGTCTGGATCAGAGAATCAAGCCATCAAGCAATACGTACTGGCTGAGGTCAGTGAGAAAACCGGTTACCCGGTTGAGATGCTCGACCTTGACCTGGATTTGGAAGCCGACCTCGGTATTGATACCGTGAAGCAGGCTGAATTATTCGCCGCCATTCGCACCCATTACGGCATTCCGCGCCGCGAAGACCTGATCCTCGTAGATTACAACACTCTGGCCAAAGTGATCGGATTTGTTGAAGAGAATCTGGGAAAGGAAAATGCTGTCGCTACTAAGATTGGCGCTGAATC
>JBCFBD010000152.1:0-2157 GCA_038562455.1 Anaerolineaceae bacterium | reverse complement strand
AGAAAAATCGTCCGCAAAAAGGACCTGCCCCTGTTCTATCCAGGGCAGCTGGTCTATGCTAGCCCAGGCGGGCAGACAGGCGCTGAATACGAGCGCGCAAGTCAGGCACACAAGAATATTCAATATGGATCGTTTTTGCATATCTTTATCATACCAAATATGCAGCCTGCGGACAATCAGCCGGGCTTAGATTGCTTCCAGGTAGCGCCGGACTTCCCAGTCGGAAACGTGAATCCTGTAATCCTCCCACTCCGCCAACCTGGTTTCCACAAATTTATCCGAGAGCGTTTGGCCCAACGCTGCATGCAGAAGCTTGTCGGTCTGGTAAACATCCACTGCCTCTTTGAGCGAGCCCGGAAGCACGTCTATGCCCATGTCAGCGCGTTCTTGTTCGCTCAGTTCGTAAACATTCACATTGTTCAACGATTTTGGGCAGGCCAGCTTGCGGTCGATCCCATCTAATGCAGCGGCAAGCATAGCGTTAAATGCAAGATATGGATTAGCGGATGGGTCCGGGAAGCGTAATTCTATGCGCACCCCGTTCTTATTACCAGGAGAAACCATCGGTATGCGGATGAGCGCCGAGCGATTGACCTGCGCCCAACCGATATAGACCGGTGCTTCGTAGCCTGGAACAAGCCGCTTATACGAGTTTACACTGGGGGCGACAACCGCAGATAATGCCCGTGCGTGCGCCAATTGCCCGGCTATGTATCCATAGGCAATTTGCGACAGGTGGTTCGGGTCATGCTCGTCGTAAAACAGGTTGTCGCCATTTTTACTGATGGATTGGTGACAGTGCATGCCAGATCCGTTGATTCCAAAAATCGGCTTGGGCATGAAAGAAGCGATCAAGCCGTGCTTGGCTGCAATGGCTTTGATGGCAGATTTGAAGGTGAGCACATTATCCGCAGTTTTGAGGGCGTCGTCAAAGCGAAAATCAATCTCGTGCTGCCCAAGCGCTACCTCGTGATGCCCCACCTCGACGTTCAGACCCATTTGCTTCAGCACAGACATCAGTTCTGTGCGCACAATTACTGCCTGGTCATTAGCGGAAAAGTCAAAGTAACTGCCGATATCGTAAGGCACGGGGTGAATGGACTCAGAGCCGTTGCGCAGGAAAAGGAAGAACTCCGGTTCCGGGCCAATATTCATCGTCCAGCCGCGTTCTTCTTTCAGCCTTTTCAGGTTAGCTTTCAACCTGCCGCGTGGGTCGCCTTCAAATGCTTCCCCGTTGGGGCGCAGGATGTCGCACAGCACTCTGGCGCGTTTCAGTTCATCCGGCGACCAGGGCAGGATGGCATAGGTCTCGGGGTCCACGCGCAAATGCATATCACTTTCCTGGATGCGGGCAAATCCTTCGATGGAGGAACCGTCAAACCAGATGCCGTTATCGATACTTTCTTCCAGACGATCTACCGGACCGTCCAGCGACTTGACCACCCCGTTGATGTCGGTAAATTGATAGGAAATGAATTTGATTTTGTCTTCTTTTACACGTTTCAGCAAATCTTTCGTATCCATGGCGCGCTCCTTTTAAATGCACAAAACGCTTCAACGTTATCAGACCTGAAGCCGATCTGCTCACCAAGCGTATTTTGTGCCGGAGGTCGCCCTTCGGTTTTGTTTTTGCTTGAAACATGAAGATTGAAACCTGTGATAGGTTTCGGAGGCATCCGCTGATCTATCGATTTTCCCCGGAAACCGGGTTAACACTTCTCCCGCGAGAAGGAACCTCCACCTCGTCATCTCAAAAAAGAGACTCAGCCGCTAAATCTTTGTTGTCCAGTTGTTGAAACCCCCGATTTGAATAAGGCCTCCCCGCCATGCCGTGTGCGGTGATGTTTTGAACCTGCAAATTGCAGGACTGGTTCTCCCTGCAGGATCAGTCTTGACCGGGGTCTATCACATCACCTGTTGTGAGCTTGAACCACTTTTGGAAGTGTTGGTACAAAACTTGATGGCCGCATCACGAACACAGCAGGGTACTTTTCTTATACCATAGATTGAAATATCTGCAAAGTAAAGCAAAGCCATTGTTACAGTTTCAAAAGTCGTTAGATGCAGCGGAAAGGACAAAAAAGAGAGAGTTCCTGCCATAATTGAGTTTGGCAAAACAAAAAGGAGGAACTCTCAAATGACAGACCAAGCTGTCCA
>JBCFBD010000065.1:0-14247 GCA_038562455.1 Anaerolineaceae bacterium | reverse complement strand
GACCGCACACATGCAACTGCCCGACCTTAACATGATTACACCGGAAACCGAAGGCGGCATGATCAAGGTGGGGCAGGTGCGTGATCTACAGCGCGTCCTCTCGCTCACCCCTTATGAAGCACATTCCCGCGTAGCACTGCTGCTTAATTTTCAATTGGCAAATGCCAACGCGCAGAACGCGTTACTGAAAACGCTCGAAGAAGCTCCTCCCAGCGTCATCCTGCTGCTCACGGCTGATGCGGCGGATTCCTTGCTGCCCACCATCTCCTCGCGCTGCGAGATCCTGCGCCTGCGCCCGGTGCCGGTGGAAACGCTGGAGGACGCGCTGATGAAGCGCTGGAACATCCCCGCTGCGGATGCCCGGTTGTATGCCCACCTGGCGAGCGGGCGTACCGGCATGGCGCGCCAGATGGCTGCCGACCCCGCCACACTCGAAAAACGCCGCGGCTGGTTGGATGAGTTGATTCGATTACTGCCCCTCAACCATAGGGAACGCTTCGCGGCATCCGAAAACCTGGCGCGCAACCGCGAGCAGCTGCGCCTGATGCTGCAAGTGTGGCTGTCTTTCGCGCGCGATCTTCTGCTGATGAATAACGGGGTGGAATATAAGCTGGTGAACCTGGATTATGAACCAGACTGCCGGCGCATCGCCGCCAGTCTGCCGCCCCAGCGCGCGCTGAAGACGGTCAACACGCTCATCAAGGGGTTGGAAGATCTGGAAGCCAACGCCAACCTGCGCCTGCTGCTGGACAATATTCTACTCGATATCCCCCGTATCAACTGACCGTTTCCCGCAAGCTGCCGCGCAGGTCCCGTTCCAGCTGCTGGAAGGCTGCGCTGTAGCGCAATTCCTCCGTGCGTGGGCGCGGGAAGGTCACCGGTACATCCTGCGTGATCTGCCCGGGCCGCCTTGTGAAGACCAGCACGCGGTCAGACAGCAGCAGCGCCTCGGAGATGGAGTGCGTGACCATTACCACTGGGATGCGCCGCCCCTGCCAGATGTTAAGCAACTCTGCGCCCATGCGCTCACGCGTGAGCGCGTCGAGAGCGCCGAAAGGCTCATCCAGCAACAACAGGTCGGGTTCCTGGATGAAAGCGCGGGCGATGGCGACACGCTGCGCCATACCACCGGAGAGCTCAGAAGGCCAATTGTGGCTGAATTCCGCCAGCCTCACCAACTCGATCATTTCCTTCACGCGTTTGTCGATCTCGACGGCTGGCGTCTGTTGCAACTCGAGCGGTAGAGCAATGTTTTGCCAGACGGTTCGCCAGGGCATCAGGTTGGCGTACTGGAACACCAGCCCCACCCGCGGTGGGCAAGCACCACCGCCAAATTTGACCTGCCCCCGGGTGGGCTTGAGCAACCCGGCGATCAGGCGCAGCAGCGTGCTCTTACCGCTGCCTGAAGGACCCAACACGCACAGGAATTCCTCCTGCCCCAACGAAAAACTGACGTCTCTGAGCACTTCCAGGTGACCTTTTTTATCACGAAAGGACATGCCCAGGTGCTGGATATCGAGAAAGCCGTCGCGCACCACGCCGCCTTATGGAATGAAGCGGTTATCGAACGCCGCGTTGAGATCAAGCTCGGATTTGAGCAAACCCATTTGCAGCAGGACGCGCTGCATGTTCTCCCACCCTACGGGGTCAGAATAACCCAGCCGTTCCGCCCGCCACAACTCGGCGGAGGAAAGCAGCACCTGCATCTGCACTTCCTGGTCAGCCTGGGCGAGATTCTCGACGTATTTCTTGCTGATCTCGAAGGCTTCTTCAGGGTGCTGAAGAGTATAGTCAATGCCCTTGAGGGTCGCATTGACCAGCGCGCTCACCAGCGCGGGGTTTTCTTGCAGTGTTTTTTCGTTGGTGATGATACCGTTGGCGACCAGTTCCATCGTATCGGCTGCTTTGAACTCCACGATCTCTGCGCCGAGGGCGCGCAGCTGGTTGGGTTCGTTGGCGGTATAAATCACCACCGCGTCGTCCTTGTCGGTCATCAGCACTTCCACCTGGTTATATCCGATTGAATCGAGCGTCAGGTCGCTTTCGGTTAGGCCGGCGGAATCGAGCATGGCCACTGCGCCGATGTAGGAAGCGCCGTAGAGACCGGGCAGCCCAAGCTTCCGGCCGCGCAGGTCCGCCAGGCTGTTGATGCCCGAGGAGGCTTTGGCGACAATGCCCACTGGGTACTGCTGGTACCATGCCATCACGTACACCACGGGCATTTGCTGCGCGCGGGCCAGCAGTACCTGCTCGCCGGAGACCACAGCGAACTGCAGCTCGTCGGTGGCGGTTAGCACAGTGTTATCGTTTTCCATTGAATAATCGATGGTCACATCCAACCCGGCTTCACGGTAGAAGCCCTTCTCGATTGCGACATACAAAGGGGCAAACTGAACATTGGGGATGTATCCGACTGGCAGACGCACCGGGGTGAGTTGAGCGGGGGTGGGTTCAGCGGGAGCAATAGGTGCACAGGCGCTGAACAGCAAGGTGGGCAAGAACAGTGTGAGCAACAAGAGTTTTTTCATGAAATAACTCCAATGAGAAACTTCATCCGCGGTCGGCTGCCTTCCAGCGCGTGGTGCGCTTTTCAGCCAGCATCGCCAGCCCGTAAAGACTGAGCGCCAGCAGGATGAGTGTGATGATGGAAACAAAGACGAGGGCAGTGTCGTACTGTCCGCGCCCCACGTTGATGAGAAACCCCAGACCCTTATCAGAGCCGACGAACTCACCGACCACCGCGCCGATTACAGAGAGCGCCGCACCAATGCGCAGCCCACCGAATAGCACCGGCAGAGCTGCCGGCAGCTCCAACAGGCGCAGGGTCTGGGCGCGCGTGGCGCGCATGGAATGCATCAGGTCGTAGAGGTTGGCAGAGACCGCGCGGAAGCCAATGATGGTGTTGACCATCACCGGGAAGAAGACGATGAGTGCGCAAATGAGTACCTTGGAGAAGACGCCCGGTCCGAACCAGATGATGAGCAGCGGCGCGATCGCCACTGTGGGCACGGCCTGGTTGGCCACCAGGTACGGCGAAATTACCTTTTCGAGCAGCGGTGATTTGGATAGGGCGTAGCCCAGCGAGATCGCAACCAGGCTGCCGGCCAGCAAGCCCAGTACCACCTCGTAGAGCGTGACCCAGGTGTGGCGTAGCAAGGTGCCGTCGAGCAGCATCTGCACGAACTTGTGCCACACCGTGCGCGGCGCGGGCAGCATGAAAGCGGGTATATCGCCCCAATCAATGACCAATGACCATATGCCCACGGTCAGCACCAGCGAAAACAGCACCAGCCAGCCGTTGTGGCGCGCCAGGAACTCCAGCGTCGGCCGCTCGGGGTCGGCAGTCACCTTTTCACCATACTTGAGATCGTAAGTGTTGCGCAAAGAAAAAGCCTCGAAACGTGTGATTTTCGGGGCAAGGGAGGCAGACGTGAAAAACCCGCTGCCAGTCTGCTCTTCTTTTATCCGGACTGTACCGTCGACCCCGGAGTTCCACCGGATCCTGCGCGCTGCCGCGCTCGTGGGTTGTCACCACCGATCGGGAATTGAGGTTTGACCCTCTCACCCTGCCCCGAAGAAGCGTATTTGATTGCGGATATTGTATACCGGTGAGGGGGGAGTGTCAAGTAGGGGATTGTTTCGTGTAGGGGATTGTTTCGTGTAGGGGATTGTTTCGTAGGGGATTGTTTCAGTTCGCCAATGTCCAGGGGTTCGCAATGACAACACCGGTTCCCATTGAAACCTCCACGCCGATCCTGCGTATATTTGAATGAAAATACAAAAGGAGAAGTCATGGACATCAATATAGAAACTACCGAAAAAGGTTGCCATAAACACCATCACCACGGCGGCGCGTCTAATGCCGTCTACGGGCTTGGGTTCATCGGCGCGGCCATCTACTTCATCGGCGCAGCCTCCACTTTCTGGATGGGCGTGCTGGGCTTCCTCAAAGCCATTGTCTGGCCGGTCTTTATGGTGCTGGAAGCTTTCAAAGTCCTGCTGGGTTAACCTAATCATCAACTCCACATACAAGCAGGGGCATTCGCACGCCCCTGCTATTGCTTCCTTAAAAGTTGTAGAATGTAATAAATTGTCATGTCATCCCACCCGCAACGGGAGGTATTTATGCAGGTTTGGCCCAATACACGCCTTGGCAAGTACGCCCTGGGGGTATTCGTTTTCTTCCTCGTGATGCTCGCGCTTGCGGTCATCCTCTACGGCTGGCTTAACTACCCGCCCACCGGCTTTACCGGGGTGGTGGGTTACGCCGCCGCCATTTCCTCACTGGTTACCCTTCTGCTCAGCCTGGCGGCAGTGATCGCTAAAGAAGAGCGCTCGATCGCGGTGATCGTGTGCATGATCACCGCATTTGTCGTCACCGTGGCGTTGACCATCGACATCATCAACGCCGGGATGGCATAACCCTTCACAAGGAGGTGCAAATGAGCGAAGCCAAACACCTGGCTGAAGCCCTTACCAATATCCTGCTGGAAGAGGAAAACGGTTGGTTCGTAACGGCGCTGCCGGCACTGGAAGGTTTAAGCGCGGAGCAGGCGTCACGCTCTCCTGGCGAAAAGTTCAACTCCCCCTGGGCAGTACTGCGTCACATGACCTACTGGATGGAATTCGTCCTTTGCCGCCTGCAAGGTAATGATCCGAAGTCTGAATTGGGCGAGGACTGGCTGCCGATCGCTGACCCCGCAAACGAAGACGCCCTGACAGCCGATAAAGCACGACTGGCGGCTGTGGCGCGCGAACTCGCAGACCTAGTCTGCACTTGGAGCGACTCGCAGCTTGAGGAGCCCTTTACCAAAAGTGGTCATAATCGCCGGCAGGTGATCCAGGGCGTGATCGCTCATAACAGTTACCACACCAATGAGATCATCAGTTCACGCCATATGTTGGGATTCTGGTTGGATCAGACTTGATAACGGAGGAGATTATGGAAAACAAATCGCGTTTTTCACGGGTATCAGCAATCGGTGGTACCATTCTCGTCTGGCTGCCCGTCGCTGCGATGGTTATCCAATCAGCGTCGCATCTCATCCGCAATGGTCAGTTCATGCCGGATTACCTGCACCCTGCCGAGCTTTTCCTGGTGGTACTGGCTGGCGAGGGGCCGGAGTAGTGGGCAGCGCTGCGGTCAAAAAATTATGGCCAAGCCAATTGCCTGGGGATGCGCTATCCTGCTCGCTGCGCTGGTATTGACTCAAATAGCTGCAGGCGCGACAGGATTGGCATCGGGCGAGTATGAGTTTGAGGGTTGGCGCATGTACCTGACGGGCGGGTTGATGATCCTGTACGACCTTGCGGTGATTTTTCTCGGCATTACTGGTATCAGGTTGATTTCACGGTTGCACACTGGTTTGTCACAAGGCAATGGATCTGCAAGCTAATGGCTTGATGCCTTCATCGTCGGAGACAGGTATCTGAACGGTGGTAACACACGCGGTCGTTCACCCTAAAGTTGAAACGCATTCAAACAGGGGAGGTTGGGTAACCTCCTCTGCATAATAATTTTGATTGAGTCGTACGCTCATGAGAACGTACCGCGAGGAACGGGTACACTTCCATTTCACATGGTATACCCAAAACAGCTTATTGGCTGGCAGGGGGGATCAGCCGGCTATGAAGAAATCAGCGATGATCATAAAGAGGAACACCGCTACGGGTATCAGCCCTGCCCATACCGCCCAGGAGCGTTCACCTTTGACCACGGCGCGAGCGCAGCACACGAGCGTTCCCATAACGAGCAGCATGAGGACGAAACCCATCCCGATGCCAAAGGCAGGGGTAGCTATGGGCGAGTTTGCGCTCATCAGCCACGGACTGATCACCGCAGTGAAGAAGCTGAGCAGAATCACCCACGCGATCATGCCCATCCCCAAGCCAAAACCTCATCACGCCAGCCTTGTTACCGGTTGATCCATAAAACGATTCAGGGGTGTTTTCAAATATTGAATGCAGCACTTTTAGATAAAATAATCTACACACTGCCATTCCGTTTGAAACCGTTTGAAACTGGATTCGTGTGAAACTGGATTCGTTGACACCAGCGCTCTGATAAGGTATCCTTAACCTCGCGCTCCGGACGGGACCGGCGCGGCAGAGCCCTGCGAACCCCGCCAGGTCCGAGAGGAAGCAGCGGTAAGGAGGATACTTTGGGCGCCGCCGGCAAACCTGTCCGGACGCACCTTTTTAGAGTGGAGAACTATGCAGACACCCCCTGTATGTGATTACGAAGGTTCTGACTACCAAACCAGTTTCTGGGACAAAGGCGGACGCGCATACGAAGACGGCTGCGAGGCAGTGGCGCTCAAGCGCCTGCTTCCCGCTTCAGGGCAGCACCTGCTAGAGCTAGGCGCGGGTGCCGGACGCAACACCCCGCGTTATCAGGGGTATGAGAAGATCACACTGCTGGATTATTCGACCACCCAGCTACTGCAGGCGCAGCAGCGCCTGGGTGAATCAGACCGGTACCGCTACATCGCCGCTGACATCTACCGCCTGCCCTTTGTCAACGGGGTGTTCGATGGAGCAACCATGATCCGCACGCTGCACCACATGGCTGAGCCTGAACTGGCGCTCCAGCAGGTGCGCAGGGTACTGCAACCCAGCGCCGCCTTTATCCTTGAATACGCCAATAAGCGCAACATCAAATCGATCCTGCGGCACATGCTCGGACGGCAGATGTGGTCACCCTTCAGCCGTGACGCGGTCGAGTACATCCCGCTCAACTTCGACTTTCACCCGCGCGCCATCCAGCAATGGATGCGGCAGGCGGGTTTCAACATCGAGCGTACGCTCACCGTCAGCCACCTGCGCGTGGGGTTGCTCAAAAGGCTGCTGCCCACCCGCCTGCTGGTCTGGCTGGACAGCCTCTTTTCGCTCACCGGCAACTGGTGGCAGCTCACACCCAGCGTTTTCCTCAAGTCGCGCGCGTCTCACGACGGAGTCAAAGCCGTCGGCGACCAGTTCTTCGCCTGCCCTAATTGCGGCGCGCCCCTGGCTGACACGCCCCCGTTGATCCGCTGCGCTGCCTGCGGGCGGGAGTACCCCGTCAAGGGCGGCATCTACGACTTTCGGCTTGACGCCGCTGGCGGGGCGGACTGAGGTATGCCCGACACGCTGCTTGACGATCTGAACCCGCAGCAGCACCGCGCGGTCACTGCCGGTGACGGGCAGGTGCTGGTACTGGCCGGACCCGGCTCTGGCAAAACGCGCGTGCTCACCCGCCGCCTGGCTTACCTGGTGGAACGCCGCGGGGTACCGGCTTACGACATCATCGCGGTCACCTTCACCAACAAGGCAGCGCGCGAGATGGAAAACCGCGTGGTCAACATGGTGCAGCAAAACCTCGAGGGCATTTGGCTGGGCACCTTTCATGCCATGTGCGCGCGCCTGCTGCGCCGCGAATCCAATTACCTGCCGTACAAATCCAACTTTGTGATCTTCGATGCCGACGACCAGGAAAGCCTGATCAAACGCGCGCTGCGCGAGTTGAACATCGACGACAAGACCCACCGCCCTGGCGCCATCCATGCAGCCATCTCGGCAGCCAAGAACGACCTGCTGCTGCCGGAAGACCTGACCATTTACACCTATCGCGATGAGGTGGTCAAACGCGTGTACACCCGCTACCAGGAGATGCTGGCTGCCAACAACGCCGTGGATTTCGACGACCTGCTGATGGTGTCAGCCCGCCTGCTGCAGGAGCAGCCCGGCGTGGCAGAGCGTTACGCACGGCGATTTCAGCACGTGCTGGTCGACGAATTTCAGGATACCAACCTTGCACAATACGAGTTACTGAAGCAATTATGCTCCTATCACAAAAACATCTTCGTGGTGGGTGATGAAGACCAATCCATCTACCGCTGGCGCGGCGCGGACTATCGCAACGTGCAGCGCTTCGAGACTGACTTCAAGGGCTGCGAGGTGATCCTGCTGGAGCAGAACTATCGCTCCACGCAGAACGTGCTTGACGCCGCCCGCCAGGTGATCGACCACAACCGCAACCGCACCCCCAAGCACCTGTACACCGATCGCGGCACGGGCAGCAAGCTGGTGCAATACACCGCCGTGGACGACATCGCCGAAGCCGCCTACGTGGTCGACACCATCACGCAGTACCTGTCTTCGGGGCGGGCAAAGCCGAGCGACTTCGCGGTGATGTACCGTACTAACGCCCAGTCCCGTCTCATCGAAGAAGCGATGATCCACGCGCGCCTGCCCTACCGCCTGGTGGGAGCGCTACGCTTCTACGGGCGGCGCGAGGTGAAAGACATGATCGCCTTCCTGCGCCTGGTGGAAAACCCCAGCGACGAGGTCAGCCTGCTGCGCGTGATCGGCGTGCCACCGCGCGGCATCGGTGAGAAGACCATCACCGCGCTGCAAAGCGCCGCTTTCCGCGCCGGCAGCAGCATGGGTGAGGTGCTGCTCGACTTGGGCGTGCTGGGCGGGGAGTCGCCGCACTGGGGTGAGATGGGGCGCTCTGCGCCGGTGCTCGCCGACTTCGGCGCCATGCTCTCCGATTGGGTGGCGCAGCGCGGGCAGACCTCGCTGGTGTCCTTATTCGACCGCATTATCAGCGACACCGGTTATGAGAAATATATCAACGACCAGACTGAAGAAGGCAACGACCGCTGGGATAACATCCAGGAGCTACACCGGCTGGCATACGATTACATTGAAAAGGGGCTCACCGAGTTCCTGCAGAACCTTGCGTTGGTCTCTGACCAGGATACGCTGCCCGCGGAGAGCGATCAGCCTGCACAGGCGCAACAGGGCGCGGTGACGTTGCTCACCCTGCACGCCGCCAAGGGGCTTGAATTCAGCCAGGTGTTCATCCTTGGGTTGGACGAAGGTCTGCTGCCGCACAGCCGCAGCCGAGACGACCCTGAAGAGATGGCAGAGGAACGCCGCCTGTTCTACGTGGGCATGACCCGCGCCAGGAACCAGCTCTACCTGGTGCGTTCCGAGCGCCGCTCCAGCTACGGCAACTGGGAGTACAGCGAGCCCTCGCGTTTTCTGGCTGACATTGATGACCACCTGGTCATCAGCCAGGGCAAGCGCTCCAACTCGCGCCGCGAGACCCTGTTCAACGATATGCGCTGGTCGACCACCGGCGTTTCCACCACCAATTACAAACCACAGCCGCGCAAGGTGGAGCTGCCCGAGACCAAGTACAAACCCGGCATGCGCGTGCGCAGCGCGGCGTGGGGCGAAGGGCTGGTGCTCGAAAGCAAGGTCGACTCTGACGGCGAAGAGACAGTGGATGTGCACTTCGAAACTGTGGGCTTTAAGCGCGTGCTGGCTTCGCTGGCCAACCTGGTGATCATTAAGTGAGTCATGCTTGGTTCTAAGTGATTAGTGAATAGAGTACCCTGATGCTATACTTGTATGCTGCCCTCCCCATCTTGCTGGTGCTCGCGCTGATGCTCTTCTTCAACCGCGGCAGTCACCAAGCGGGTTTTGCCGGCTGGCTGGCGGGTATTGTCATTGCTACTCTCGCTTTCGGGCTCAACTTTTCGGTGTTCTGGGTTTCGCAGGTCAAAGGCTTGTTATTGACGATCAACGTGCTGGCGGTGTTGTGGTCAGCGCTGCTACTGTATCATATCGTGGATAAAGCCGGCGGTGTGCGCGCCATTGCCAACGCGCTGCAGGAGATGATCCCTGAGCCGGGCTGGCTGCTGGTGGTGCTGGCATGGATGCTCTCCCCGCTGGTGGAAAACCTGGCGGGTTTCGGCATCCCCATCGCCATCGTTGCGCCCATGCTTATCCTGCTGGGGGTGATCCCGGTGCGTGCGGTGGCGGCGGTTGCGGTGGGGCACAGCTGGGCGGTTAGCCTGAGCGGCATGGCGCTGGCGCTGCGCACGCTGACCGACATCGTAGGCATGGAAGCCGCGGAGGTTTTTCCGACGGCATCCCTGCTGCTGGGGGTGTCGGTGCTACTTACCGGGCTGGCAACCGCCTGGCTGCTCAAGCAGCTGCATTATTGGAAGCGCATCGTTTTGTTGGCGGTCGTCGTGGCGCTCGCGCAGCACCTGGTCGGGCTGGCGGGCATGATTCCCCTGAGCTCATTCTTTGCTTCCATCGCGGGAATCGCCGGGGGCATGCTGTTGAGTAAACGCGCCCCGGGTGAAAAACCACGCGCCAACATGACCCCGCAATTGAAAGGCGGGCTGGTTTCTTACGGCATCCTGGTCTTCAGCATCATCGTCGTATCGGTCATCAAACCCCTCAACCAGTGGCTGGCGGGGGTGAGGCTGGTCTCACAATTCCCTGAAGTTATCACCAACACCGGTCTGGTTACCGCAGCCGGGTCAGGGTTCATCTTCAAACCCTTTGTTCACCCGGGATTCTGGATCCTGGTCAGCGCGATAATGGCAGCAGCCCTGCTTCCGCGCATTACGCGCGGCGGGGGAACCAATATCGCTGAGGCGCTGAAGGCCACCTGGCACTCGGCGCTGCCCGCCACGCTCGGCACCATCTTCATGATTGGGTTGTCGACATTGATGGAGCACACCGGCATGACCATGCAGATCGCAGAAGGTTTGAGCCTGGCGTTCGGCAGCGTCTATCCACTGATGGCTCCGCTGGTCGGTACACTGGGCGCTTTTGCCACCGGCAGCAACACGAATTCCAATATCCTGTTCGGTTTGATGCAGAATGGCGTGGCGCTGCTGCTGGGCATCAGCCCGGTGTTATTGCTGGCCGCGCAGACCACCGGCGGCTCACTGGGCAGCATGATCGCACCTGCCAAGCTGGCAGTCGGCGGCAGCACCAACGCCATGAAGGGCCGCGAAGGCGAGGTGCTGCGCATGACCCTGCCCATCGGGCTGGGATGCACACTGATCATTGGGGGTTTGGCATTGATTTTATCGAAGCTAATCAATTGATTTTATGGACTGGGTGCGTAATCAACCCAACCACGAACCGACCCATGAAAAAAACCTTTTCATGGGTCGGCTTGCTTTGATGGGAATCAGGGGGTGCTTACGCAATTCACTTAATAAAATTTCTCGCTATTTCAACAACTCCGCCAATTTCTCCAGGTCCGGCGATTCGTACTCCTCGATCTTCCCGGCATCGCCCAGCAGCGTGACCTGCGAATCAAGCGGCAGGCGCAGCGTGCGCGTGGTGCCGATGGCTTCAGCCAGCTCTTCAACATGGCTGGGGCCGAATATCTCGTGCCTTACGCCATGGTTCTGGTCGCAGGGGTAGTAGCTCATGTTCTCCACCACTGCCAACACCGGGATGCCCAACTGCTTGAGCATCGAATCGGCTTTGCGCACCACCAGCCCGGCCAGCTGCTGCGGGGTGGAAACCATCACCACGCCGTTCACCGGCAGGGTCTGCATCACGGTCAGCGCCGCATCCGAGGTGCCGGGCGGCAGGTCGACCAGCAGCACGTCCAGCGTGCCCCACAGCACATCATTCCAGAACTGCTTGATGGCACTGGCGATCATAGGTCCGCGCCAGATGATGGCTACTTCTTCTGAAGGCACCAGCAGGTTGGCAGAAATCACGCGGATGCCGCTCGCCGTGATCTCCGGTAGGATGCCCTGCTCGCTGCCGCGCAGCCCGCCGGATTTTAATCCGAACAGCTTGGGGATGCTGGGACCGGTGATGTCAGCGTCGAGCACGCCCACCTTCTTGCCCTGGCAGGCCAGCTGGCTGGCCAGCAGCGCGGTGATGGAGGACTTGCCCACCCCGCCCTTGCCGCTCATCACCGCCACCACCTTGCCTACCTTGTTGAACTGGCTCAATTTTGGCATTTCGGGCGTGGTTTTGCCGAATACTGCCTGGCGTTCTTCAGCGCTCATCGCGCCCATGGTGATCTGCACATCCTTCAGCCCTTCCAGATTCATCACGGCGGCGCGGGCGTCTTTTTCGATCTGGTTCTTCAACGGGCAGCCGGGGATGGTAAGCGCGATGGTGAAGGAGACCACGTTGTCTTCCGACACCTTCAGGTCGCGGATCATGTTCAATTCCACCAGGTTGCGGCCAATTTCGGGATCAATTACCCCGGCTAATACGTCTAAAACTTGAGTCTCAGTGATCATATCGCTCCAATGGTCGATAATGTGTGCGGCTTTTTGCGCACCTCATTATAATGGATAGTAACCAGGAGTTGAAAAATGAAGCGCTTGTTCTCCCTTCTTGTTTTGGCAGCCATCGCCGCAGGGTTGATGGCGTGCAGCGTGTCTTTCAACCTGGGCGAACCCACGCCCACCACGCCCGCACCGCAGATCACCTTCCCCACCGAATCCTCCACGCAGCCCACGCAGCCTACTGCTGTGATCTTACTCCCCAACGCGGAACCCACCGGGCAGGAGATCACGGTCTATTTCATGGATGAAAACCGCTTTATTGCCGCAACCGAGCCCTACGAGGTGGCGGTGATGCGCAGCACCACCAACAGCAACCTGCCGCTGGCGGTGCTGGAGGCGTACTTCGCGGGTCCCACCACTGAGGAGTACAACCAAGGATTGCGCCTGCACGCTAGCGGGTTCACGCATGTGCGACAGTTGACCATCGAGAACGGTGTCGCCAGGGTGTACCTGGGCGGCACCTGCGCCAACAACGGCGCGGCGTACTCGGTCGCCAACCTGATCATGGTGAACCTGGCGCAATTCCCCGAGGTCAGCATCGTGAAAATCTACGACGAGAACGACTCAAACCTTGATCCGGATTCACCATACAGTTCGCTGCCCTACTGCCTGGAGCCTTAGCCTTCGCGTACATTGGTGAACATCCCCGACGCATCCGATGGCGCCGGGGATCACCTGTTTAACCCCCGCCAGGTTTGATATAATGCATGCATGCCATTTACCATTCTTGCCATTGCTTTTAGCATCGCGCTGATCTTCATCGTGTTCAGCCGTTTCGCGGTGGAACGCGTGGCGCAAAACCATTACGCTCAGCGGGCAGATTTCTTCTGCCACTACCCGGTGAACGAGGGAGACATCGTTTTTCTCGGCGACAGCATCACCGACGGCGGCGCATGGGAGGAACTTCTGCCGGGCGTACCGCTCAAGAACCGCGGCATCAATGCCGATGACACCCTCGGCGTGCTCAAACGCCTGGATGAGATCGTGGAAGCAAAGCCGTTGGCGATCTTCCTGCTCATCGGCACCAATGACCTGCCCTGGTGGACCTACCGCAAAGATACGGATATCCTCAAAACCTACGACCAGATCCTCGCGCGCTGCGCCGAACTCTCACCCGATACAAAAGTGTATGTCCAATCACTGCTGCCCCGCGGCAAGGCATACGCGCAGCGCATCAAGAAGCTCAATACAGCGCTCGAAGCCCTGACAGCGAAGCATGCGTTTCATTACGTCAACCTTTACCCGGCATTCGTGGATGCCAACGGTATGCTGCGTGCTGAATTGACCAACGACCGTCTGCACCTGATGGCAGAAGGGTATTCCATCTGGGTCAGCATCATCAAACCGTACATCGACGACGTAAAAAAGCTGAAATTCTCAGCCAATTAACCATTTTGTTAACCCACATACACGCGCAACCACCCCTCACAGGCGGGGTTATTACTATCATTCAATTGGTCATATTCTTGCAGCTATCTTTTCTTTGCAGAATATGCCCCAGGTCACCGGTAGAAATATGCCTATATGACAATGCAAATTCTGACAAAGGAAGGTATGCTCTACCCATTCTTACAAAGCAGGACCATTGTCATGCAGCGGAGTAATTTTGACAAAATTAACTGAAAAATCATTGTTCTGGGTCTCCAAACCAGTCGTGAGGACATACGCCGACACGATGCTGGATATGGATGTGCACCAGAAGTCACCCTTTCCTGCAGGCGCGAAGATCATCGCACCGAACCACCCCAGCACCACCGATCCGTTCTTCGTGGCATCCATGCTCGGTCAGCAGTCTCATATCCTCATCAAGGATGTGCTGTTCAATGTGCCTGTGTTGGGCGCTTACCTCAAGCATTCCGGTCACATCAAGGTATCAGCAGGCCAGGGGCAGGAAGCGCTCGACCACGCGCTTGCACTGCTGCGAGCCGGCAAGACCGTCATGATCTTCCCTGAAGGGCGGATCAGCCCACTGCAGGGCGGCTACAACAAACCGCGTTCCGGTGTGGCGCGCCTGGCAATCGCCAGTGGTGCGCCAGTGTACCCGGTGGGCATTCACCTGATCAAGGAACGCATCCGCTCCATCCCTTCAAAAGTAAAGGGAAAGCGCGAGATGGGATACTGGTACCTGCGCGGA
>JBCFBD010000064.1:9487-14274 GCA_038562455.1 Anaerolineaceae bacterium | reverse complement strand
GTAAAATCACAATTTTGCCAGCGTTTTCACTTCCGGAAGCACCCAGAGCAGACCAGCGCTAAATCCCAGGATCATGGGGAGGGTGCCGGCAAGCAAGGCATGCACGCGAGGCTCGAGTAAAGTGAGACCAAGCAACGTGATGACCGCAGCGGTTGCAGCCGCGGCTAAACCGCGCACGAAAGTAGATCCGATGAAAATGGTCACCCGACCAGTGCGGATGAGCAGTACGAGCAAGATGACGGCCTCGAGGGTGAAGACGATCGAATCGGTCAGCGCAATCCCAGGTGCGCCGAGCGGGCGGAACAATAAGAAACCGGTCAGGGCGTATAACAACACATTGCCGCCAGCGGTGATCAATGGGATGACGGCGTTTTGGCTGGCGTAGAATGAACGCGCGCTCACTTCCTTGAGGCTGTGCCCGAACAGGCCGAGCATGAAGGCTGCCGTCACCCATGTGAGCAGGCTGGTACCGGTTGTGCCAAAATCGAACGCCAACCCGAGCAGGGGTTGCATACCAAAAGCGAGCGCAGCAGCGACCGGCATCGTGACAGCGAAGAGTACTTTGACCGCTTTGTTGATGGTTTCACTAAATATTTTCCCTTCACCACGCGTGAAATGCTCGGAGAGCGTGGGCAGTAAGGCGGTGCCGATGGCGGTACCAATGAGTGTCTCCGGCACTTGCTGGATCATCCAACCGTAGGTCAGAGACGTGACCGCCCCCGCTGCCAGCCGAGAAGCCAGGTTATCGCGAATGAGGAAGATGAGCTGAATGAAGAACACGGTCACCAGGCGCGGTCCCATCAAGCGCAGAACCTTTTTTACATCCGGGTCGGAAAGTCCAATGCTGGGCGACCATTTGAATTGGTATTTAAGCAAACCCGGCAACTGGATGAGCAGGTGGAGTACCGCGCCGAGGATGACGCCGTATACCAGTCCCTCCACGCCGAGACCGAGCGCGGGCAGGGTCAGGTTACCGAGCCGGTAACCCTCTGCTGGCGAGAAGATGGTGACGCCGATGATCTGCCCGATGTTGTAAAAAAGCGGCGCCATCGCTGGCAGGAGAAAGTGCTGGTTAGCCTGCAGCCCGGCCATCACCAGACCGCTGATGGAAAAGATGAGCGTGGCAGCCAGATTCATACGCATTAGCCGAATGACCAGGTGCTGCTGTTCGGCGGAAAAGCCAGGTGCGATGCCGATTTCTGCGCGTACGAGTGACCCAGCGAAAATGGCGACGATCAGTGCCAGTCCGACGGTGACCAGGAAAGCCAGGTTGGCAACACGGCTGAAGAGCACCCAGGCAGGCCGTTGGCCGGATTTGATCAGCACTTCGGAAAGCACAGGGATGAAAGCAATGGCTAACGCGCCGCCTGAGATCAACGCGAAGAGCAGGTCTGGCACATTGTTGGCGACGTTGAAGGCATCGAGTTCAGCGGAAAGGCCGAATTGCCGTGCGATGAGGATCTGGCGGATGAATGCGAACACCTTATCGAGGAAGAAAAAACCCGCCAGCAGGATCGAGATTTTGGTCAGTCGTGAAAACTTCATGATTACTCTGTTAGGCGATGATTATAAGATAGTATCATAAATCCAGCGATCGCCGCGCGAACAAGGTAGAATAGAAGTTGAAATCATGTATAGGAGATTATTAATCGTGAAACAGGCTGGCACTTTATACATCGTGGCGACACCCATTGGCAACATGGGAGATATCACCCTCAGGGCGGTCGAAACCTTGCGGAATGTCGACGCGGTGATATGCGAGGAGTACAAGCCCGGCAGCACGCTGCTGAAGAGACTGGAGATCGCTGGCAAGGAGCTGATCCTGCTGAACGAACACAATGAAGCTGAGCAAGCCGCGGAGATCCTGCCCAGGCTGTTCAATGGTGAATCCTTCGCGCTCATTTCAGATTGCGGTACACCTGTTTTCTCAGACCCGGGTGCGTACCTGATCCAGCTGGCGAGCAGCTCAGGCATCAACGTCTCACCTATACCGGGCGCTTCTTCGCTAATGGCCGCACTCTCGGTATTGGACACCAAGATCGAAAACTTCATCTTTGCAGGCTTTCTGCCGCGCGACCCTGAGCAGCGCCGGCGCGAATTGAGCCGCTACCGTGGTTACCGCATACCGGTGGTAGTGATGGATACACCCTATCGGCTGGCAGCACTGCTCGAGGATGTTGGGAAGATCTTCGGCAAATCCCAGTGGGTGATGGTGGCGTTTGACCTCACGCTACCGGGAGAGCGCATCTACCGCGGTGAAGTGGCTGATGTGGCGAAGGAGATCGGGGGTAAGAAAGGTGAGTTCATGCTGGTGGTGGGGAGGTAATTATTCCTGAGAAAAGTTCACCTGGTAAACAGGATTTCAAATTTCCCTAAAAAATTGCATTATCACCCTGATCACCAGGCGCAGCGATTCTACCTGCATCACGGTCATGCCGTCAGAATTGCCTAACCGAATTCGAAAACGCTTCACACATACTCTCCAGGGTAACCGCTATTATTGCACCAACATTATAGAATAACTATTTTAGCAACGTAAATTTTCGGAGATTAGTATGAAAGACAAATTGCCACCGCCGTTACCCGTCGCCAGATTTGTCAATCTATCACTTTTAGGAGGATACCATCGAAGAAATGTAAATACTGCGCTGAAGAGATCCAGGACGAAGCAATCATCTGCCGTTTCTGCGGTAAAAGTCAGGTACCAGAGCCGCCCCCGCTTAACACGCCACCCATTGAACCAGCCTCCATTCCTCTAGAGAACCTCAGGCTCACGCCAGTCCAAAAGGTCTCGGAGATCGAATTCTACAAATCCGAACGTCAAATGCAGCGTAACATCGCCAGGTGGCAGGCTGACGGCTGGGAGGTGATCGACACTGAGTTCATCGATCAGGGCTATGGTTGCGCAAAAACAGGCTGCCTGGGTCTCATCTTCCTGCCCTTGGCTTTGCTAGGCAAGAAACCCAAGCATATCAGAGTCACTTATCAGAAGTACGTGCCAGTAAAAAATAAAAAATCATAACCAGAAAGGATCTTTATGAACACTTTGCAAGAAGCTCTCGATAAAGACAAAGCAATCGGTAATGAGATAGGCGAGATTCTGGATAAACTTATAGCCTTTAGGACTGGCAAAGATAACACTCCTTTGTCTGCAAGCGATGTAAAAGGCTTTCTGGTTAAAATTGAAACTCTACAAAAGAAACGAGCGCACAACAACATAGAAATCGAAAGCCTGTCAAATGGGATGATCCATTTCAAGCGGGGCGGAGGAGTTGTAATACACACGGCGACACATTCTTCTCAACTTGATTGATAAGTTGTTCAATGTCCAGTTTTTCGATTCGACTTTATTCTTTGACAAGAAAACTACTTGTTAATCGTTTTTATACCTCCACGGAGATTCTTGAGCGCAGCGAAATCCAGTTTTAATCAAAAACCACCCAGGAAAACGGGTGGTTTGATTTGTGAGTGCCTCCACGGAGATTCTCGAAGATCTGAGTAAACCCATGAAATTGAAAATCACCCATTCGGGTGATTTTGTGTGCCTCCACGGAGATTCGAACTCCGGTTTTAGCCTTGAAAGGGTCTACTTTGAAAACCCTTAAAATTGCCTAACTCCAGTATGAGCCCTAGCCTATTTACGGGGGGCTAAAACCCCAGTTTCGCCTTTTTTGCCCTCCACAAAATGAGAGGGATTGACACCTATGTTATACATTAACTCAGGATTTTTTTCAAGCAAATGAAAATTAAAAATGCTTTCTGGGAAAACGATCCGAGAATTCACAACTTGATTACCCCAAGAAGTGGTGACTTAGTACTACTGCTAAGTACTAAAGGAAAAACTAACTCCTATTAAAACATTAATCGTACGATTAAGAGTTGGGAACACAAGGAGTTTAAAATTTCAGGTATTTTCTCGGTTGGCAAATTTAATTTCCTGACTTGTTATTGATACGAGTTAATTATTTATCAGCGTATTTTCTCGAATTGGTATTATTCATTCCGTTATGTTGCCATTGTGCCTGTTTCATTCGCTATGAACTTATGGAGCCCAGAATTTATCATCTGGTGAATTGTGAATCCAAAAGGTGTAAACGTAAACGCAGGTTTGTTTTCTTCAAACTCGCCAACCAATTTGATGATGCCTTTGTCTAACAATCTATTTGTCGCTAGTGCATACCAATCCGCCAATCCTTTTACGTCACGACCCCAAGCTGTAGCTGCGTCGTAATTTTTCAATTGTTTTAACAGAACTACTTCTCCAGCGCTCAGTGAAGCCATAGCTATTTGAATCCTAGCATCTAAAATAAAAATTTGCTCATTAATTCGAGCCACTAATTGATCTGATAAAAATTGAACTGCGTCTTTAGTATTTGTGAAATCCATTGTCAAATGTGGAATGGTTGATACATCGAATAACAATTTTTCATGGTCATCCCTAATTAACAGAACGTCACTAGGCTGTCTGCACGCGAGAGCTATGCCAACTTCGTACATCACATTGCTATTTCTA
Organism: Anaerolineaceae bacterium; assembly: GCA_038562455.1. Lineage (GTDB taxonomy): Bacteria > Chloroflexota > Anaerolineae > Anaerolineales > Anaerolineaceae > UBA6107. The sequence goes on along the minus strand of JBCFBD010000064.1, from coordinate 9,761 downwards.
TACGGAGCTCCTGTTATTGAGTCTTTACCGACGGTCGAAATGTCGGCCAAAATAAGCCGAGAATGAGCTATCCCGTCATTAATGCTTGTGATTATTGAATCTCCTGAAGAGGAAGTGTCTACTCGGAAGGGAAGCAAAGGTACTCCATTCAACAATACTCTTCTTATCGCTGGGGCAATTACTTGAGTATATCGATTGTCATATATTGGGTCAAAACTCATAGCCACAAAGATTTGAGGCCTTAACTCCAGACGCCAAAATTTACTTAGAAAGG
>JBCFBD010000064.1:0-9477 GCA_038562455.1 Anaerolineaceae bacterium | reverse complement strand
CATATGTGTCCTCTCATCGGTCTTTACTACAGACTATACTTCATTTGTAAATAATTATTGTTTGTATTATCCCATAATATGAAATGTGCTAGGTATGCTTACCAAGTTCAGATTTCTTTACGCTATTTAAGATTGATTACAAATATTTCCCCTATCATTGGGGTATGCCCTTTTCATTGAGGAGTTTCTTTACCCATTTATTTTTGGCTTTCAAACACAAAAACCGACGAGAGGCGGTTCTTCTACAAGTGGGTCTATCCGCAAAGAATTGTGTATTGAGAAAAAACCGATACGCGAAGTTGCTTAATAAAATACTTAAGTAGATAATGATTTATCAATAAGAGGAAATGGTTATGACAACTCCAAAAAACAACCTCTTCAATTATCTTGTCCATGATTACACACATTACTTCAATCCTTCCCCAGGTATCCAAGCAGTACTGGAAGGAGATTTAAGCCGGCTTCCCGAAGAACCATCTCACAATGATTGGAGAGCCTTAGCCTTAATAATTAATGGTTGGGATTTCTCGGAGAAAATTGGATTAGGACGTTTGGATGAGTATGTTACTAAATGCCTGACGCAGTATTTTACTACTGGAGAGTTACCTAAAAAATCTATTGAATTGTGGATTTGCTTGAACATGATGCAGAGAAGCGAAAATCTTTCTGGTTATCCTCTAGATGAAAAGGAGGAAAGAGCCGCACTTGATATCTATAACGCCTTTCGAAAAAATCTTTTAGCACCAAGTGGCCTCAAAGAATTGGAGGACAGCTTTATGCAAATAACAAGTCAAGATAATTACAAGAAGGATCTTATCCATCGGTATTGGCAATATCAGGAAAGATATTTCCAACCATGGGAAAAGTATTTTGATAAGGCAAATAAGGATGATAAACGCCCACCGGTTTTCCTTGAAAATCAAGCGCGGCGCAATGTGATTGTAGCGCCGGATGCCGATCCAGAGAGATATGAAAGGTTGTTCAAGCTTATTGATGAGGGCGAACATCATAAATGGTTCAGAAGTATGAATAGCTCCCAGGCACTGGCATTGAGCATTCTTGGGAATCTATGTGTTCACAAACACATGGAAATGCTGATCGATCTCGAGGATGATGAAGGTTTGCCTTTGCTAGGAAAAGAAATCCAGATGATCGATGATTTCAAAATGGAGCATAAAATCAATTATTTGGGCGAAAGAAGGCGCACCAGCCTAGATGGGTTTATTCCCGGAGATTATCAAGTAGCAATTGAATGCAAATTTACAGAACATGAAATTGGACCCTGCTCGAAACCTGGATTGACAGAAAAAGCCGCAACATATCAAGATGATTTCTGTGATGGCAACTATTCCATTCAACGAAGCCGCAAAGAAAGGTGTCCTCTAACTGAAAATGGCGCCATGTACTGGAAATACATTCCTTGTTTCTTTAATTGGAAAAATGATCAAAATAACGAACCGTGTCCTCTACATTATAAATATCAACTGGTCAGGAATATTTTAGCCGTGGGCTTGAAGCAAGATCGTACAGTAACAAAAGGACATGCAATACTCATTTACGATGAGAGAAATCCCTCCTGTCAGAAATATGGAAAAATCTATGAGGCCTTTACCGGGACTAGAAAGGCACTAAACGACCCCAACCTGTTGCGGAAAATCAGCTGGCAACGAATTACAAAATCGATGAGAGAAAACAAAATTCTTCCTTGGCTCACTGAAGGAATAGCGATCAAATATGGAATATAAGATGGGCGACTTAATCCTTAAACATTTAAGTGAAACCAATGCAGCAAATAGAGGAAATCTGATTACATAATTTTCTTCGATAATTACCAGTAAGTAGTGTGGATTTACGAACGCACCTTTTTTATGCTTACTTACGCTCAAAGATTTGTTATTAGTGATCTTCAGGGCTAAGAGGGGGTCGAACCCTCAGAGTATCATCGTCTACGGTTTTTAAGTCGGTTGCGTCTGTTGATTATGATATCGACTAAAAGCGCCACATGGGGGGAGTGAATTCGTGGTTCGACCAGCATATAATCGGTAGATAAGGTGCAGTACTTCTTACCTCTGCCACAAAGACACCGGTGCGATTTATTCTTTATTAGGAATTAATACAATATTTGAAAACTTGTATAATTCAGTTAATGAGTAAATATCCGCGTGGGATTAGAAGCGATCCGTTTGTTAGGGCCTTTGGAGATTTTCTGTATAGCCTTCCAAAAGGTTGTGCTTGGGCAATCCTGATCGTGCTGATAATATTCCTTGTCAAAATGATATTCTTCCCCTGACGTCAGGAGTTGCGTCAAACCGTGCAATATTATTGACAGTTATTAAAAAGGAAAGAGTATCTGTAAATGTTGAGAACCCAGAAATCGTCAACATAGAAAATGCAAAACATGAAGAGAATTAGGCTGCACTAATAGTATCAGTTAAATATCTTCAGTATACTTTAAATAAAAAATGGAATGAGTGCAATCATTACTTCCCTAGCAATCATTGGGTTTCAGTTCCAGGGTTGTTCTGTACTTAGTTTGTAAGGAAATATGAATAGGGTGCGTTTACTACGCACCCTAGTACCTTCAAAGATGAATAACAATATGGCGGTCATCTTGCTCTTATCGCTTGTTTGGGTTAAATAATTGCAGGCATATATTCTCCCGATTAACCAATAGATGAAATTATTTATTCTTTTCAGCACACTGTTTCGCTTCTTGCGCTCCATCTGAGAATTGGTCAATTTCAAAATCGGTATCAGGACCATAAGGATATTGAGTAAATTCATCTGCAGTCCCATCGACTGCCAGAGTAATGCCCTCTTCATCAGGGTTACCATTCATTGCCCAAATGCCCGGTCCAAAACCGTCTTCCATGCTTGGGCCGTACACATAAGCAGATACCATCCAAACATTTACGAAATCCTCAGATTTTACAGCCCAAGCAGTTTTTATATAATTGCTTGCCTGAACACTCTGAACCCCCTGTAGGATATTGTCAAATTGAATTTGACTAGCTGGAACACATCTTGATACTTCTGTTGGGATTGTTGTTTCTGTCGGGATTGGTGTCTCAGTTGGTATTGGCGTCTCAGTTGGTTTGGCGGCAATAGTGGCTGCGGCGTTGGCGGTAGCGGTCGCCTTCCCGGATGGAGTTGAAGTTGAAATTAGGTCAATTATTGCACAAAGGAAAATTACTGCAGCAACAATTATTAAAATAATCCTCTTGGTCTTTTTTGATAGTTTCTTTTTTTCGCTTGGTTGTGGGATTGGGGGTGTAGCTGTCATTGTTTTCCTCCTGTTTGATATGTTTTGATTATACATGTGAAGGAGTTTTAGAATTACCGGTTTCGATCCGGAATTGAAAAATCCAAAATTGGGTACAAGATCATGCGTAGGTAAGGGGTTCCAACTGACTTAGTCGATAATTCAAATCTGTTCCCTGGAAAACCAACCAATTAACCTTCCGAATTGGGATTTCCTTCAATAATGGCCAGGTCTAACCTGGTAAGGTATTCAGTCATTTTCTCGTTGTTTTCGTTCTTTTTTAACAATTCTGGGGGGATTGGGGAAATATTAAATCCCGTCTTCTTCAAATAAACATCAATCTTGTTTATTGTGGTCTTCGTTAATCCACCCGTTGAGAGAAGTTTAAAATAGATTGCTTTTTCGGTTTGCATCAATTCCTCCCAACTCAAAAACAATCAACCCATGTTGGTGCATTATGGTAGTGTTTCAACCAGCCCATAGCGTTTTGCCGGTAAGGTAGAAAGCTGATCCCCCTAAATTCTCGAATGATCAGCTCTCTTTGCGTTTCTTCCCCAGGTTAATCCTGTAAGCCGCATAGCCCATTATGTCCGCCAGGTCATCGGTCGAGAGGTGACCGGCTTCCAATTCGTCTAGGGCTTCAGCAAACACCCCCGCGAGCTCAGGCTGTTTTTCGAGTATCATGGCCAGCTTGCTGGTGAGACCCAGTTCCGACTTGTCCTCTACGTTCAGCACAGTGGACACCTGGATCCCCAACCAGTTGCACGTCTTCTGAAGGGTGGGAATATCCACCGTGATACCCTGCATCATGCGGGCTACGGTGGTGTGAGCGACGCCGATCTCCCTGGCTGCTTCCCGGGTAGACAGTCCCCTTTTTCTCATCTCGTCTTTCAACAATTCATCCAGCATGTTGTCAACTCCGTTTTCTAGGTTTTCAACTCTATGCTTAGATTGTACCTCAACTGTAACAAATGTCAAGTGATTGGAGCGTAACAGTTGACAACCAAACGTAGCGATGCTACAATACAAAGCGGAGGCAGAAATGAAAATCCATTGGCGTACACTGCAGGAGATCATCCCGGACCTCTATGATCGGGGCATCACAGACGAGAGGGGTGTTTATCACGCAGCGGGTGTCATCGGCAGGTATTACTGCGAACCCTTATCCATGGTGGGGATGTGCCCCGAGATCTGCGGGTGCTGCACGGCGCAGCTGGAGGACATGACGACAGCCATTGACCCGGGCAACTGGTACCGGCACCTGGTGTGGCGCGCCAAGAACGCCAGGGCTGAAGTCAAAGACCTGCACGCCACCCACGAAGCCTCGGTAGTTTCAGACACCGGAAACATCTTCGCTGATTTCGCCTCCCAGATAGCCCAATGAAAGCCAGGCCGCGCTCCGTGGAAAGGAAGGTCGCAGCCTGCCTTTCTCAACACTTTGCAGAATTGCAGCTCTCCCCGGTGGAACGCATCCCGGTCCTCGGCAGGACCGGGCCGGATCTCACGATCAACGAACTTGGACTGGTCATTGATGTCAAATCCAGGCTCGAGGTCCCCAAAACGATCTTCCAGCCCTCCGGTCCCGTCGTCGACTTCCGGGATGAGCTGCACCTGGTCGGCATCCGGCTCAAGGATATCTATTTACTGACAGAAGAATGCGACACGCAGTCCCTCGATTTCAGTTCCGCACTCATTCACCAGTGGTACGTGCACATGGACGAATGGACCCAGGAGAATTCCCCCAGCGGCATCACGGCGCTGGTCTTACACCGGCCAAGGATGCCTATCGGCGCGGCGCTCTTGATCTTATCCCTTGAAAACAGAAGGAGGCTCATCCAATGGAAAATACAGTGGTAAGCGCGATCGAAACCTACGTCCCCTCAAGTTCGCTGCAGTTGTCCACAGCCCTGCTTGGCATTGAAAGTGCTTTGGTGCGGGCGGCCGAGGCCAACGTCGCCCTGGCGGGCGAAGGGTTCACCGACGCGGAAAAGGAAGCCATGACCACGATTGAAGAGTTGAAGCTGATCAACGGCATGGACCTGGCCGCTGTTCTCTTGCGCGGCAAGCTCCTGCGCCGCATCGAGGAGCGCAGCATGTGGTCGTACCATCCTGCAAGATATGGAACTTTACAGGAAATGGCGCAGGACCAGGGCATCTCGGTGTCCAATCTATCCAACATCCGCGACCTGAACTTTGTCATCTTCCCGTGGATGAGTGAGCACGGGTTTTCCGTCCCCGAGAAGTGGGAACAGATCGGCATGTCCAACTTCCGCGAGCTCATCCCCGTGCTGAAAGCCATCATCACCGGGGAACAGAGCAACTCTGCCTCAGTTAGGCAGTCGGTGGAGAACATCCTCAACGACACCGCCGCCACGCTGCAGGCCGCGACAGTAGATGCGCAGGAAGTCACGGAAGACGAGATCCGCGACGCGGCCATCGAGGAACTTTTAACCGCCGGGGAATTGATGCGCAACCGCGAACTGCGCGCGCGCATCCGCCCGGAACGCACCCCTTCGGTCAACATGGACAGCTTCCTCGAGCGCGACGGCACGCGCCTGATCATCGCCGAGGTCAGCGAAGACCAGTGGACGATGATCCAACACAGGCTGGGCGCGCACATCGATACCATCACCATCGACATCCCGGATAACCCGCGCGTGCGCCAGTCTTCCATTCTCACCCGCCCCCTCGTCAGGAAACTCAATTCGCTGATCTCTGGTTAGGAGCCTAGATGGACAACACGGTTTGGGAAAAGACCCTGATAGGCACGATCCTCGCCGATCCCCGTTCGATGGTGGAAGCGGAGGTGCTGATCCCAAGCGACTTCACGGGCGCTAACCAGATCATCTGGGCGGAGATGATGTCCCTGTCGGCTCGCGGCGGCCTGGATACGCGGTCGCTCTCAAACGCCCTCACCACCTCACCGGACTTTGCCAGGGTTCTTTCAGACGTCGGAAACTTACCCGCATACATTGATGACATGCTGCGCATGCGGGGGACTGCAGTGGGGGAGTACGTCGACCAGGTCCTGGACGGCGCCACCAAGAAATCCGTCAGGCGGAACGCGGCGCTGATCGCCGCCGAAGCGGACAACGATCAACAGACCGCCGAGGAACTGCTGGACTACGCCGAGAGGACCATCCTGGGCATCCGCAGGAACAGGATCGAAGGCGGCATGACCATGGCCGACCTGTTTGGCATCTTCATGCCGCGCCTGGACGGCTACATCGCCGGGACCCTCAAGCCCGCCTGGGTGCCCTACACCCAGGCTTTACGGGACATCGTGCACTTCGCGGAGGAGACCGAGTTCATGACCATCGCCGCCAGGCCAGGAGAAGGCAAAAGTTCGTTCCTGCGCTACGAAGCTTACAAGGCCGCGCAGGCCGGCATACCGGTGCTGCTCTTCAACCTCGAAAACGACCCAATGGAGTACGCCCGTCATTTCATGGCGCTGCATACGGGAATAGACAGCGCCAGGTTGAAGAACCCCACCACGCTTACGCCTGACGAGTTGTCCAGGATCAAGCAGGCCGGGGAGGAACTCACCAGCCTGCCCTTGAAACTGATCACCCTCGCCAGCCCCTCCGTGCATCACATCGTGCAGATCGCCAGGCGGCAGATCGCCGAGAACAAGGCCGGAATGGTGATGGTGGACTACGTGCAGCTCATCCGCAACGGGCAGGAGAACAGGGTGGCGGACATCTCTGAGACCACCGCCCTCTTGCGTGGGTTGGCGCTGCAGATGCACACGCCTGTCATCGCGGCGGCGCAGTTATCGCGGGAGATCGAGCGCCGCGGCGTGGCCGCAGAACCGCAGCTGGCGGACCTGAGAGACAGCGGTTCCATTGAACAGGACAGCACCATCGTCAGCTTTATCCGCCAGTACTGGAACGACACCCATCACCCGCGAGCCAACATTTTCAAGGAAAACCTGGGGGAGGGTGGGCGGGTATTACCCCGGCCCAAGGCCGTCCCCATCGCGCTGCATGTCTTAAAGAATAGGAACGGCGAAGTGGGCATCTCCACCCCCATCAAGTGGCTGAAAAGCATCGGCAAATTCGAGACATTGGCCCTGGGCACCCAGGTCGTATAGGAGGTTTATGGACATCTACAAGAACAGGATGAAGATCGGCAGCATCCCGGGAAAGATCAGGAGAAAGGGCTATATCAGGACCAGGCTTTCCGGGCTCAACCTGCTTCAGACGCCTGAAAGGATCGAGCTGCAGGCGGTCTACAAATCCACTTTGGGCTGCACCCGTTCCGGCGGGGTGAGGATCATCGACATCGTTTTGGGTCAGCACACCCTGACCGTACTTCTCTCTCGGCGCTGCCCATTCATCACCCTCACCAAGGGCGACCCGATCACATTCGAGGACGAATTATGAAAATCAACTGTTCGGCAGGAAGAGGACTACTGGAACTGGAAGAATGTCTGCAGTGCGCCCTTGAGGGACGCAACGACTGCGGCTACGACTACGCCCTCATCAAGAGCATGATGAACGACAAAAAGAAGGAAAGCAGAAGATCGGAGATCCATGTCACCGATCTCACGGGATGCCTGCGCAAGGCCTGGTACGACAAGGTCTCCCCCCAACCCGAATACATCCATGAAACACTGGCTCGCTGGCTGGGGGTGAACTTCCACCACGCCGTTGAAGGTTCTGATGACATGCTCGACAGCGAATTACCCCTTCAAGATGACGGCCTGGTCGGGACAGCCGACATTGTCTACAAGGATGGGCGAATAGTTGACTTAAAACAAACCCGCTGGATTTACCCGCAAAAGCTCCCCTATGGCTCCCACGCCACCCAGGTCAACCTCTACGCTCACCTGCTGCGCAGGATGGGACGCGAGGTCACAAAACTCCAGATCCAGTACGTGGACGCAAGCGGACCCACCAAGTGCAGGAAATGCAAAGTGCCCGTGAGAGCCTACGACGGCATCCTCAAGTGCCCCAACTGCGAGAACATCATCGCCAACGCCCACTTGGGGGCCGTTTTAGTTGACATCCCCCTATGGTCGGAAGAGGAAGTGGAAGCCTACATCACCGAGAGAAAGGAGAACCTGCTAGGGGCACTGGAACTCGGCTTGCCACCGGAGAAGGAACCTGGCTTCTTGTGCGCGTATTGCGGGGCAGTGGAAATTTGCCAGCCAGGAGAGTACGAATAGAAAGGAGGCACTTATCAAGTTGAGTTTTGATCAACCAAAGGCAACCAACTTATGTTTAAGGAGACGAACCATGCAATTAGAACTGAGCACTGACATCAAGAGCAGGAACACCAAGATCATGTTCTGGGGGAAGACGGCGTCCAGGAAGACGGAAACGGTCCTGCGCAACTTCCCGAACGTGCTCCTGATTGACACCGAGGGCAACTCCGACCAGTGCGTCGGGGTGCCCGAGATCCCCCCCTTCCTGCGTCTCAAGACCAAGAACTCGCGCGAGATCATGGAGATGCTGGATAAGGTTGCCGAGGGGAAGATGAAGTTCCCGGACGGCAAACCGGTCGAAACCGTCGCCATCGACAGCTGGTCTGTCTCGTGGAGCGTCGCCCAGGAGGCCGCGGCGGTTTCCGCCGAGAAGCGCGCCGAGAAAAAAGGCTACAATGTCGAAAGCGCCAGCATGACCCAGCTGGATTGGGTGATCGCCAAGCGCCCGATGAAGCGCATCCTCAACCGCCTCAACGGCACCACCGTGCGTTTCTTCATCCTGATCGCCCGCGAGAAGGACCTGTACACCGAGAAGAACGGCGAACTGCTCAAGCAGGGCGTCACTGCTGACGTGGTGAGGGGCACGGAGTACGAGATGAACCTGGTCCTGCACTTTGATTTCGACGAGAATGGAAAATGGTTCTACGAGGTCACGAAAGTCCAGGGGGCGCTGGGAACCCTCTTCCCCCCGAGAGGTAAGGGTTCCACCTTCCCCATAGAGGAACTGAAACGGTATGCTTCCGCCTTCACCCCTGACGGGAAGCGCGAGAAGGACGAGGATGAGATCGCCGGGGAAATTGTCGACGCTGAGAGCAAACCCAAGACGTACGCAGAACTGCTGCAGTTCGGGGCAGGATATGGGTATGACAAGGACAGCATCAGCTCTATCCTGAAAGCCGCGGGGTTCCAGTCCTTCAAGGTGGACAACTGGGACAGCATGTGCCGCGCGGTTAAGGAAGCGGCGGAAGCCAGTAATGCGTAAGTTTCAGATGTCTGAAAGAGGGCG
>JBCFBD010000063.1:0-14624 GCA_038562455.1 Anaerolineaceae bacterium | reverse complement strand
GAAGGATCTGCTCGCGGATGTGGTCGATTTTCAAGCCCCTGCCGCGCTCGGAGGACAGATCCCGCCCACCGATGGCGTGATCTTCCCCCAGATGCTGGGGGACGCCTACCGCAGGCTGGAGGAGTTTCAGCAGTTGCCGCAGCCGATCATGGTGGTCACCTCTGAATTCGGCACGGTGTCGATGTGGGACTGGGAGATCAATACCTACCTCGCTGCCAAGGGCGTCACGGTTATCGCGCCTAACACGCTCGAAAAGACCAAACAGGCCTGTCGGGCATTCGCGTTAAAGCGCCAGTTGCGCCAGAGCAAATTCCTGGTCTACCAGGACCAGCCTGCCAGCGGCGGCGGCAAGCAGGACCCGATCTTCAAACGTTTTTATTGGTGGGAGCCGGAATGTATCGAGTCGATCGAGCAGCGGTTTGGATTGAAGATCGTCAAGAAGAGCTTCAAACAACTGGCTGAAGATGCGCGCGCCATCCCCGATGCTGAAGCCGCCGAAGTGTGGGCGGAACGCGCGGGCAAAACCCCCACCGTCAACCTGACCCAGCGCGCGCTGCTCAGCGCGGTCAAACTGTACATGCAGGTGAAAGTGGATCTGGATGCTGATCCCTCCATCCTGGCAGCCGGGATGAACTGTCTGAATGAATCGCATTTTTGCGAAACCACCCCCTGCCTGGCCTGGAACCTGCTGTATGAAGAACGGCGCATGATCTGGGGCTGCGAGGCTGATATCGTTTCCATGCTCACCAAGCTGCTCATCGAACGCACTCTCGAGTCGCCGGTGATGATGACCAACCTCTATCCTTTCTTGATGGGCAAAGCCGCCCTCAAACATGAGAATATCCCTTACTTCCCGGCAGTTGAGGGCGACCCAGCCAATTATGTACTGGCGGCGCACTGCGGTTATTTCGGCGTGGTGCCGCAGTCCTTCGCTACCGAGTGGACGCTGCGTAAAAAGGTGCTGGCGATCGTGGATGAAAACTCGCACGCCATTGACGGGCGCATCGCAGAAGGTCCACTAACCCTGGTCAAACTGACGCCTCCGTTTGACCGGTGGAGTGTGATCGAAGGCACCCTGCATAAGTATGCACAATTCGAGAACTCCGATTGCTTGAATGGCGCGGTAATTGAGGTGCCTGACGGTCCCAGGATGGTGGATGAGTTGGTGTCGCACCATTACATCTTCTCGACCGGGCACAATCTGAACGCCTTGCGCATGGTCTCAAAAGTGTTTGGACTCGACATTTTGACCCACGATTGAAACATGAGCGCACTCGCTTGAAAAAAGTTATGTAAATTAATGCTCAGTTATGACAATTAAAGTTAAAAGTTTGCGGAATATGTAAAAAACTATTGACTTTTATTTGTAAGTTGCTATAATGATTGCATCACCTGTAATTACAACTTGTTTGACTTAGGTCTACAGCACCTCAACAAGAAAGACCATAGATCGCTGATCCTTGCTTTTGATTCGCTCCGGTCGCATGTAGTTGTTCGCTTGTTCAAAAAACTCACAAGAGGATAGGTACTGCCAGGCTGTAATGAGTATCAACAGGGCGCTGACCAATAGAAAAAGTGGCAACAACGGGTTTGCGGTGGCTTCTTCATCGCCAGCCCCGCTCGAGGAATATCAGCACCAACTCAGCATCACCAGGCCTGAAAAAGAGATCATCGATCTCATTCGCACCTTCCCTGGTCTCACCAAAGGGGACCTGGTGGCTTACACTGAGTATTCGCGCACTAAGATCTCAGGTTGCGTAGATGACCTGATCGAAAAGAAATTCATCGTCGAAAATGAAGTAACTGAATATTCCGGCGGGCGGCGCTCGCGCACTTACAGCATCAACGGCCGGCTTGGATTCCTGGCAGGCATTGATATTGGCGCCACCAGCATTGATATCGCCATCGCTGATCTCTCGCAAAAAGTGCTGCACCGTAAATCAGAGCCAGCCCTGGTGCGCGAGGGACCAATCAAGATTCTCGGGCGCGTGTGCTCGCTGCTGGAAAGCATGGTGCGCGAAATTGGTTTCGCGCCGGAGGATGTGCTGGGCATCGGCATCGGCGTTCCAGGACCGGTGGACTTTCAGCGCGGCATGGTCATCTCACCTCCTATTATGCCCGGTTGGGATAAATATCCCATCATCCAGACCGCGTCGCAATGGTTCCCGTACGCCAACATCGTTGTGGATAACGACGTCAACGTGATGGCTTTAGGTGAGCTCAACGCTGGCAACGGTAAGGGAATCGAGAACCTTATCTTTGTAAAGATCGGTACCGGTATTGGCGCTGGCATCATCTGCAAGGGAGAGATCTACCGTGGTGCCAGCGGTTGCGCCGGCGATATCGGACATATCAGCGTCACCAAATCTGGACCGATGTGTCATTGCGGCAACAAGGGTTGTCTGGAATCACTAGCCAGCGGATCGGCGATGGCAGAGCGTGCATTGTTCGCGGCCGAAGCTGGTAAAAGCCCGTTCCTGCTGGCGCGTTATGCCGCCAATGAAAATCACCTCACAGCAGAGGACATCGGATTAGGTGCGCGCGAGGGAGACCAGCTTTCCATCGAGATCATTCGTGAAAGCGGTGAAATGGTCGGTGATGTGCTTGCCAGCCTGGTCAATTTCTACAACCCCGAAATGATCGTGATCGGCGGCGGAGTGAGCAACCTGGGTAACCTGCTGCTTTCCTCGGTTCGCCAGGCGGTGCTGCGCCGATCGCTGCCCCTTGCCACCCGCAACCTGGATATCGTTTTATCAGCCATCGGTGGCGACGCCGGTGTGATCGGCGCGGTCAACCTGGCGCTTGATCATCTTTTTATGGTCATGCCTGCGGGCGAGCCGGGAGTTGAGTGAGGAAAAATAAATGAAGTTCGGCGTGAACACTTTCGTTTGGGTGTCTCCCTGCACCACGCAGGCGGTTGAAGAGCTTGCACCGCGTGTGAAAGACATGGGCTTTGACATTCTCGAACTTTCCATTGAGAACCCCGCGCTGATCGATGTGCCGCGCGTGAAACAGATCCTTGAAGCCAATCATCTCTTGGCGATCGTGTGCGGCGCGTTCGGGCCTGACCGCGACCTGGCGAGCAGCAACCCGCAGTACGTGGAAAATGCTAAAACCTATATCCGCTGGTTGATTGATGCCGCCGTCGACCTGGGGTCGCCGGTAGTCTGCGGACCAATGTATTCCTCTGTGGGTAAGTCTCACCTCGAAGATGCAGCTGACCGCAAAGCTGAATGGGATCGCTCGGTGAGCGGTGTGAGAGAGATGGCAGAGTACGCCCGACCCCTGGGCGTTCGGCTGGCGCTTGAAACCCTGAACCGCTTCGAAACCGACCTGATCAACGTGGTCTCGCAGGGCAACACTTTTATCGACCAAACTGGCATGGATAATGTGGGTTTTCATCTCGACACTTTTCACATGCACCTTGAAGAAAAGAACAGCGGCGAAGCCATCCGCACCGCGGGTGACAGGATCTTCCATTTCCACGCCTGCGAAAATGACCGCGGTGTGCCAGGCACCGGTCAGGTGCACTGGGATGAGGTAGCGCACGCATTAAAGGTCGTTGGCTATGATGGACCGGTGGTTATCGAGTCTTTCACTTCACAGGTCAAGGAAATTGCGCGCGCCGTGTGCATCTGGCGGGAGATCGCTCCCAGCCAGGATGCGATCGCCAAAGATGGTCTGGCATTCTTAAAACAGCTTCTTGCATGAAAACCAGGTATTTGAAGAGGTAAGTATGACTGAAAATCAAGCAAGCATTGAAAACGAAACCGCGCGAAAACCACTGCTCGAGGTGCGTAACATCACCAAAAAATTCCCCGGCGTCCAGGCGTTGGATGATGTGTCGCTCAGTTTCTTCGGCGGCGAAGTGCACGCCGTGGTCGGTGAAAACGGAGCCGGCAAATCGACATTGATGAAGATCCTGGCTGGGGCTTACACACCGGATTCCGGCAGCATCTTGCTGAATGGAGAAAAGGTTTCCTTTTCACACCCGAGCGAAGCGCAGCAAGCAGGCATAAGCATTATTTACCAGGAATTTAACCTGCTGCCTGAACGTACGGTTGCCTACAATATTTTCCTCGGGCGCGAACCCTCAAAAGCGGGTGTGCTTGATATCCGCAAGATGAACAAGGCAGCCAGGGAATTGCTCAAAGAGATTGGCATCGACAAGATCATTTCACCGACCGCCGTAGTGAGCAGCCTCTCCGTAGCTGAACAGCAGCTGGTAGAAATTGCCAAAGCTATCTCCTTCAAGTCACAGGTGTTGATCATGGACGAGCCGACCGCCGCGTTGACCTACACTGAGGTCAACCTGTTGGACGATCTGGTGAGGCGCCTGAAAGCCCGCGGGATGGCGATTATCTTCATTTCCCATCGCTTGATCGAGGTGTTTTCGATCGCTGAAAAGATCACCGTGTTAAAAGATGGAAAACTGGTGGGAACCGTCCTGACACAGGAGGTCAACCCCGAGCAGGTGGTGCAGATGATGGTGGGGCGCGAACTCGACCATTATTTCCCGCCCCTGGGAGCCCCGGAGGATTTTGGCGAGATCGTGATGAGCGTCCGCAACGCCTCCAACCATATCATCCACGACATCAGCTTTGACCTCAGAAAAGGCGAGGTTCTTGGCGTGGCTGGTTTGCAGGGCTCAGGTCGAACTGAACTTGCGCAAGCGTTGTTTGGAGTGGAGCCGTTCAAAACCGGTACGGTGACCATCTTCGGAAAAGACGCGAGCTACCGGCAGCCCTATCATGCCATCAAGAAAAAGATCGGGTTTGTAACCGAGGACAGGAAATCCGAAGGCATTATCTCCCGCCAACCCATCCGCGACAATATGCTGTTGACGGTTCGCTCGATCCGCAGGATATTTGGCCTCATCCATAAAGACGGGACACCGAAAGAACGAAAGATCGTACCGACCCTGGGCAAACAGGTCGACATCCGCACTTCGTCCTATGATCGTGAAGTCCAGTTTTTAAGCGGCGGCAACCAACAAAAAGTTGTGCTGGCGAAATGGCTGGCATCTGATGCAAAGATTTTTATATTCGATGAACCGACCCGCGGCATTGACGTCGAATCCAAAGCTAGCATTCACGATATGATCCGTGGTCTGACCAGGCAGGGTACGGCTGTTCTGATGATTTCTTCGGAGCTCCCTGAAGTGATCGGGATGAGCGACCGCGTACTGGTGATGGCAGACCGCACGCTAATGGGTGAACTGCCGGCGCAATCCACTGAAGAGGAAATTATGTTAATGGCTACTGGACACAACAAGAACGGGAATTCGGCCGAAACTCCCGCAGCAGGAAAGGAATAAGATGACGACCCTCACCGCAACCGACAGTAAATTCAAACGGCTGGCAAGGTCAGTCAAAATTCCGCCCGTTTACTTTTTTCTCATCGTCGTCTTTCTGGTTGGCGGCACGCTCGATCAGATCCTTTCAGACGGTCAGATCTTCACTAACCCATTGATCTTGCTTAACATCGTTGTTCGTTCGGTGGCGTTGGGCATCGTTGCAGTTGGTCAGACGCTGGTCATTGTCGGCGCTTCCATTGATCTTTCCGTCGCTTACACCATCAGCATCACTGCCGTCATGTCGTCATATATGATGCAGGGCAAAACCGAAAATGTATTCGGTGCGATCCTTGGCGTTTTCGCCATCGGTATTGCGATCGGTCTGGCAAACGGATTAATCATTACAAAACTAAAGGTGAACCCATTCATTGCCACACTCGGCACCAGCCTGATCATCAAAGGTATCATCAATGCCAGTTTCTCGAACTACACTGGTAGTGTTCCCAAGAGTTTTGAATTCTTTGGATATGGCAAGATCGGCCCCGTGCCGGTATCGA
Organism: Anaerolineaceae bacterium; assembly: GCA_038562455.1. Lineage (GTDB taxonomy): Bacteria > Chloroflexota > Anaerolineae > Anaerolineales > Anaerolineaceae > UBA6107. Next base: position 8,771 of record JBCFBD010000063.1, on the reverse strand, counting down.
TCATTATCCTCTTCTTAATCGTGCTCCTGGGTTGGTTCCTGTTGTCCCGGACGCAATTCGGCGCGCACTTGTACGGAGTCGGTGGCAATGTTGAAATTGCCCGCCTTTCCGGAGTGCGCACAGACCGCGTGCTGATCGGTGCTCACATCTTTTGTAGCATGACCGCGGTCATTTCGGGGCTTTTCCTGGTCAGCCAAATGCGAGCAGGGGCACCCTGGGTGGGCCCGAACGGTATTTTTGATCTTAATTCCATTGCTACAACCGTAATCGGCGGCACCGCGCTTTCGGGCGGTAAGGGGGGTGTGTGGGGCACGCTTGCCGGTGTGTTGATCTTCGGCATATTGGATACAACCTTTAACCAATTGGGCGTAAATCCTTATCTTAAGTCCGTGTTCCAGGGCTTGATCATCGTCTTTGCGGTAGCCAGCTACACAGTCCGATCCAAGAAAGACGCGGCGTAGGAGAGAATTGATGACCACAATTACAGCTTCTTCCACAAAAGGCATTAACCAGATACTCGCAAAGATTTGGGCTGGCGTCAAACGGATTCCCCCCGTTTTCCCCATCTTTCTGCTCATCTTCATCGTCCTCGGTTTCCTAAACCCCAAGGGGTACCAGACCATGAACGGCATTATGACTTTCTTCCGCCCGGCTGCCCCGCTGGCTGTGCTGGCGATCGGAGAAATGCTCGTGCTGGCAATGGGTGGGTTCGATCTTTCCATCGGCGCGATCGTCACCATGGTCGTGCTGGCAAGTTCCAAGCTGCTCGCCAATGATCCTGAAAAAGCCCTGCCTGCCATTCTCATCATGATCGGCATCGGCGTATTGATCGGGTTGTTCAACGGATTGGTGGTCAGCTTCCTGAAAGTGCCTTCGTTCATCACCACGCTGGGGATGATGCTGCTTATCCGCGGCGCAACGCTGTATTATATCGGCGGCGCGCCTCAGGGGTATCTTACGGACAACTGGCGCCAGTTTGGCCGTAATTATATCCAGGATGTCCCATTCTTTGTAAAGATTCCGTACGCCTTGATCATTCTGATCGTTCTGGGGTTGATCATTTACATTCTGTTCCACCGTACCAATTATGGCAAGCAGGTGCTCGCAATTGGAGATAATATGCGTGCCGCCCAATTATCTGGTGTACGGGTGAAGCTGATCAGAGTCGTTACACATGTAATGTGTTCTGTGCTGGCTGTGCTTGCTGGCATCCTGGTCGGTGGTTTCGGCGGGGTAAATGTGACCATCGGTGAAGGCATGGAAATGCAAGCGATCGCTGCTTGCGTGATCGGCGGAGTTCTGTTGGGGGGTGGCAAAGGTTCTGTCCTCAATGTTGTATTTGGAGCCTTTACATTGCAGGCGATCGTCAACTTATTGAACCAGTTGGGATTGCCGAAACCTTATACCGATGTGATCCAGGGTTCGATCATCATTTTCGTCGTGGCTTACGCGGCGCTGTCCTCTCGTAATAAGAGATAGAGCATACTCTCTGGCGTAGATTGGTTATCAACAAAAAAGTATATAAGGAGGTGATTCTGGAAAAACTATATTGCTGTCAAGTGCACGTGAGAACGATCAAAACCGTTTATTTTGAACAGGAGGAGTGAACCAAATGAAAAAGAATCTGTTGTTAGTTGTTTCGCTGGTCATCGTGATGGCTATGGTGCTCACTGCTTGTGCCCAACCCGCGGCGACCGAAGCCCCGGTTGTGGAAGAACCCGAAGCCCCTGTGGCGACTGAAGCCCCCGCAGCTGAAGAACCCGCTGCTGAGGAACCTGTTGTTGCAGCCAACCCCGGCCTTCAGATGGAACAGGCGCAGGTTGCCATGCAGTTCTGGTCTGAGGATGAGTTCAATAAGCAGATGGAACTGATGTCCGCCGCGCCTTTAAATCCGGACGATCCCATCTACTTGCAGTACCTCGAGGAAAGCCCCACCGACATTTCCCAGTATCCTCAGTACGCTGACTTCGCTGCCAAGGCGCCCCCCTACAACCTCTGCTTCTCGAACGCGGGCGTCAACAACCCCTGGCGTGTGGTGGGCTACATCAACATGCGCGAGCAGGTTGAGCAGTACCGGGCTGAAGGGTTGATCAAGAACTTCATCCACCTCGACGCGCAGGGCAATGATGCCAAGCAGATCGCTGACATCCAGGATATCATCAATACCCCCGGAAAATGCGATCTCCTCATCGTCTCCCCGAACACTTCCGAAGCTTTGACCCCGATCGTGGAAAAAGCCTGCGAAGTTATGCCAGTGATCCAGTTCGACCGCTACACCCAGACCGACTGCCCGGTTGTTTCCGAGCGTTCGATTGGTGGGTTCGCCTTCGGTATCTCCGGCGCCAAATTCATTGTTGACAATCTACCCGAGGGCGGCAATGTGCTCGCTTTCCGCATCCTCCCCGGTGTGGATGTACTTGAACATCGTTGGGGCGCTGCACGCAAGATCTTCGAACAAAATCCCCAGTTGAATGTCATTGGTGTCGAATTCGTCGGCTATGATTCCTTCAAGGCGAACACTGTTGTAAGTGATTACCTGGCGAAGTACGGCACCATCGACGCCGTGTGGATGGACGCTGGTGGTACCGCTGTGACCATTCTCGAAGCCTTCAAAGACAACGGCGCTCCTTACCCGAAGGTGATGGTTGGTGAGGATCAGGAAGACTATCTGAAGTTCATCAAAGATAACAATATCGTTGGTATTGCTCCAGTCTTTGCTACCTACCAGTGGCGCACCGCAGTTCTGGCATCGGTGATGTTCCTGCAGGGTGAGACCGTCCAGCATCATTGGTATCTCCCGCAGCCCGAAATCACCCAGGAAAACATCGATCAATACCTCAATCCGGCTATGCCTCCTCTGCACTATGCAATGTGCGGCTGCGAGGATATGACCAACTATCCGGATGCCTGGGCGACCCCTGACATCAATAAGTACAAAGACGTGATCGACTAATCAGCTTCACAGATCCAAAACGAGCCCGCTCGGTTTTCGGGCGGGCTCGCTCTCACTAAAATAGTTATCCATGAAAGGAGTTCAATATCCATGATCGAGATCGGTTTTCACACAGACGCGTTTAATAGTTCCTATTGGAGTTTTGAACAAGCCCTGGAATGGGCGCAAAAGAATGATGTGCATTGGATCGAATGTGGCATGATTGACGGCGTCAGCTGGATCCACGGTCTCGGCTATCAGCCTCACGTAGCCATGTGGGAAGATCCCTTCATGTGGAAAGAAAAGGCTGCCAGTTACGGTGTGCGTTTCTCTCAGATTGACGCGGCTTTCCCGATGTCGCTGCCCCAGGGTGCTTCACTGGGCGTGGAGTATATCCTGCGCACCATCCGCTGGGCGTACCTCGCGGGCTGCGATCACATCGACACCACTGACGACCGCTTTGCCCCCAAGGGTTTGACGCATGACCAGGCGATGGAAGCCATGAAGCGCTCCTATGCCCAGGTAATGGAAGTCGCTGAACGATACAAAACGATCATTGATATTGAACCCCATGGTTATTACTCGACTAAACCCGAGTTCATGGAAGAAATGCTGGCTTTCGTGGATAGTCCATACCTGCGTATGAACATGGATACAGGCAACACCTTCATCGCCGGGCAGGATCCGGTAGCTTTCCTACAAAAGTTCAAACATAAAGTGAGTCACGTCCACATCAAAGACGTGAGCGATACCCTTGCTGCTTCGCTGCGCGGCGAACTGACCGGCATCGCTGTCAGCCAATGCGCTATCGGCGATGGCGTAAATGCAGAAAATATCCGTAAGTGCGTCGATATTCTGGTGGATATCAAGTACGACGGCGTGGTCAGCCTGGAATGCGAAGGGCAAGGTGGCCCGATGATCGAGAAAAGCCTGACATTCGTACGCGAGCTGGTAAACGAAGCCAACCGACGTCTGGCAGCCGGCTAACAATCTGGCAGATTCAAGCAAAAGGAGAAAACAATGGGAAAGATCTTTTTAGGCGTCAACATGGAGTTTGTCAGGCACCACGACAAACCGTTCGATTGGGGTGTTGCTAAGGCTGCCGAGATCGGCTACCAGTATGTTGAGCCGATGGTGCACTGGGGACGCGAATTATTGAGCGAAGCGCGCTATTTCCATAGCGTTTCTATGTACGATGACCCGCGCTGGGCGCGCGATCTGTGTGATAAACACGATATCAAAATGTCTGGTTTGAGTTCCCACACGACGCTGTGCAAACCGGAGATCAGCGTGGAGTACCTTAAGCTTGCCATCCGTTGGGCTTCAGATGCCGGTGCGCCGGTGGTCAACACTGATGAAGGTCCCAAACCTGATTGGACAAGCAAAGAAATGGATTACCAGTTGATGACCTACACGCTCAAAGAAGCCTCCTTGGTGGCAGAGCGGTATGGCGTGAAGATAGGTCTTGAGCCGCATCAGCAATACAGCAAATCGATGGAAGGGCTCGACAGTATCTATGCCCTGGTGGATTCGCCGGCTATCGGCATCAATTATGATACAGGTAACAGTTATCTGGCAGGCACCAGCGATACCTACGATTGGCTGAGCCACGTAAGCGACCGCCTTGTGCACCTGCATGCCAAGGATATCAGCTTCTCCCAGAGCGGCGAGGAACGCGGCAAGGTGACCGGCACGCCGGTCGGCTGCGCATGCGGCGACGGCGTGGTGGATTGGAAGCGCGTCATCGACATTGTTAAGCAAAGCCCCAACGACATTGTGTTTAGCGTAGAGGTTGGCAACGTACCTGATGCCATTCGCAGTTTCGAGCATTTGAGTAAGTTAATTTAACCTGTTGATATCACCCCAGCGTCCTCTCGGTATTTTCCTCCTCTTTATTACCGGGAGGACGGGGTGGGGGGATCATCCCCCGTGCAATCATTTGCGTCATGATTGACGAACCTTAGGAGGTGCGATGAGTTTTCCACGAGTGGCGGTGATCGGTTTGGGATTTATGGGCAGAACCCATATCCAGGCGTTACGCCGGTTGGGGATGGAAGTGCATGGCGTGGCAGGGATCGACGAAAGCGAAGCCATGAAGGTCGCGGGGGAACTCGGGATTACGAAATGGTATAAAAACTTCGCCGATGCGCTGGCTGACTCGCAAGTGGAGGTTGTGCACTTGTGCACACCTAATCACCTGCATTACGAACAAGCCAGGCAGGCGTTGCTTTCCGGCAAGCATGTGTTGTGCGAAAAACCGCTGGCGATGACCACGCAACAATCCGCTGAACTGGCAGCGCTGGCGCTGGAAAAGGGATTGATGACCGCGGTTAATTACAACCTGCGCTTCTATCCGATCTGCCAGGAAGCTCGTGCCAGGGTGCAGGCAGGCGACCTGGGTGACCCTTACCTGATCACCGGCGGCTACCTGCAGGATTGGCTCTTCTTGAAGAGCGATTGGAACTGGCGGCTCGAGCCGGAGCAGGGGGGGGACCTGCGCGTCGTGGCAGATATTGGTACCCACTGGATGGACCTGGTCACCTACATCACCGGATTGAAGATCACTGCGGTAATGGCGGATTTCCTGATCGCCCACCCCACACGCTTGCAGCCTCGCGGCGAGGTGGAGACCTTTGCCGGAAAACTCGAAAAGAACCTTTCGACCAACGAGGTCGCCATCAAGACCGAGGACGCTGCGGTGATCCTTTTCCGCTTTGAGAACGGTGCGCTCGGCAGCGTCACACTCTCACAGGTTTCTGCCGGTCGCAAGAATTTCCTGTGGTTCGAGGTGTGCGGCTCCAAGACCGCCTATCACTGGGAGCAGGAATCACCCAACGAGATGTGGATCGGTCACCGCGACCAGCCCAACCAGGTGCTGGTCAAGGATCCGTCGCTTTTCCATGACTCCTCACGCGCATTGACCGGTTTCCCGGGCGGACATGCTGAAGGCTACCCAGATACTTTTCTGCAGGTCTTCCGGCAATTCTACTCTGCGCTCGCCGAGGGGAAGATGCCTCAGACTGGTGAATTTGCCACCTTCGCCGATGGACACCATGAGATGGTGCTGTGTGAAGCAATCAAACGCTCAGCGGCTGAGAAGCGCTGGGTGAAGCTGGAAGAATAGCCGTGATATTTGTGAAAAAGCCGATGGAGGTACGATGAGAATAGGCGTATTTTCAGTGATCTTTCAAAACCTGCCGTTCGAACAGGCATTGGACCGCATCCTTTCGTACGGCGCGACAGCCGTCGAGATCGGCACAGGCGGCTACCCCGGTTCGCACCACTGCGACATGCCCGCGCTGCTCGCCAGCGAAGTAAAACGCAAAGCTTACCTCAAGGCGGTCGAAGATCGCGGCATGCTCATCAGCGCTTTTAGCTGCCATTCCAACCCCCTCAGCCCGGATAAACAGGAAGCCGTGGACGCCGATGTATTGATCCGCGATTCGGTGCTGCTGGCGGAAAAGTGTGGTGTGCCGGTCATCAACGTGATGTCAGGCCTGCCGGCAGGCGCGCCGGGCGATACGATGCCCAATTGGGTGACCTGCCCCTGGCCCCCGCATTTCCTCGAGATCCTCGATTACCAGTGGAACCAGGTGGCAATTCCGTACTGGCGCGAGGTATCTGCCTTTGCCCAGGAGCACCATGTGAAGATCGGCGTCGAGATGCACCCTGGCATGCTGATCTACAACGTGGAAACCATGCTGCGCATGCGAGACATCTGCGGCCCAGCAATGGGCGCGAATTTTGACCCCAGCCACCTCTTCTGGAACGGTGTCGACCCGGTGGCGGCGATCCGCAAATTAGGCAACGCCATTCATCACGTGCATGGCAAGGACTGTTACATTGACCCGATCAACACCAGCGTCAATGGCTGCAACGACCACAAGAATTACAGTGAGATCCCCAACCGTTCATGGACCTTCCGGACTATCGGTTATGGTCACGACCTCAAAATTTGGAAGGATATTGTTTCGGCATTGCGTATGATTGGCTATGACCATGTCATTTCGCTGGAACACGAAGACGGGATGATGTCATTTGAAGAAGGTGTGAGCAAAGGACTGGCCGCGCTGCGTGATGTAGTGACAGTCGAATCACCCGGAGAAATGTTCTGGGCGTAGACTTTACAGGTATTGATTGATTAACAAAGGCGCTTATAGGGCGCCTTTGTTATTCTTACAGATCTAGCTTATACGGCAGGCGGCAAGCTGATAGTAAAGGTTGTTCCCGTCTGGATACCACCAGATTCCACAGTGATGCTGCCGCCCTGCGCTTCAACCAGCGCTCTGCAAATTGCCAGCCCCAGCCCCATCTTCCCGGCGTTGCCGGTGCGATTTTTGTCAGCCCGGTAAAAGCGGTCGAACACGAAGGGCAGGTCTTCCGGATCAATGCCGTTACCGCTATCGCTGACGCGAATTTGCACATCCTCGCTCATATCCGCGCTGATACGGATCGTTCCGCCCGCAGGAGTGTACCTGAGGGCATTATCCACCAGGTTCTTCAGCACCTGTATCATGCGTCCTTCGTCGACATTGATTAGGGGGAGGTTTTCTCCCAAGTCAACGTTGATCTCGATCCCTTTTTGCGACGCGATCGGTTCGTAGGTACGCCGCACATATTCGATCAGGTTGGCCGGCTCGATCGGCTGCAACTGCATTTCCAGCCCGCCGGATTCCGCCTGGGTGAGCGTGGTCATGTCGCCTACCAGCCGGCGCAGGTGGTCGATCTCGGTCTTGATAACCTCGATGCGCTCAGGTGAAAGCGTGATCTCGCTGCCTTCCAGCATCTCGATGTACCCGCTGATGATCTGCAGCGGTGTGCTGAGGTCATGCGTGATGTCCGCGGTCATGCGCTTGCGCTTCTGGTCCGCGTTGAACAGGTCGCTGCTCATTTTGTTGAACGTGGAGGTCAATTGCCCCAATTCATCCTGCGATGTGACCGGCACCTGCTGATGCAGGTCGCCGGCTGCCAACTGCCGTGAGGCGGTAGTCAGGCGGCGGATCGGGCGGATCAGCATGCCCGCCAGCACGAACCCGATGATTACCGCGGCAACAATGCCCGCCATGGCCGCCATTCCGATTGCCATGTTGGTGCGCCTGAGGAAGAGCTGTTCCTCGGCGTTCAGCGCGAACTGGTATTTGGACTCAGGTATGATGTATGCGATGGTCTTCGCGTCATACTCCACTGTAATTGCCTGTTTTAAGTACTCGTCAGTCGCCTTATCCCCGACCTGTAGACCGCCGAAGGGGATCAACACAGTGCGGTTGGCATCCAGCAGACCGTGCAGCAGGCGCACGTCTCGGCTGGATGGAGGGCGGTCCATGTGGTCCATCATGCCGAAGTCCAACCCCGTGAGGGTGGTGAACTGGTAATAGCTGGCGAACCCATCCAGCGACCCAACCTCGCTGTAATAGTACTGCACCGCGGTACGCAGGTCAGCGGTCTCCTGCTGCACCACCAGGTTCATCAGCGACTGGCCTGATGTCACACGCACCAGCACCGAAACGACCATCACCGTCAGCAACGCTACCGCCAGGTAACTGAGGATCAATTTTGCTTTGATTGAGTGTTTCATTCTGCCTCACCCAAAAACCGGTAGCCGATGCCGAAGACGGTGTCGATGTATTTTGGCTGGTCGGGGTCATCGCCGAGCTTCAGCCGCAGGTTGCGGATGTGAATTTTCAGTGTGGCTTCTGAGCCGGTGTAGCCGTTCTCCATCAGACCGATCGCCAGGTCGGCGCGTTTGACCACTTTGCCCGCCGAGCGCATCAGCATTTCAAGCACGTGGAACTCGAGCGGGGTGAGCTCGACGGGTTCATTGCACTTTCTGACCTCGTGG
>JBCFBD010000151.1:0-2190 GCA_038562455.1 Anaerolineaceae bacterium | reverse complement strand
ATCGTAGCCGGAAATTGGATGTTTCCAAATGGGTTGATCGTCTGCGGACCTACAAAGAGAAGCTTGAACGTGATCAAGTAAGTCGTACCAGTCTGGAGGGAGTCCTCCTTCGATTGGAGCAATTCTCCGAAGGGCATATGGCAAAGCAATACGGATCTTCAGCCAGTGGAACCGGCGTGGAAGATTTGGGATTGATGGGCAACGCTGATAATCCCTGGGGCGTCATTGTCATCGAAGGTGGCGCTGAAATGGATGAATACTCCAAAGCAGCATTGCTCTCATTATTGGCCAGCATATTGTATTCGGATGCAGTCACCCGCCGGCGCGAAGCTTTGGGTGGCAAACATTTCCCACCCATGCAAATCTTCTTTGAAGAAGCGAATAAAGTCCTAACTGGCGTCTCAGGTGGAGCTGCTTCTGATCAGGGATCAGGAGAGTCGGGTAACCCGGTCAGCCATCTTTTTCAAACGATGTGGCGTGACGGAAGAAAATACAACGTTTTTCTGCATCTGATGGCTCAAACCGTAAGCGAGTTACCCTCAGGCATCCTATCCTCCTGTGCAAATGTATTTGTGTTCCAAACCAAAGATCCCAAAGATCGGGATTTGATCTTGCCGCATTTAGGCCGCTCCGAAAAAGGGCTGGTCAATACTGAATACAAACGCTACCTGGCACGCATTCCGCGTACGTATGCAATTGCCAAGTTGGGTTACAGCGATGATGTATTCTGGCTGGAACCAGTGTTAGTCCGCCCAATGATCATCCGTAGTAATGAGCCCTCTGACCTCGAGATTACCCAGGAATTGGGACCTGTTTCCCTGGAACGGACAGCTTCTGACATTCTGGCAACCAATCGATCCCATTGACGCTTCGCGTCGGGACATACTGAATCCAATGATTTATAAAAAGGAGAAAGAATAATTCATGCAAACAAAAAAACGTTCCCCCATTGCCGCAATTGTACTTGCCGTTGTCATCGGTTTGCTTGTGATCGCCCTTTTGAACGGGGTGATCCGTCCAACTCAGGTGGTGGTCGCCAAAGTCGCCATCGCCCCTGGAACCGTTCTGACTGACCAATTAGTTGAGCTGCGTACCATTCCGATGGGAGCTAAACCTGCGGATGCTACTTCAAAAATTGAAGATGTGACCGGGAAGATCCTGGCTGTTGGACGAACTCCGGGGGATCTGATCGTTACCTCCGTTTTGGGAGAGATTGCCAGTGCAGGTATTCCTGCTGAGCTTCCAGAAGGGCATGTTGCTCTGGCGATCCATGTAGACCTGGCCAGCGGAGTGGCTGGTTTACTTCGTCCAGGACAGACCGTTACGGTGATTGGTATGATTTCTCCAGATATTCTCAAGGCGAGTACCACCTCTGTGTTCACGGCGCCGATTGCGGAATTTACTTCACCCATTGTTTCACTCACTCCTGGCGTGAGCACAACACCTACCCCAACGCCTACCCCCGCTCCGCCGGCTTCTCCTCTCGCTCGGTTGGCAATCACAGGTGTGCGAGTACTTTTAGTACCTCAATCGTTTCGTTATGAAGAGGTTCCAGCCGGTGCCAGTGAAGAAGAATTGTTTTCCTCTGCTCGAACAAGCATGTCAGCTCAGGAAGGCAGTGTGATCGTTCTGGATGTTCCCACGGGGTTGATCGAGGTAACTCCAGGATTCAAGGTTGATCCGGCAACCTTGCTGGCTGCTCTCGACCAATATGGCATTATTCACCTTGCCTTGGAACCAACCTCAGGGTTGGTGCTGGATGTTGCGGACGTGATTACCCTCAATCTGGGTGAGTTGTATAACGAGATGAACGATTATCGAAAGAAATAGGTCAAAATGAGCGATAACGCTTACCAAACCAATAAAATCACCGTCATGCTGGCAGGAGCCGGCCATGATGTTGTTTACTACCAGATGCAGCAGCCGATCCTGGCAGACCAACGCTTTATGATCTCAGGTCACGCCGCTCAATGGTCCATGTTCGAGACGAACTTGAACAACCTGCGGCCGGATCTGGTGATCGTCCAAACAGATATCGCTCCTGATCCGGATACCCTGATTCGTTCCCTTCAGAAAATTTCAGCCTGGCGTGGAATTGCGATTGTAGTACTGCCTTTGGCCCAAAAGGATTTTCAGGGAGCTTTTACCAAAGTGGATACTGTGCGTGGAGTTTTCGTCGCGCCGGTCAAT
>JBCFBD010000150.1:0-2217 GCA_038562455.1 Anaerolineaceae bacterium | reverse complement strand
CTGCGTGATCGTCACGCTGGCGACCGACGGCGAGGACGGACCGACCGACGCGGCAGGAGCGGTGGTCGATGGAGCGACACTACACCGCGCGCATCAGTTGGGTCTGGACCCTGAAACCTTCCTGGTGAACAACGACGCTTACACTTTCTTTAAAAAGACAGGTGACCTGCTGGTTTTAGGACCAACAGGCACCAATGTTAACGATATCAGTTTTATTTTCGGGTTTTGAGCTTCGGCTCAGCGCGTGTAGCGGGCTTTAATCGAGGGGATCAGGTATTCCTCGAAAGCGCGCTGTTCGTCGTAATCCGGCTGCCAACCCCAGTCGCAAGCTGCCGCGCTGTCATCCACGTCCGCTGGCCAGGTATCCACGATGCGCTGACGGGCGAGGTGCGGCTCAAAGCTCACTTGCGCGCCGGGGAAAGCTTTCAGCACGTGCATGTGGAAATCCCTGGCGGAGGGGCTGAAACTGGTCACGTTGTATACCAGGTGCTTGAGGTTCTCTTTCGGCGCGTTCTCGAGCATCAGGAGCGATTTGATGGCGTCGGGCATCACCATGAAGGGCAGCCGGGCATCCGGGCGGACGAAGCAATTGTATGGTTTGCCCTGCGCCGCATGGTGCAGCATTTCGGGTCCGTAATCGCTGGTGCCGCCGGTGGGGACGGTGACCGAGGAGATTAGTCCCGGAAAGCGCAGGCAGCGGAAGTCGACCGTGTGCTTCGCTTGATCGGCAGCGAGCTGGCGGTAATGAAAACTGTAATATCGCCCCAATTGCTCACAGTACAGTTTGTTGCAGCCATACATGGTGATGGGAATGTTCCATTCCCATTCTTTCACCTTGCCGGCTTCATTCTTCTTCTCCAGGCTGGGTAGACCGTAAGCGGCGATGGAGCTGGGGTAGAGGAATTTGACCGCCCGACCCTGCCAGGAGGATTGTTCCACTGCCAGCCTGAGCAGGTTGAGCGTGCCCTCCACGTTCACTCGATGGGCGGTTTCGGGGTTGTACTCAGCCTTGGTGGAAAGAATCGACGCGAGGTGATAGATCGTGTGGATGTCAAACTCGGCGACCAGGCGTCCCAGCAGCATGTGGTCGAGAATATCCCCCTGGATGAAACGCTCAACGAACGGCAGCAGACTTTCATCCAGTGGCTGCACGTCCATGGCGATGATGGGGGTCTCGGCGTTTTTGCCGAGATGAGTGATCAACCCGTGACCGATCTCTCCGTTTGCCCCCGTGATCAAGATGACTTCTTTGCGCATTATCCACTCCCGTTTTGGAATATTTCGCGGATCATTAAGTAGATTATATAAAAAAGTTCTGGAGTGTGCTCCAGAACTTTTACTCGAATCAGGCGGCGGTTGCCGTTTTCTTGTGGAACCAGTTTTTCCACTCCTGGTTTTCCCACACCACCAGCAGCGGAGCGGCGATGAAAATGGAGGAGTAGGTACCGCTGAGCAGACCAACGAGCAGGATGACGGCGAATTCGCGCAAGGTCACGCCGCCGAAGAGCGCCAGCGCGAGCAGCAGGAATTCCACGGTCATCAGCTGGGTGTTGATGGAGCGCTGCAGCGTCTGCACAATGGAGTGGTTGGCGAGCTTTTCGAACTCCAGTTTGCGGTGGATGCGGGTGTTCTCGCGGATGCGATCGAACACCACGATCTTGTCTTGCACCGAAAAGCCAATCACGGTGAGCAGCGCGGTCAGGTAGAGCGAATCCACATCCCAGCCGAAGAGCAGCGCGCCGTAACCGGTGAGCGCCAGTACGATGAGCACATCGTGGATCATGGCGATGATGGCGCACACACCGAAGCGGAAGGCGTGCGGTACACCACGGAAGGCAAAAGTGATGTAGATCACTACCGCCAGCGCAGCCAGCGCAACTGCCTGTAGAGCACGGCGGGTGACTCCTTCGCCAATCGAGGGACCGACCGTGTCAGATTTGAGGATGATCACAGGGCTGCCGACTTCGGCTTCGAGCGCATCGAGGATGGCCGTGCGTGATTCTTCGGGCAGCGCGTTGGAGCGCAACACGAGCGTTTCATCGCTGGTGGTCTGTACTTGCACGTCGGTGATGTCGACGCCGTCGTAAATCTGCTTGATGGCTTCGGTGGAGGGAAGCGTGCCATTCTCGAAGCGAACCTCGAGCAGCGAGCCGCCTTCAAAATCAATGGAGAGCGGCATACCGTTGACTGCCAACAGGATCAGACCCGGGAGGATGA
>JBCFBD010000149.1:339-2217 GCA_038562455.1 Anaerolineaceae bacterium | reverse complement strand
GTGGATCCGTACCCGATGTTTTACAACAAGTCGGTGAGTCCTTGGAGATAGAAAAAACCAATCCACTCACCCCAGAGTTTATTCTCACTGCTTCAGAAATGCGAATCAAAGATAGGGTGGAAGCATTGCGAAGTCTGGCATCGCGCAGCCCTTCGGTGTCCCTGGCCAATCTAGCTCAACTGTTGGAAGGATATACCGAAGCAGGCGGACGAGCCTACACCGCAGTCCTCATGGATATTTCAAGCCGGGTTCAGCAAATCCTGATTGCACGGAATAGAGCCCAGGCGAAAGCCGGCGATTCGCTGGTCTCTGCAAAAGTCCTGCCAGCTGTCTTGATCCTCATTCTGATTTATCTCAGTCAGGACCCGATGGTGCGCTCTTCGTTAACCGCCCTCCCTGTTCAAATCGTAATTGGTGGCACGATGGCAGCCATGGTGGGTGGGTACTTCATCATTCGTTCCATGATTATGGAAGCAGTGTAGATGACAGCTCTCATTTACCTCACCGGAATTGCTGTTTTTGCACTGGTCATCTACCTGACACTTGAACTTGCACCCGCAGCACCCACAGGCCGGTTATCTGAGATTCTTACGCCAGCAGATGGCGTTATCCTGACCGGATGGCGCAAATCCCTTTCTCCCCTAGACAAGCCAGTATCTAGATGGACACCAGCTGGTTTTCTACGGAAAACACGGGCAGATCTGTATTGGGCTCACATCGGAGATCGCTGGAACGATTGGAATGAAGTGCAATTTACCTCTCTGCGGGTGGCTTTAGCTGTAGCAGGGTTTGGATTGGGGATGGTAGCCACTGCGGAACCAGTATTTGCTTTGGTAGGCGGATTGGTTGGATTTCAATACCCTGCCATGTCTATGGGCGGGGTTGCCCGTCGTTATCGCCGTCAATTCATTGCTCAACTTCCAGAATTTGTTCAGCTAGTTTCAGCCCAGATGTCTGCAAACGTTTCGATGGAAGAAGCCTTGCGTCGCACAGCTCAAGCGCAAAGCCTGGTAGGCAGATGGATGCGGTGGGTTCTTCAAATGGCGAAAGGTCGTGATCTGATCAAGCAAATGCAACGTGAAGCCCAGGAATCTCATCTCCCTGAATTGATCGGCATGTCTGTGCAATTGGAATTCATCCGACGCGGTACTGCCCAACAAGAATTGATGGGACAGCTGGCAACCAGTATTGCAGCTGACTATATTGGCTCCGCTGAGCAGCGAGCAGAAAAAGTGGGATCAGAGCTGGTGATCCCGATGGTGGTTTTTTATTTCCTGCCATTCCTGGTGACCTTGCTGGCTGTAATCGGATGGCCAATTGTCCAGAATCTAGGCGCGATGTGATGGTCACCAATCCCCTCCATTTCATTCGGAAACATTCCGATCGCATACGTGACCTGGTTGGTTTTGGCTTCTTCCTTTTTGCCACGCTTATTTCCGGGTTGGCAGCCTGGCAGCATCCTTCTATCCTGGCCTGGCTGTTTGCGATTCATAACGGGTTATTAGCTTTCTTCTACACCCGGCGAACACCGGCGAAACAATATGATCGCACCGGATTATGGCTCGGAATGATCGCCGCATTCTTGCCCACATTCACAACTTCCAGCCATAGCGAGTGGTATTTGCTCAAACCTGCCCTGGCTGGCTACTCATTGATCTTGTGGTCTCTCATCACTTTAGGATCACGTTTTGGGGTTGCTCCTGCGGATCGTGGCCTGACCAGTCGTGGTCCCTATCGGTTTTTACGTCACCCGATGTATCTAGGAGAAATAGTGTTCAGGGCAATGATGGTCTTCAGTTCTCCAGATTGGTTCACTGCCATTCTTTTATCTGTTGCTCTGACGTTCATTCAATGTTGGCGAATCCTTCGAGAAGAAAA
>JBCFBD010000149.1:0-329 GCA_038562455.1 Anaerolineaceae bacterium | reverse complement strand
ATGTGCTTTGCGTTGGCTTTGAGTATCACCCTACTCATGAAATCATTTGCTGTCCAAGACGAATTAGTCTGGTTAGCGGTGTTGAGTGTATTTGTTTCTGCCATTCTGACCAATTTGATGTGGATTCGGTCCATTGGAATTGCCGGGATTAGTGGTTTATCGATCGTGTATATCAAGTTGGGTAGCGGTTCACTTGCTGGAACCATTTTAACGGTCTTAACCACCTTGCTTTTGGTTATTGCGGTTTTACTGGCAATCTATGCAGATTTGGCCCACCCATCAAAAAACATCCAAGGAGACGAAAAATAACATGAAATTTAGTTTTGGAA
>JBCFBD010000062.1:9500-15242 GCA_038562455.1 Anaerolineaceae bacterium | reverse complement strand
TGTATTTCTCGGGATTCGTGTAGCGGAAACCCAGGTCCTCGAGTTCCCATTTGAGTTGCCAGATACCCAACCGGTTGGCGAGTGGGGCAAAAATATCCAGTGTTTCCTGAGCGATGCGTTTGCGTTTACTTTCTGGCATATACCCCAAGGTACGCATATTGTGCAGTCGGTCAGCCAGTTTGATAAGGATGACGCGGATATCCTCTCCCATAGCCAGGAAGGTCTTGCGCAGCGTTTCGTTCGCCAGGTCGCGACGGCGGTCGCGGGCGAGCTGCGAATCGAGTAAGTTTTGTTGTTCGAGAGAATCCTTGTCGGAAACGTGATTAAACAGTTCTGCATCGTGCTGATCTGCCCGGGAGACGCGTGGCAGGTGAGTCAGCTTGGTCACGCCATCCACCAGCCTGGCTACCTCATCGCCGAAGGTGCGCTGGATATCTTGCAGCGTGGTCGGAGTATCCTCCACGGTATCATGCAGCAAGCCAGCGGCAACGACCACAGGCTGAACCATTAACTCCGCAAGTATGATGGCAACCGCCACACAATGGCTGATGTACGGCTCGCCGGAAGCGCGCTTTTGCGAGGTGTGTGCATTTTCGGCGTAATTGTAGGCTTGGATGATGAATTCGCGGTCGATACGCGTATAATTTTCCGGAAGTATTTCCAGCAGGTTCTCGAGTAACGGATTCAAGTTCTCTTTACTGATCATACGCTGCTCTATTAAGTTATTAGTATAACATTTCTGCTTTGAATTGATTGATTCCTTTGCAGAAAGCACGAGGATTGCGTATAGATATTCTTATTTCTGGTCGGCAGGTATTATTTCAACAATTCCTGACCTTCAAACTTTCGCTCAGGCGAGAGATAGCGCAATGTTTCCCCATCCTCCGGCAGCAGATCATGGTTGACCAGGCGGGCGACCAGTTCTCCCATCGCGGGACCGAGCATGAAACCCTGGCCGCACAAACCCACCCCCAGTAGTAGGTTGGAAACCTGCGGGCTCCAGCCAAGGATCGGGAAACCATCCGGTGTCATCGGGTAGAGACCGCGCCAGGTGCGCCGTACGCGAATATTTTTAAGGCGGGGCATGATTTCGATCATGCGCTTCGCTACCATCGGCAGGAAGCTGCTGGTCTCGTTTACATCCGTCCCCCAGATATTCGGGCTGGGCGTAATGCAAAAGATGATCTGACCGGTAAGGTGCTGGTAGAAGTAATAATTGCTTGATCCGACTGCTGGGCGGATATCCACGATCATCGGTCCGAGGAAGCGCGCGACCGGTTCGGTGATAGCAGCCTCATGGCTGTCGGGTCGCACTGGAACCTCAATACCCGCCAACTGCCCGATCTCAGCTGCGTTTGCACCGGCGGTGTTCACCACGACACCCGCTGAATACGAGCCGCAACAGGTTTCGACCGATTCGATGCGGCCATTCTTCACCGTCAGCGAGGTGACCGGTTCATTGAACCTAAACTCAGCCCCAACCTCGCGCGCGTGGGTGTAATATGCGTGGTTGGAAAGCAGCGGTGATGCGCTGCCGTCCCCGGGCGAGAAGGTGCCGCCGATCAACCCTTCGCGGGTGAGGTCGGGTACGATCTTCAGCAGGTCATCGTGGTCGTACCAGTCGTTGACCAGTCCGTAAGTTTTTTGAATGGTGAGCAATTCCTTGAGGATTTTTTCTTCGCGCGGCGTGTAGGCAACGAAGCTGTACCCGCACGGATCCCATTCGATCTCGTCGCCGAAGGTTTCCTTGAACGTGGAAAAAATTTCGATACTACGCATGCACAGGCGGATTTTGGCCGGGTCGGAATGCGTGGCGCGGATGCCGCCGATGGCGCGTTTGTTGGAACCCTGTCCAACGCTTGGTACAGATTCGAGTACCAGCACTTTCAAGCCGGATTTGGCGAGGTAATAAGCGGCGGGAGTGCCGAGCGAACCAGCGCCGATGAGGATGACATCAAAATTGGTCATGCTGATTTCTCCTCACCGCTTTCACCGGCGAATACGCCCAACGGGACTTCGACAAAGATCGGCCGCTTGTACGGGTCGATCACCTGGTTGGGCGGAACCCCTTCTTCTGCAAACAAGCGGCGGATGAGCGTGGCGCAGGTTTTCGCCCCGCATGCGCCCATGGCAGCCCGGGTTACGGTTTTGATTTCGTTGATATCATGATATCCCTGGCGGATCAGGGAGCGGATCTCACCGGCAGTCACATGTTCACAACGGCAGATGATCGTATCATCCGCCACATGGTCAACAAACTGCACCATTGGCTGGGTAATGCTTGCGGGCTGAATCTTGATGCCGGCGATACGCTGCGCAAGCTCTCTGGAGGATTCCACTTGCACCACCAGTGTGCGGTCATTGCCTTTGAATGAGTGGATATTGAGCACTTCAGCCTCACCTAATTCTTCACCCTCGGTATCGAGGATAGTTACCCGGTCAGCCAGGTTGAGTGTTTCGCGCGAGAATTCGTAGGGGATCGAGATGATCGGCTTATCGGGATTGGTGCGGTAATCCACCAGTGTGATGGCGAGTCCCGGGCAGCCAGCCACGCATTTTTCGCATGCTTTACAGCAATAGTTGTTTCCCACGAATTTCGGGATTGATCGGATATCTTCTTTATCCACCACGATCAACCCCTGCGGGCACAGCGCGGAGCACGGATTGCAGGGGATCTCCTGGTTGCAGTGCAGGATCGGGATCACACCGGCTTCAATCTCTGGCAGGTCTTCCTCGAAGACATTACCGGGTTTTGATTTGAGGATCTCGCCAGTCTGGTACCAATCCTCCGGAACTTCTGGCACCGGCAGTCCCAATGCTTTGGCAATTTCAACCCCTTTGATCTTGCCGCTGAAGATGGCTGCCGAAGCTTCCGCGATCTCCTCAGCGTCACCGGCGACGAATGCCGGCACATCGAACTGCATGGCTTTCTGGTAAAACTCATTGACCGGGTCGAGTCCCACGGCGACCAGCACCGCGTCACAGGCGAACGACTTTTCGGTGCCGGGGATGGGTTTGAAGTGTTCATCGACCTGCGCAATGGTGACGGATTCAACCTTGTCGGTACCGTTGGCAGAAAGCACGGTATGGGAGGTGTAGATGGGCACGCCCATCCTGACCAGTTTATCCTTGTGCACCTTGTAACCACCGCATTGCGGCAGTGCTTCCACCAGTCCGACCACACCGATCCCCGCCTGCAGCGCGTGGTAACCAGCGATGAGACCTACATTGCCGCCGCCGATGATGAAAAGCCTTTCGGCCGGCTTGACCAGGTCGCGATTGACCAGCGTTTGGAATGCGCCAGCCCCATACACACCGGGTAGAGTGTTGCCTTTGAAGGCGAGGAATTTCTCACGCGCTCCGGTGGCGACCAGCAGCACCTGCGGGGTGATGAGCATATACTTCTTGCTTTCTTTGAGCACGCCAACTTTTTTATCGCTGTAAACTGCCAGGCAGGTAGTTTGTGTCCAGATTTGCACGGTCGGTAACTTCTTTACTTCGGCTTCGAGGCGGGTGGCGATATCAACCCCGCGGGTGCCTGCATACACCGCTTCAGCAGAGCCAAAGAAACGGTGGGTTTGCAGCACCAGTTTACCACCCAGGCGGTGCTTGTCATCCAATACGATCACTTCGACGCCCAGCTTACCCAATTCAATGGCAGCTGAAAGCCCGGCAGGTCCGCCCCCGATGATCAACACGGGGATAGCGCGTTCAGGGATGGGATTCAGCTTAGGAACAGAATTGACTTCGGGCAGCACCGGGTTGCCGTCATTGGGCTCGACATGCATTTTATCGGTGACGAGTTCCATGCAGGATTTCAGCGGTACACCATCCGCGACCACCATGCACTGTGAGCATTGTCCGTTGGCACAGAAGATGCCCAGGGGAGACCCATCTTTCTGGTGATGCCCGAAAACTTGGATGCCGTTCGCAAACAAAGCTGCGGCGATAGTTTCACCCTTAAGCGCGGTTAGGGCTTTTCCCTGCCAGTAAAATTCTATCTCTTCACGTTCCGGAACCGGTAAAATCGGATGCTTTTTGATGCGGTGGTCGGTCATCTGCCATCCTTTTGTGTTTTAAGCTGCGGACTTTTTTTCTCATAAAGCAAAGACTAGTGTATATCATTCTTGTTAATTTTACCAAACCGCTCAACCCGTGTACATCATGCGATGCATGAAACAAAACACCGGCATTGCTTTTGATTCCGGTGTCCTGCTTATTCTTCATTTTAGACTTATTCTTTCTTCATCCTCAACCAGGCTTCCATGAATCCGTCCAGGTCGCCATCAAGCACGGCTGCGGTGTTGCCCACTTCGTACTCAGTGCGGTGGTCTTTGACCATTTGATAAGGGTGCAACACATACGATCTGATCTGGCTGCCCCATTCAGCTTTTTGATAGGCACCGCGCAAATCCGATAAGTGTTTTTCTGCGGCTATTTGCGCCAGGTCAAGCAGGCGGGCGCGCAGGACGCGCATGGCGTTTTCACGGTTTTGCAGTTGTGAGCGCTCATTTTGGCAAGAGACCACCAGACCGGTTGGAAGGTGCGTGATGCGCACGGCGGTGGCGTTCTTCTGCACGTTCTGACCGCCCGCGCCAGATGATTTATAGATGTCGATCTTCAAATCATCCGGGTTGATCACCACCATCGGGTCTTCTCCAACCGCTTCAGGCAGCACCTCGACTTGTGCGAATGAGGTGTGGCGGCGATGGGCAGAGTCATACGGAGACAACCGAACCAGGCGGTGCACGCCTTTTTCGGCGCGCAAGTAGCCGTAGGCATACGCGCCGGTCACCGCGATGCTGACCGACTTGATGCCGGCTTCTTCGCCTTCTGCCTGGTCAAGGATCTCGGTGGTATAACCGCGCCGTTCGCACCAACGCAGGTACATGCGTTCCAGCATGGCTGCCCAATCCTGCGCGTCGGTGCCGCCCTCGCCGGTGTTGATGGTCAACAACGCGTTTCCCCGGTCATAGCGGCCGCCCAGCAGCGTGGCCATCTCCAGGCGGGATAGTTCGACAGAGATCAGCCCGACCTCGGCTTCAAGTTCGCTTTGCATCGAGTCATCGCCCAATTGCGCCAGCTCAAGGCTGTCGGAAATGCGTTTTTCCAGTTTTTTCCACACGGAAATCTCGTCGCGCAGGTCTGCCAGCTCTTTCATTACGGCTTGCGCGGACTTAGGATCGTTCCAAAGCGCGGGGTCTTCACTTTTTTGGTTCAGTGTAGCGAGTTGTTGTTCCTTTGCGGGTAGGTCAAAGACGCTCCAGCAGAGAATGAATGGAGGTGAGATTGGATTGTAGTGTGGTGACCAGTTGTTCCATAAAACCTCAAACCTTAAGCAAGTATATTTTTCACAAATTCATCGCGGTCGAACGGTTGCAAGTCTTCGGGTTTTTCACCCAACCCTGCATAATAAATGGGCAGACCGAGTTCTTTCTGGATGGCGAACGCCATCCCTCCGCGTGCGGAGGAATCCAGTTTGGTGAGGATCACGCCATTTACCTGCACCGCCTGTTGAAAAGCACGTGCTTGCAGCAAGGCATTTTGCCCTGTGGTGGCATCCAACACCAACAACACCGCATGCGGTGCGCCAGGCAGCGCTTTACCTACCACGCGGTTGACTTTTTTCAGCTCTTCCATCAGGTTGTAGCGCGTGTGCAAGCGTCCGGCGGTGTCGATTAGTAGAATATCCATCCCGCGCGCTGAAGCCGCCTGCACCGCGTCATAAGCTACCGCGCCGGG
>JBCFBD010000062.1:6284-9490 GCA_038562455.1 Anaerolineaceae bacterium | reverse complement strand
GGTCCGAATCAGGCTGTCCCGCGATGACCGGCAGTTTGAGACGTTCACCCCATACCTGCAGCTGATCTATGGCAGCCGCGCGGTAGGTATCGCCAGCCGCCAGCAGCACCTTTTTACCACGTTTGGCATACAAACTTCCCAGCTTGGCGGCGGTGGTGGTCTTACCGGAGCCGTTCACCCCAACCAGCAGGATGACCGCGGGTTGATGGGATTCAATATCCAGTTCCACGGGCGGCAGCAGCAGTTCACGCAGGATGTTGCTCAACGCCTGTTGGAAGTCGGCAGTGGTAATGATACCCTGTTCCTGAACGGCTTTACGCAAGCGCTCGCTGATCAATTGACTGGTCTCCACGCCGACATCTGCCTGGATCAGCAGGGCTTCCAGGTCATCCCAGGTCTCCTGTGTGACCTCGGACCCGCCGAATACCGAAACGATGCGCCCAAAAGTTGCCTTTCGCGTGCGGTCGAGGCTTTCACGCCACTTACTGAATATTTCGCTCATCGGTCAGAGATTATAACACGCGTTGATCGGCGTACTTCTTTACGTTACGAACCGTCGACATGCCTGGCAGCCAGCTGCCCGCAGCCTGCCTGAATATCGATACCGCGGCGCAGGCGGATGGTGCAAGCGACACTGGCGGAATCGAGGATCTTCTTGAACTCCTGCGCACGGGCGCTGGTGGTAGGCGCGCCAGGATACTGTGCGGTAGGGTTCAACGGGATGAGATTCACGTGGCAGTTCAAGCCCTTGACCAGGGCCGCCAGTTCCAGCGCATCGTGCGCGGTGTCGTTCACACCCGCGATCAAAGCCCACTCAAAAGTCAGACGCCTGCCGGTTGTTTCCACGTATTCGCGGCTGGCTTTGATTAGCTCAGCCAGCGGATACTTGCGATTGGCGGGTATAAGCCGATTACGCAGTAAGTCGTTGGCAGCGTGCAGGCTGACCGCCAGGTTCACCTGGCTTTTTTGCGCCGTGAATTTTTTCAAGCCTGGAATGATGCCGACCGTCGAAATAGTGAAGCGCCGAGCACCCATGTTCATACCGGTCGGATCGTTGAGCCGGTTGATGGCTGCCATTACCGCGTCGTAATTGTGGAACGGTTCGCCCATACCCATGACCACGATATTGGTGACTTTCCTGCCTTTGGCTTCCAACTCACGCGCGTAGTGCATCACCTGCTCGACAATCTCACCCGACGTGAGGCTGCGCTTTAATCCCATCTGACCGGTGGCGCAAAAGACGCAGCCCATCGCGCAGCCCGCTTGAGAAGAGATGCACAGCGTCTCCCGTTCGTCGTAATGCATGAGCACGGTTTCGATCCTGGCGCCGTCAGGCAGGGTAAAGAGCGTCTTCACCGTCTCACCGTCTGACGAAGCGAACCGCTCGACTGGGTTTAGGCGTTGAAAATTGATCTCGGCTGTTAGTTTTTCGCGTAATGATTTTGGCAGCGCAGTAATCTCGTCCGGCGTTTTGGCAAGATTCTGATAAACACCCTTCCACACTTGTTCCGAGCGGTACGCAGGTTCACCGGCTGAGAGGAGAATCTCCTTCAACTGGTCGCGATCAAGATCGTAGAAGAACAGCTTATCTTCCATCGAGTTCTTTCAATGCATCTGCCAGGGTGGGGGCGATAAAATCCACTCGCGGCTGGTGAGCATCGGCTTCTTCCCGGGTGGCGATACCGGAAAGCACCAACGCGGTCGGGCAACCCAATTTCTGCCCGCCTATGATATCTGTCTCCAGGCGGTCGCCTACGACCAGCGTTTGAGCGGGGGTGGTGCCGAGTCTTTCTAGCGCAAATTCATACAGCGTGGGATTGGGTTTGCCGGCGATGATAGGGGTGATGTCGGTGGCGATCTCCAATGAGCCGATGATCGAACCAGCACCCGGAATCAACCCTTCGGGTGTTGGGTACGTCCGGTCGGGGTTGGTGGCGTAGAAGGGCACGCCGCTGCGGATGAGCAAGGTGGCGCGTTTGAGCTTCTCAAAGCTGATGCCACGGTCCATACTGGCTACCACTGCCACGCAATTCTTGTCGGAAAGGTGAAAACCGTTGTCCTCCAGTGCATCACCCAATCCGCTTTCCCCTACTATAAATACATTTCCGCCGCCTGGAAAGCGCTTTTTAAGCAGGTACGCCACCGCCATCGAGGAGTTGACGATTTTTTCCTCGGGCACGATTGTGCCGAGGCCAGCCAGTTTTTCCACGTAGCGGCCTGGCGTTTTGGTGGCGTTGTTGGTGGCGAGGATGTAATCTAGCGATAGTCTTTCGATCTGCGCGAATACCTCCGCCAGGTCGCCAATCGGTTCCGATTCCCGCCACAGCACGCCATCCATATCGATGATGAGCGCTTTCAGTGCTTTAATTTGCTCTTGGTTCATGCAACCTCATAAAATGAGCCGGATAGCACCCGCCACCCGGCTCATAAGCATTCATTTGGCTCAGTGTTGCGGAGGGGTGAGCACCTGGTCGACGATGCCATACTCGACGGCTTGCTGCGCGTCCATGTAGTAGTTACGGTCGGTGTCGCGCTGCAGCACTTCCAATGTCTGCCCGGTAGAATCGGCGAGGATGTTCATCAGCCTGGATTTGAGGCGCAAGATCTCACGCGCCTGGATTTCGATATCGGAAGCCTGACCCTCGGCACCGCCCAACGGCTGGTGCATGTGAATGGTGGCGTGCGGTAGGGCGTAGCGCTTGCCTTTGGTTCCGGCAGCCAGCAGTACGGTTCCGAAAGAGGCGGTGACACCTACGGCGACCGTGCTGATCTTATTGGGCACCATTTTCATGGTGTCGTAGATGGCCAGCCCGGAGTAGATCTGCCCGCCAGGGGAATTGATGTACATCTGGATGTCGGCTTCGGGGTCCTCGCGGCTGAGCACGAGCAGCTGAGCGACCACGGCGTTTGCCACCTGGTCATCGATGCCGGTGCCGACAAAGACAATGCGCTCCCGAAAGAGCAGGGAATAAATGTCATAGGCGCGTTCGCCCCGGCCGGATGATTCGATGACCATGGGAATCACATTGCGGTAATCTGTTAAGTCCATTTTTCCTCCTGATAAACTCTAATCGTGACTAATTGTTCTCGGTAACTTCGGTTACTTTCTTGGAAGTTTTTTTCGCTTTCGGTTTAGCCTCAGTTTCAGCCTCCGCCGAAGGTTCGGTTGTTTTTGCAGCCTTGCGGGTAGTTTTCTTGGGGGTAGC
>JBCFBD010000062.1:0-6274 GCA_038562455.1 Anaerolineaceae bacterium | reverse complement strand
AGTAGCCATGAAGGTGTCTGTAGCGATCTCTTTCATACGTTCGAAGGTCTTACGGCTCATCACGCGCGAGGCGGCTTCAACGGTGACAGCGTTGATGAAATCCTTGTTCTTAAGCTGTTTTTCCAACGCTTTCGGTTCAGTATTTTGCTGCATCTCGGCAAGCATGTTGGTGGCTTCAGCCTGCAAGTCCTCGTTCTCGATCTTGATCCCCTCGACTTTGGAAAGTTCCTGCATGACCAGCGATTTGGTCAAGTTCTTGGCTGCGGAGGGTTTGACGTCCTCCTCCATCCAAACCGCTTTGTCCTTATTGACGGTCTTTAGGTAAGTGTCCAGGTCCATGCGCTGATGCGAGAGGTCATGCGTGACCGATTCGACGATGTGCTCCATCTCGTGCTCCAGCACCTGGGGCGGGAATTTGACGGTGGCATTCTGGGCGACCTCGTCCAGCAACGCCTCGAAGTATTCCTGGTCATATTCGCTATTCTGACGTGCTTCAAGCTGAAGTTTTACGCCTTTCTCCAGTTGGTCGACGGTCTCGTATTCGCCGAACATCTTGGCAAATTCGTCGTTCAGTTCCGGCAGGGTCAGCTTCTTGACGTTCTGCAACAGCACGTGGAACTCGACATCCTTACCGCGCAGCTTCTCGAACTTGGAGTCACTCGGGTAGGTATAGCGAATGGTCTTTTCCTCGTTGGCGGAAAGCCCGATCAATTCATCACCAAAACCGGTGTAGGGGTAGCCATTTTCTTCAGGGTCGTTCTCGCCGATCACCAATTGAAGGGGAGAGTCCGTGAGCACTTCAGGATTGTCACCTTCGCTTGGATTGAGAAGCGTTGCATTGACCTTGACGTATACCAGGTCACCGATCTCAGCTGGCCGTTCGACTGGTTCGGCGGTGGCATAAGTGCGGCGCAGGCTCTGAATGAACTCTTCGACCTGCTCATCAGTGACGGGTTTTGGGGTGTATTCCTTGCGCACCTCGCGATAACTGCCCAGGTCAACAGTGGGTTCCAGCGGAACCACGAAAGTGAACTTAATGGGATCGCTTTTATCTACATCCTCGAGCGTGCCGGGGGCGGCGGGCGAGATCTTGGCTTCAGTCAGGATTTCCGGATAAATGTCTTCCATCATCAACTCGATCGCGTCCTCTTCGATGGTGGGTTCTCCGTACAGCCGGGCGATCACATCATAAGGCGCTTTACCCGGTCTGAAACCCGGCACTTTGGCTTTAGAAGCGATGCGGCGGGCAGCCTGCACCTTGAATTTATCCAGTAAACTGGGTTCGAATTCTGCAATGATCTTCACCTGGTGGTCGTCGCGTGGTTCAAGATTGATTTTCAACTTTACTGTCCTCTTATAAAAAATTTGTAACGAGATCATCGGACAGAATTTTCCAGCCCGCAACGTGATCTCCGGAATGCTGCCATTCCAACGTAAAAACGCCAACCAATTATACTCAATAAACTCCTAAAATTCGTGTTTGCTGTGAGATTCTAATATTCCTCTAACGGTTAACCCCTGGCTCGCTTCCAGGCAGGTGATGGATGGAACATCCGAGAAATAAAAAAATCCGGTAGCTTGACCAGATTCAACTGACTCAATAGAGTGAGAGAAGTGAGCTTCCTCTTTATCTACGGGTCTTTGAGCGGGGTAGCCAGAACGAGCAGCGCAAATCCACCAAACACGAATTAGAATGCATTCGCAGAAACTAAGAGGATGGAGAGGATCGGGCCGAGTAAACCCAGGACACCCACGATAAGAACGATCCACCAGGTGAGTTTATTCGGATCTGAACGTTTCATAATTTGTTATCCTAATATCGTTAAAACGGTTTTACGACAGATCGAAAAACCTCCCTATTGAGAACCTCGTTTCTTATTGAACGAATTTCCTTGTTTAGATGCAGTTAACCGGGAGGTTAATACACCTCCAATTTGAATGGTTGGTGAGATTTGGATTGTAGATTACTAGAACTTGAAACTTCCGAAGAACTCACCGATCTGTGCGGCGATAGCCTGAAGTTCAATGGCGATGGGTCTGAGCGACTCTGTTACAGAGTCAAACCACGCGCTTTCACCGGGTTGCGGGAGGTAACTGTCGATCAGCTCGGGTGCCACCAGGTAGACAATGATGATGGCAATCAGAATTAGGAAGATGATCAATAAAAATGTGGTGAAGCCCCTGCCTTCGTGCATAGGTGATCCTTTCTCTCAGTCAGCCACGACGATGCGAAAACCCACCTGGCGCAGTGAGTGGGGAAAGCGGGACTTGAACCCGCACGCCTCTCGGCACATGATCCTAAGTCATGCCTGTCTGCCAATTCCAGCATTTCCCCGGGTGCTAAGAAATTATACGCGCAAGGCAGATGTGCGTCAATAATCGGCTATAATCAGCACGCGAAAAACTAGCTGACTTACGCCATGAACCAAGGAGATAACATTGTCGAGGATCTATTCACCTGAAAGCGCGGGCAAGGACCGCACCCGCCTTTCCAAGACCATTGTACTGGCGCTGCGTGAACTGATGAAGCAGACCGAGCCAAACGAGCTGACGCGCGACCTGACCGCTTACGTGGTGCTGGCGCTCGAAGAAATCGCGGCTAACATTGATGGTTCGGTTGAAGCCTGGGAAAAACGCGGTTACTGGGTCAAAGCGGATCGCTTCAGGCTGGAGTGGGAATGGGCGGGCAACTGCGCGGGCAAACTGCGCAAGGCGCTCAAAGAGGAGGATTGGGGGAACGTGGCGGTCAGCGCGGCGCTGATCGCACAAAAGCTGGGCAAGGTGACCGTGCCTGAACGCCACCGCCTGGGAACGCCCTGGGTGGGGGCAGCCAATCGATTATAGTCAAAAAAGCTTCCGTTCATGCGAACGGAAGCTTTTTTGACTACAAACCAATTACTTCTTCTTGAGAATGATGCGGGCGTCTGCCACCCGCAGACCCTGGCCCTCGTCGTAGAGCAGCACGGGGTTGGCGTCAGATTCAGCGATTTCGTCCTTGAGGTCGAGGATCATACTGGAGTAATTCAAGATCGTCTCCGCCATAGCTTTGCGGTCTTTAGGGGCTTCACCGCGCGCGCCAGCCAGGATCGCTGCACTCTTGATCTCGTTGACCATCTGGGTGGCTTCGGCTTTCGAAACCGGGGTCACGCGGAAGGTCACGTCTTTGAGTACCTCGACGAAGATACCGCCCAGACCGAACATCACGGTGGGGCCGAAGGTGGGATCGTTCACCGAACCGAGGATGACCTCGGTACCCCAGGGCGCCATTTCCTGCACCGCCACGCCATGCACATCGGCATCAGCCTTGTAGTTCCTGGCGTTCTTAAGAATTGTGTTGTATGCTTCGCGGATTCCTGCTTCTTCCTTGATGTCGACTTTTACGCCGCCAGCGTCGGACTTGTGCAGAATGTCTGGGGAGACGATCTTCATCACGATCGGGTAGCCGATCTCGGCGGCAAGTTTGACCGCCTCGTCTTCTGTCTTCGCCAGTCCGATCTTGGTGGTTTTGAGACCATAGGCTTCAAAGACCTTCTTGGCTTCGATCTCGGTGAGGGAGTCGCGGCCGTCTTTACGCGCGGCTTCGATGATCTCGAGTGAGGTCTGGCGGGCTCTCTCATCCGCTTTGACACCGTCAGATTTTTTGTTTTCCTGCAGGATGGCATATTCGCGCAAGGCTGCCATCGCGTTCACTGCAACATCGGGGGCGAAGTACGCCGGAATGCCGTGTTCAACCAGCCAGCCCATTGCCTTTTCGGATTTTTCACCCCCAACGAAGGAAACCGTGATCGGTTTTTCGGTCATGCCGCTCTCATCGACCGCGCGTTTGATGCTGTCGGCAATCTCAGCCGGGTTGGTCATGGCGGTTTCACAGTACAGAACCACCACGCTGTCGACCCACTCGTTGGTGAGCGAGTACTTGACGGTCTCGTAGTACCATTCGTTGCCAGCCATGCCGGTCATATCCACTGGGTTCTTGGCGGAGCCATATTCGGGCATATGTTTTTTCATTTCAGTCTGCACTTCGGGAGGAGCGAATTGCAGCGGAACGCCGTATTTTTCAGCCGCGTCGGTCGCCAGCACACCAACCCCACCGCCATTGGTAAGGATGAGCATGTGATCGCCCTTCATGGGGGGCTGCACGGAAAGCGCGAGGGTGCGATCGAACAAGTTGTCGAGGTCGGATGCCTGGATCACTGCTGCCTGCTTGAACGCGGAACCGTAGATCTTGGCAGCACCGGCGAGGGAACCGGTGTGGGATGCCGCGGCGGCAGCGCCATGGGCGGAGACGCCGGATTTCAGAGCGATGATTGGTTTCTTTGAGTTTCGGGCGGCGTTGATAAATTTGCGGCCGTCGCGCAAGCCTTCAACATATAAGGAAACACAGCTGGTGTCATCATCTTCATTGAACCATTCGATCAGGTCGGCGAAATCCACATCCGCCATGTTGCCGATGGAGATTAATTTGTCGAAGCCAACGCGACGGGTGTAAGTAGCCATGTCGAGCGCGATCAACAGCGCGCCGGATTGGGTGATGAGCGAGGCTTTTCCGGGCAAGGGAAGGCAGGGGGCGAATGAGCCGTTGAACTTATCGGAGTTGGAAAGGCTGCCCACAATGTTCGGGCCGAGCACACGCATCCCGTAGCTGTGAGCGATGCTCACGATCTCATCTTCCAGGTCTTTGCGGCCGACTTCACTAAAACCGGAGGTAATGACGATGAGACCCTTGACGCCCTTCTTGCCGCACTCGATGGTTACTTCCTTCATCGCTCCTGCTGGAACGCACATGATGGCGGAATCGATCTCGCCTGGCACATCCTGGATCTCAGCGTAGCACTTCAACCCGAGAATCTCTGACTCTTTCTGGTTGATCGGGTATATAGCGCCTTGATAACCATCTTTGAGCAGGTTCTTGACGACCGTGTAACCGATCTTGCCGGGAGTAGCCGATGCACCTACGACAGCCACTGACCTTGGTTTCAACATCTTGTTGATGACATCTTTATCCACTGCGAGTTCCTCCTAAGAATTTTTCTTGTGTTGCGCAAAAAGGCAAACTTAATAGAATTAAAAAAACACAACTTATATTTTACCTAAACTTATCAAAACGAAAGTCCTCAAATTTCTGACATTTAATCACGACTGGAGTCGTACATGAAAAACATGATATCCGCGCTTGATGCCACCCACTGTTGCATACCGATGAAGTCGGAGGTGGCTTCGATCCTCGCGACTGCGATTGAGGCTGCCGATCCCTTTGATGCGGTGAAGGATAGCATTCAGCTTAAGAGAGGCGTTCTTCACATGGGTGGCAGAGATTACCCGCTGACGCGTGATAGCCGGGTCGTTTTTGTAGCGTTGGGAAAGGCTGCTCCAGCGATGATGCGCGGTGCCCACATCCGGCTGGGCTCGGCGATAAAAGAAGGGGTGTGCATCAGCAAGCACCCGGTCGCGGCCGAGGAGCGCATTGACGGCATTCATTACCTGGTGGGCGATCACCCCGTCCCCGGGGCGGGCAGCCTGGCGGCTGGGCTGGCGATTCAGCAAGCGGTGAGCGGGCTAACCTCCGATGATCTGGTCATCCAGCTTCTTTCCGGCGGCGGCTCTGCCCTGGCAGCACTGCCGGTGGAGGAGGTCTTGCTCGCCGACCTGCAGCAGCTGACCAGCGTACTGTTGCTCAGCGGCGCTACTATCAACGAAATGAACGCCGTGCGCAAGCACCTGGATCGTATCAAAGGCGGCGGGCTGATCAGGCTCGCCGCGCCTGCCAGGGTGGCGGCATTAATCCTTTCCGACGTGGTGGGCAGCCCAATAGACGTGATCGCATCCGGACCGGCTTGCCCGGACCCCTCCACCTTCGAGAGCGCGCAATTGGCAGCCGTCACAGCCCGGCAATTTGGCGAGATTCCCGCTTCCATCCTGGGTCACCTGGGCAGGGGAGTGCAGGGACTGGCCGCAGAAACGCTGAAGCCGACTGACCCGCTGGCGACCAACGCCGCAAACACGGTCATCGGCAGTAACCTCGTTTCATGCCGCGCGGCGGTGGAGAAAGCGCGCGCAAGCAGGTTCCACGCGGAGCTGGTCACCGATTGTCTTACCGGCGAGGCGAGGGAAGCCGGCGAGTACCTGGCGCAATACGCGCGGGAACGTGCCGATCTGCCTCGGCCGTTCGTGCTGGTCTTTGGCGGGGAGACCACCGTAACCGTGACCGGCAGCGGCAGCGGTGGACGCAACCTGGAGCTCGCACTGGCGGCTGCCATCGAAATGACCGGACTAG
>JBCFBD010000061.1:0-15269 GCA_038562455.1 Anaerolineaceae bacterium | reverse complement strand
AAAGATTACCTGCCGCGCGCGCAATACAACTGGCGGCGCATCGAGGTCGGTGAGATCAGACCCTGCTTTAATTTATTTTGAACTGCGCCATCATTGACACGATTGGGGATTGCCGCGCCGCCTAAACCGCGGCTCGCTAATGACGTTATTGAGGGCGCATCGAGTTGCGCCTCCACAAGATCGAATTCGTAAAAATTAGTTACACTGCATTTCATAACTTAATAGATTTGCAAATTTGGAAACATTCGTTTGAATCCAAGCGTCGTGTGCTATACTGAATTTAGACCTTCTTCTGGTTGCCCCCCTCAACCAGTGGGAGGTCGCTTTTTAACTTATTTCTAATATTCCTCATAACAAATATTAATTTTCTTCCGTAAAAATAAATCATGTAAAAAATCTCTACCTTAAAAAGGAGGTAACTATGAGCGCTTCAGAATTTCTTGCACGACGCCCGTCACGGGCAAACAGGCTCGCCCTCCAGCGCGAGGAGGAGAGCCCCATGCTGTCCATCCAGAACGAGATGAACCGATTGTTCGACCAATTCTTTTCAGACGAATTTCCATTCTCAACGCGCTTGATGGCACGACCTGCCGTCGACTTCCTGCCCAGGCTGGACATCAGTGAAACCGAGACCGAGTACAAGGTCAGCGCTGAGCTGCCGGGTATGGATGAGAAGGACATTCAGATCCGCCTGGAGAAAGATACCCTGATCCTGAGCGGGGAAAAGAAAACCGAGACCGAGGAAAAAGAGAAGACCTACCATCGCGTAGAGCGCAGCTATGGCTCGTTCGAGCGCGTCATCCCCTTTGACACCCGGCTCGACGAAGACAAGGTCAGCGCGGTGTTCAAGAACGGCGTACTCACTATCACGCTGCCCAAAGCCGGAGACGCCATCCGCAAGACGCGCACCATCGAGATCAAACGCGACTGAACTGCATCGATCATCACCGGCGCGCCAAAGGTTCGCACCCCGGCTGTGTCCGCTATATCAATGGTAAAATCCTCCCGGGAACACGACCCGGGAGGTACTGCATGTTGAACCAGGATGATCGCGACAAGATGGACATCAACCGGCGCTATTGGGAGGACGTGGTGGCGGTGCACGCCGGCTCGCGCTTTTACGATGTACCCGGCTTCATCGCCGGCGAAAACCGGCTGGATGAGCTCGAGCGCGGCGAAGTCGGCGAGGTGAGCGGCAAGAGCCTGCTGCACCTGCAATGCCACTTTGGGCTGGATACGCTTTCGTGGGCGCGGCTGGGGGCAAAGGTGACCGGCGTGGATTACGCGCAGGAAGCGGTCGAGACGGCGCGCTCGCTGGCACGCGAATGCAAGCTGGACGCGCGCTTCCTTCACTGCAACCTGTACGACCTGCCGCAGCAGCTGGATGAACAGTTCGACATTGTGTTCACCTCGTACGGCGTGTTGTGCTGGCTGCCGGATCTCCGCGAATGGGCGCGCATCGCTTCGTCGTACGTCAAACCTGGCGGGTTCTTCTATATCGCTGAGTTCCACCCCTTTTCTTATGTCTTCGACGATGAAGCCGACCACCTGGCATACCGCTACCCGTACTTCGCGATCCAGCCCATGCGTTGGGAGGCGGCGGGCACGTACACCGGCGCGGAGGACAAGCTGGATACGCACGAAGATTGGGAATGGACCTACCGCCTGGGCGATGTGGTGACCGCGCTGACCGACGCCGGATTGCGTTTGGAGTTCCTGCATGAACACCCGTTCACGGTCTACGAGCAGTTCCCGTTCCTCGAGAAGACCGGGCGCATGCGCTGGGGGTTCCCCGAAGGTGCGCAGCCCATCCCGTTGATGTTCTCGTTGAAGGCGGGGAAACCTTTAGACTGATTGTTGCGGCAATAAAAATCTGCTACTATATTTAAAGTCGGATAGTTCCGACTTTATTAAATATTTTTTCAGGTTCAATACTGAGCCCCGGCTATTCCGTTTTCCGCCTTTTTTTCCGAAAGGAGTCCAACATGATTTGTTCCCGCTGCGGATCTGTCTCGCCAGAAAACGCCCAGGTTTGCGTAGCCTGTGGTCAACCGCTCAAGTTAAAGCCCGAGGATTTTTCCGCGTTATCTAAAAAAGCGCGTGCCCACTATCGCGAGTTTAATTCCGGCAGGCTCACTCAGGAGCAGTACAACGCGGCTATCCAGGCGTTAACTTTGCCAGATCCCTCTGGCGGATATTGGACGTATCAACCCGGTGCGCGCCAATGGTTGTGGCACGATGGCAGGCAGTGGCAGCGTCGCAAACCTCCGGCCAATGCAGGCGCATCGAAAACCCCTGTTTTCATCGGCGCGGGGATTGGACTGCTGTTGCTGATTGTGGCTGGGGTCATTTTCCTGTTTTCATTCCTGCGGCGGGGCGGAGAACCCATTGAAGAGACGGCAAGCATTCCCGTTGCCGCCCTAATGCTCGCGATCGATGAGCAAAACCCCGCATTCACTGCGTATGTTGGCGATCCGTCAATCAATCCGTTGATCCTGCCCGCCGGGGTTTATTACATTGAGGTGATGTTGCCAGAAGGCACTGTGGTCAGCCTGGGCATGAAAGAGATAAGAGACGCGGGAGGCGGTGAAGGGGAGGTTCAATTTCCGGCGAATCCTGCTGAAGCGGGAGAACGTTTGAGTAGTGAGGCTGCGGCTCAATTCAAAGATTTACTGAACTTTATGCTGCTGGCTGATAACGCCCGGTTGACCTATTATCAGATCGTCACATCTGATTACGCTGCTTTGCCGTACACGGTTCAGGAGGATGTTCCGGTCAACGCGCTGCAGCCGTTGTTTGAAGTGTACGCCGCCCTGGCAGCCAGGGAAGACGAGATGGTGGAGGCAGCGCAATACTTACAGCAGCGGGCGCTCGATTCAGCCAGCGCGTTCTCGCCGGGGCTGGGAACCGGCAGGGCGGGAATGGCTAGTCCGCGCCAGTGGATCAGTCTGCTCGATAAATTGCGCACCTTCTGCGGTCTGGGTGCATCGGCAGAAGGTCGTGCACAACAGGAGATCATCAAGGCTTTCTCAGAGATGACAGACGTGCAAAAACAGGAAGCGCTGGAATTACTGCCCGAGGTATATGGCGCCAGGACCGACTCACCCGATGCTTTCATACAACAGGTGAAAGACGGCGATCTACAAAAATGGGTCTTGCGCATCCGGCAGGATTTATGGCAGGACGGGTATTACCAGGGTACCGTGCAAAACCAGAGCGGCGCGAACCGCCCAGGTCTTGACACTGCCCGCCAGGAAGGGGCAGCCTTGGTGGAGGCTGGCGCGAATTTATACGTCGAAGTGATCAAAACCACTCTGACGGCTGCCTTTCCGGGGATCGGCGAGGGCTATGGTTATGCTGAGAAGATCGACAAATGGGCGAATTATATTCGTGACCTGCTCAATGACCCTGAGGTGGCAATTGAACGTTTCACACTCGACCAGATCAAGGACATGATCAAGGACAACATCAAGGAAGGATTGGGTGAGATCAACCCGGGTTTAAGTGATGACGAAATCGACGAAGCCGCGGGCGTGGCATCGGATCATATTATGGAAGGCATCAAGAACGACCTGCAAACGCGGATCGATGATTACACCGCGAGTCTCGAAAAAACTGCCCAGGCGGCTGCCAGTGAAACTGAAGAATCCGCTCCTGAAGAGACCGAATCACCGCCTGACTACAGCTGGATCGAGGGTTATGTTGCATCGCTTGCCGGGGAGTTGCGCGCTGCGGGGTATGAAGAGGAAAAGGTGGATGCCCTGGCGGGCGAGCTGCGCAGCTGCCTGACCAGGCAGGTGAAGCGGGGGAGAGACGATTTTGAAGCGAAAGAAAATTGCGCCAACCTGGTGGATCGTTTCATCAAGAATCCTCCACCCACGCAGGAGGTTTACCATTTTTCTGGCATTTGGCACAGCAAGGTGCTTTGCGGGGAGGATGACGATCCTGCCTACCGCTGGAACGTGGCGCTTAGCGAGGACACGGCTGGCTGGGTGACCGGAACAATCTCGTTCCATGCCTGCCCGGGAGGTGGTGCAATTTATTACACAGTCAGTGGTCAGAATACAGGTGAGAAAAAACTGGTGTTACAGGCAGAAAGGACCGAATGGCGTGGTGAGCTGGGTTCATCAGCAATGCGTTCTGGTCAGTTCACCATTGAGTACATGGGTCCGCCATCACCCAATTATGCCCCTTGATCGGGGTTGAGCCTTAAATGAGATGCGGGAGATCAAGACTCCCGCATTCTTTTTGTCTGTAACAATCAGTACGCGATCTTCTCGAGCTCTTCGCGCGTGTACGCGCGCCATTGGTAAGGCTCTCCCCGAGGTGCGGCTTCGAGCAGCAGCACAGGCTTGCCGTCGCGCAGCACCGGGGTGGGCGCGTCGCCCAGGTGAATCAGGTCGCGTTCCAATGGACGCCTGCCGCGCAGGTTCTCCACCCGGTCGATATAGCAGGTGCTCAGCAGCACAGGCAAGGTGAGCGTGCCTTTCAAGCGCTCCAACCCGGGCAGCCAGATGACCCGCCCGTCATTGCCTGAGAAATACAAACCGATGGCAGCCAGTGCGCCGATCACACCGCCGCCGCTGCCGTGAAACCCGGCACAGGAGATATTATTCATTTTTGCCAATTCGATAGCCGAGCTGCGAAAGAGCCTGAGGTGCTTGGCCTGCCTGCCCCAGGCGACCACCTCAGGGCTCACATCGCGCCAATCCGCCAGCGCGAAACCCGGGTCGGAAGCCGGCGCGCTGAAGCGGCGCAGGAACTCGCGGCAGTCGAGCTCGAGGTCGCGGCGGGCGCGTTTATCCGCGTCAACCAACAGACAGGAAGCCGAGTTGGTGGTGGTGTAATAGATATCGGGGTGGTGCAGCAGGCGGTGGCGGGTGATGGCGATCAGTCGTCCGTGCCGGCGCTCGGTGATCAGCTCACCCAGCCGGCAGGCATGGCGCCCGGTGCCCTCGGTGGCGGTGGAGTCGGTATCATCGATGCCGATCAGGAAAAGCATGACCTACCCTCCGATGCGGGGCGCGTTGAATCCGCCCCCGGTGCGTGGAACCCCTTGGCAATCTCTGACAGATGAAACATGTGAACCTTTCTTCAGGGATTGGCACAATGATAGCGGATTGTGAGGGGATTGTCAATTCATTCTAATTGAGAAGGTGAGAAGAGGTCAGCACGGTCAATACACGCGAAAAGCGCTCAATAACAAGTATCTTTCCGAATTTACCTGGAAAATTGCGCTTTAAATTCTGTATAATATTTTTATGATTCGTTAGTAATAGCATTATCAATTGAAAGTGCTCGATTATCGCCAGGGTGAATCGCAACATCGGCACGAGAATATTCCGCGTATCAGTTGAATGTTAGGGTTCTTGCTTGCCTGAACTTTTGAGGCCAGGTGGATTGTTCGATTAGTGGGGAGGCAGCCCCTTACTGCCGAGAGGAGAACGATGTCCAGGTTCAGATTTGTCGTTTCCGCGCTCGCGGTTTTGATGATCCTTACGCTTTCGTTCACCAGCGCCGGGGCGCAAGCGCTGGCGGATGAGGGCATTGGGGTGAATGTGCTGGATGATCCGGCTCCGATCTACCCTGACTTATGGGAAAGTGTATTTACCAAGACTCCGACTTTTCGCTTCACGCAGTACAACGATGTTACAAAATATTGTATCACAGTACGCAACGGTTACGATGAAAACATCGTTTACTATACTTACAAAGGGACGGCAACCTGTTGGGATGGGGAATGTAAGTTAACACCCGATATTGCGCTCACCGGTGGGGTTGTCACTTACCTCAACGACACCAAAGGCTACTACCAGTGGACGGTTCAAGCCAAAGAAGGTCCGGGTATATGGACACCAGTACAGACCTTCGTTGACTTTATGCTAGGCACTTCCGGATTCAGTTCCTCATTCAATGTCAATAAGAATAACTGGGTCGATGCAAATGGGGAGTGGCTCCTAACTACCAAAGGGCAACTAAAAAACAGCGGGATCACTGGTGAATACACCAGCGCACTTTTTAAAAAGCGCATCAACGATAATTTCACTTACACGATCATGATGAAACTCAAATCCGTGGATGCCAGGCACTTTGGCGGGCTAATTTTCAACGGGAATGGTCTGTTGTATAACCCGGTTAGTTATCCAACCGAGAAAAATGTGTGGTATCACGGTATATATGTGGTCTATCGGAACGACCAGAAGGCAGCAATTTTTGTATGGCAAGGCGGGGCGAATACCGGCGGGCTTCCATGGACAACATGTTCATCCATCGTCCCTGGCGGGTGGAACGAGATCGAAGTGACTACAGAGGTAGACACGATGTACGTGAAAATCAATGACACACCGTGCCTCACCTTTACACATCCTATGGTCGAGGAAACCGGTTATGTGGGCTTGACCCAGTACCGGTACTCCGCCGAAACCGAAAAGATGCTGGTGGACTGGGCGACACTAGAGGTGGATACGCCGTAACGAACCCGTTTCTGATGCAAGAGGTAAATCGGGGGGCGGAAAACATCCTTTATTCCGCGCCGATCAAGGGCAGGTGATGAGCCTGCCCTTTCTTTTTAACGGGTGCAGGTAATCCAAACGACAGCATTTCCATTCTCCATTCTCCATTCTCCACTCTCTACTCACTAACCAATGATCACTAATCACTATTCTCTACTCTACTATTCCTCGTTCCCGATTGATTTTGATATTTCACTTTTGTATAATGAAGTCACAAATCCAGACAGCAGCTACATCACAGATACAGGCGGATGACATCGCAGCCACACACGCACAGGGGGAGGTGACCATTGGTGCTTTGGTTCCATACCAACCGGTTTGCCACGGGGGAACCGGTATCAGTTGTTTGGATTGTTCATAATTGGTTTCAGAAATATCGTATTCGCAGGGGCATGCAGTTAGTCCATTGTATATCAACAGACATTACATGCCCGTTCATAAGGGATAAGCGGCTGGCAGTTCACCAGCCGGGGAGGAAAATGTGAAAATGAAGAACTGGTTTTTATTGCTCGTAGTCGTATTGATCTTATCTGTACCTATTAGCCCTGTTGGCGCACAAAACGGACCGACTGAGCCGGGCGGCATTTCGGTTGATCTTCCGAGTTCGCCTTACGTGATCTATCCCAAATATGAGGACATCACCACCAAGACCCCCACATTCCGCTTCACCGATTATTCCGAATACGGTGCGACGAAATATCGCATCGAACTCTATAATGACGAGACCGAAGCATTGATCTATCAACAAACAGGCACCGGCAATTGCGATGGCACAGAATGTACGATGCAGCTCCTTATCCCGCTGAAATTCGTGACTCTCGACAGCGATGAAGGGGAGTACCGCTGGCGCATCCGCGCCAAGGTGGGCGGGGAGTGGCCGCCGCTTTGGGATCAGGCTACTTTTCGAGTGCTCAAGCCGAAATTCACCAGCTTGTTTGATGTTGATTATAAAAAGTGGACCCCACTCTTTGGTGATTGGGGGATCACTAGCGCAGGCTACCTTAAAGGAAATGGTGTCGGCGACAACCAATATAGCATCATCCAAAACCACCTTGTTGTAAATGGATATGTTTATGAAGTCAGGATGAAGCGAAAGCTAAACACTAACACCGAGAATCGCTTGTATTTTAATGCATATCCTTATCCGACCTCGTGGAATCGTTGGGACAGCGGGTATGGATTTGATTATTACAATAATGGCAGATGGCGCCTCGTCCAGAGGGAGGCGGGTGTTCAAACCATCCTGATTCCAGAGGCGGATTCTTCTGCCATCGTGCCTTACGGCTGGAACAAGCTGACCATCTGGTCGAATCCCCCGAATTTCCATTTTTGGATCAACGAGGTGTACCTGGGTAGTTATTCACTCACCACATTCGATGAGGGGTACGTAGGGATCGGGATGTTAATGCATGCGTCTTATGAACCACTGCTGGTGGATTGGGCAACACTGAAATACTCCGATACCGCGCCTTATCCTATCCCGTAGTGAGGGTTCATCACACCTTCAAGCGGATTCATCATGGGGCAGGCTCAACGCCTGCGCACAAAATTTACCTGTTGAATTCACTCGGGCAGGTTTGTATAATCTATATACTAATCCAGACAGCAGCTACATCACAGATACAGGCGGATGACATCGCAGCCGCGAGGGGGGATAGTACAAAGGATAGACCTTTGATCACGGTATCTTATCCACCGGGCGCATTTTTAAGCCTGGAATTATTCGGCTCTGGTCATTACCGGGGCCATGGAGGAAGCAATGAAAAGGTCAAAGCTTTTATTTTCGATGGTTGTCGCGTTAGCGGTCTTTACCCTGGTAGTAACGACGGCGCTTGCAGAGGGAGAACTGCCGGACAGGAACCCGCCGACCCTCGGAGGGAACATCCTACCGGATGCAACCCCTTCGCCGGCGATGCCGTATTATGTCACTTACGATACCACACCAGATTTCCGCTTTACAGAACATGTCGGCGCGACCAAATACAAGATCGAGGTTTATAACGACTATGATGATTCTCTACTCTATACCTACAAAGGATCGGGGGTGTGTAGCGCTGGATATTGCACGCTGACACCGACTACTGCACTGGGTATTCACAAGTGGAACAGCACAGTGGGTCAGTATTACTGGAAGGTGAAAGCAAAGGTCGGCTTGTATTGGCAGGTAGAGTGGTCATCACCTCAAGCTTTCTATGTGCTTTCAGAGGGAGTTAATTCTACTTTCAACGTGGACAAAAAGGGATGGAAAGCCGTGAACGGCACCTGGGCACAGGCAGCTCCAGGCTATCTAATTGGCGGGCCGCAAACAATTGGTGGATGGTACGGGGCATTCCAAAAAAACTTCACCTGGGACTTTATTTACCAGGTCAAGATGAAACGACCCACTGGAACCACTTCCGCTAATTCGATCATATTCTGGGGTACTCCATTGGTTGATACGAATGATCAGAACCAGTGGTATCAAGGGGTTTATTTCCAGTATGCTGACAACGGTTATTGGGCTATCTGGAAGTCGGTTAGTGGTAATTGGGAATTTGTGCAACCCTGGACATCAATATCAACCATTCACCCAAATGATTGGAATACGCTGACGGTGGTCGTACAATACCCGTATGAATATTTTTATCTCAACGGCGGGTACTTGGGATGGTTAAATATCACGTCACCCTCTACTGGGTATGCGGGGGTCGGTTTCTATTCTTCAAGTTCAACGGATACGCTGCAAGTAGACAAGGCAACGTTGGAAGCCATACAGACCTACACGTTCAGTGCCCCGGATCCGGCGATGGAGTTGGGCAAGGAACCAGTGCCTGAAGGCATGGACTACACAACTGCACCATTGCCCGCGCTCGACGACCATACCGGAACGCGTTAATCCGGGATAGTATGCACGATGCCATTCGGGGCAGGCTCAACGCCTGCCCCTGTGGCTTGATTTTCATTTTACAGCTTTGTATAATCAAAATACAAATCCCAAAAGCAGTCCTCATCACAGATACAGGCGGATGACATCGCAGCCGCGGGGATGGCGCAGGAGGTCAACCCAAAAAACGGACACCGGTTGATCCGGCGTAATCGCGCGCCGGGAATTAGCGGCAGGGGCTTTTACCGCTGCCATGGAGGATGAAATGAAATTGTTCAGAATTTTGTACCCGTGGATTGTTGTCATACTGATTCTGGGGTTCAGCCTCACGTCGGTTAAAGCTGACAGGCAGCCAATATCGGGAATCCTGGAGGATGTTGGAGGCGCGGCATCAAAGATTCTTGACGGGGGTGGTTTCACTTTACGTCAGCACAACCTCATCCAACCGCAAGAAGAAACGATCACAATCTCTGAAGTTTCCCCCCAACCTATTTCTCCTTCCATGGAGTACGTGTATGATAAAACACCAAAATTCCTCTTCTCCTGCAACAGTGAAGCTGATAAATACAAGATAACAGTATACGACACCGGTGCGCCTCTATATACATTCAAAGGGACGGGGGTCTGTATTGACACGGAAGGGTGTTGTTTGGAACCAACCACCGCCTTAAGTTTCTCAAACCTTAACCGCGATCCGTATAAAGGGTTTGCCTACAACTGGGTGGTTAAAGCCAAGATCAATGACGTTTGGCAGACGGAATGGTCAGCGCTCAGCGATGAGTTCTGGGTTATATCCCCCGGGTTCACGTCGACGTTTACTGGGAATATGAATAAATGGCTGGCGGTCAATGGCACTTGGCTAGTCGTGGATGCGGGTTACCTGAAATCCCAGGGCATGCCCGGAAAATGGGCCAGCGTTGTGAGAAAAGAGTTCTTCGTGGATTTTGATTATACGGTGAGGATGAAACGAAAAACCAGCGAAGCTTCTTCCAACGCGATCATTGTGTGGGGGAATTCGACCCCGGTGACGAGTAATAATGAATGGGACGACGGTATTTACTTTGCCTACAATAATAACGGTCAATACGCCACCTGGTATTTATTTAATGGCACAAAAACCATGATACAGGATTGGACTGATGTTCCGGATTACATAAATGAATATGATTGGAATACACTCAGGGTCGTGGCGGATATGCCGACGCTTTCATTTTATATCAACGATCATTATCTGAGCGCGGCCGAGTACCTTGTTGATTTTCCGTTCGAGATCATGGATGGTTGGGTGGGTATCGGTCTCGAAAAACAGGACAACGGCATCAAAGAACCGCTTTCAGTGGACTGGGTAACGTTGACCTCTTTCCAGGACAACAATTAATGAGGAGAATGACCAAACACTCTCTATCAGCAGTCCACATCACAGATAAAAGCGGATGACATCGCAACCGCGGGGGATGGCGCAGGAGGTCAACCCAAAACACGGTCACCAGACAACCCGGCTTGGTCGCGCGTCGGGGCTTAGCGGCAGGGGTTTTCACCGCTGCCAGGGAGGATGAAATGAAACGCTGCAAATGGTTGTGGTCAGTGCTGGTTGTGATCGTTGCCCTATCGATGAGCCTCAGCCCGGCGAGCGCTCAGCAGGAACTCCCGTCTAACGGCGCAGGAATTGATGAGTTGGTGGGGGTGGATCTTTCTGCTCCGCTACCGCTCTCCCCGATCAATAGCGCCAGGGTGTACACAAAAACCCCAAAATTCCTATTTACCAAACACCCTGAGGCGACAAATTACCGCGTCATTGTTTATAAACTAGCTGATTCAGTACCACTTTACACCTATTCTGGTCCGTTTACTTGTGTTGATTCAATTTGTAAGATGATACCTGACTTTGCATTAAAGAATTTTCAATACATCGGTACAGGAGGGGCGTATAAATGGCAGGTTGAGGCGTATATCGGCGATTATTGGTCAAATACATCTCCTTATGCCAATTTTTACGTTCTCTCCAAGGGATTTACCTCGACCTTTGACCTGGACACAAAAAAATGGATGCCTGTGAATAATGATTGGAAGCGCACCAGTAAGGGGTATTACAAGACTGAGGGCGCGGCTGGGGTTGTGACCAGCGCCATGCAATTGGAGTATTTCGAAGATCACATTGTTTACGAGGTGAGGTTAAAGAGAAAGGTGGAAACTGAGCCAAACTTCATAATGATTAACGGGAACCCTGACCCGTTGCATCCCAACGGGACCTGGGGGTACGCCGATGTTCTAGAATATTCCAATAGCGGTACATGGAGAATCCTGCGCTCTGTTGGAGGTTCTGTTGATCAACTGAGCGCCGGGGCGAGCGCTTACATTGTGCCTTTCGGGTGGAATACGTGGACGATCTGGGCGGATTATCCGAATATTTACGTATGGGTCAACGGGGTGTTTGTGACGGTGGTCACCGAGACAAATCCTTACATGGGCTATGTCGGGGTCGGCATGTACAGGAGCGGCAGCGAGAGCTCACCGCTGCTGGTGGATTACGCCAAGGTGTATTATTCCGGGATCTTCCCGATGAAAGTTCCCGAAGGAGCGAATGCGGGGCTTCAATAAAAAGGTTCCTCGCGACCTTTAGAATTGAAATTGGACGCATCAGCAATAATGCAGGTCTACAATATGATGGGACAGGTGTTGAGCCTGTCCCATCGTGTAGATCACGCAATAACCAACTTGAATTGTGAGAGCTGAGCAATTCTCAATTTCCATAGTCACCTCACCGATTAATTTCAAGATACCCGCTCGTTATAATATCTGTGGAACATTTACATC
This sequence comes from Anaerolineaceae bacterium, assembly GCA_038562455.1. Taxonomy (GTDB): domain Bacteria; phylum Chloroflexota; class Anaerolineae; order Anaerolineales; family Anaerolineaceae; genus UBA6107. The sequence goes on along the minus strand of JBCFBD010000061.1, from coordinate 3,080 downwards.
ACAGCCGGCGTCGATAAAATGGATCGTCACCCCGGCGGAATTTTTAATCAATCCGGCCGGCGGTTATGCCAGCCTGTGCTGCGCGTTGCAGCAGGCTGTGAAACTTTCATTGGCGGCCTAATCCCGCCAGGAGGATCTCATGTTTCGTTCCAAAAGATGGTTAACCGTCTTAATCGTCCTGATGCTTGTTTCCATCACGTTCTCTCCTGCGTTGGCGCAAAGCACTCCGCCGGGGAACACGCCGACCCTCGGCGATATTGAACCGGTTGACCCCACTGAATTCACCGCGCTTCCGGTGGATTATGTGCCTGGCGGGGAGATCAGCGTGGATGTCACCGCCCCTGCGCCGAATTATCCGTTCCAGAACATCGTCATGACGCGCACGCCAAAATTCTATTTCACCCCTCGGATTGGCGCGAGCCAGTACCACGTAGTGGTGGTGGATACAATGGCCAGCCCGGATAAGGTAGTGGCACACGTTTACGGTACCGGGAGCTGTACCAAGTACATCTGTTATCTCCAGTCCAGCACCGCGCTCAAAACATTGCGTTTTGAAGCTGCCTCAGGCGGCCTCTATTCCTGGTATGTGGAAGCCATGGTTGGGGGTTCCTGGCAGGGGCTTTCCAGCGGCGCAATGTTCGCAGTGGGATCCAGCGGCTTTACCCAGGACTTTAACCTGAACACTAAAAAATGGGTGCCTTTGAGCGGCACCTGGACGCGCACCGATAAAGGTTACTACAAAGGCGTTGGTCCTGTGGGATCAATGACAAGCGCTCTTCAGAAAGAGTTATTCACAAACGATTATGTTTATGAGGTGACCTTCAAGCGTAAAGTCGAGGCGGATTCATTCAACCGTATCATCTTCATGGGTATGCCCACGCCGCTATCGAGTGATTTTAGTTGGTACTCCGGCTACTATTTTGGTTACTACAACTCGGGCACCTGGGAGTTGTGGCGGCGGGATGCGGGAACCATTACAGTCTTATATGACAATGTGCCGTCCCCGTTCATCGAACCGTATGGCTGGAACACGCTCACCGTTTGGACAGATTACCCCAATATCCATATGTGGATCAATGGCGGTTACCTGGGATATATCTTCGACGATACCTATGCGAGCGGTTTTGTGGGGGTAGGGATGTACGAGAATTTCTCTGACAGTTCGCCTGTGCTGGTGAACAGCGCGAAACTGTACTACACGAATGTTGCGCCATACGCCATCACCGACGCGGTGCTGGGTGAGCCGCTGAACATCCAGGTGGAGGGTGAGAGGGTTATCGAGTAATCCCTTATGAATAAGATTTTCCAGGGCAGGCGGAGAGCCTGCCCTTTTCGCATTGGGTGGAAGGAAATCAATTTTTATTGTATTATCTAAAGACAGGAGGATATCCTGTGCTCTTATTCCTGAACGCAGCCCTCGATCCACCTGAAAGGCAACCCACATGATCAAACTCCGCGCTTTCTCTGTTTTCCTTGTCATTTCCCTGTTGCTCGGCTTGCTGGCGGGCAATCCTGTTGCTGTGAAAGCCCAGCAGCCTGAACCGCCAGCACCGCTCATTCTAACCGCGGGCGAAGAGGTGGTGCCGGAGCAGTATATCGTGGTTTACAAACCTGGCGCGCTGCGCTTCGAGACCAGATTCAAAGCCCAGGCCAGGGTGGAGCGGTTAGGCGGGAAGATGCAGCACTACTACTCCAGAGTACTTAATGGCTACAGCGCGATGCTCACACCTGAAGCGCTCGAAGCGGTACGCAACGATCCGGCGGTGGCGTACGTGGTGCCTGACGGAATAGTTAGGGCGGACCAGGAGCCTGTGCCTGACCCCATCGCCGTGCAGCTCGATCCGCCCTCGTGGGGAATTGACCGCGTTGACCAGCGCTACCTGCCGCTGGATGCGCAGTACGTCTACCGCAACGATGGCTCTGGCGTGCACGTGTACGTGATCGATACCGGCGTGCGCTCGACCCATGTGGAGCTGGCCGGCCGGGTGCGCCCGGGATACACGGTGATCAACGATGGACTCGGCACAGAGGATTGTTACGGGCACGGCACGCACGTGGCGGGCACCATCGCCGGCGCAACGGTGGGCGTGGCGAAAGACGCGCTCATTCACCCGGTGCGCGTGCTGGGCTGCGACGGCTTTGGCACCGACTCCGGCGTCATCGCCGGCATGGATTGGATCGCCGCCACGCATGCCAACCCCGCGGTGGTCAACATGGGCCTGGGCGGCACCGCCAGCGACGCGATCGATGACGCGGTGGCGAACCTGGTGGCGAGCGGCGTCACCGTGGTGGTCTCCGGCGGCAACAAGTCCGCCGAAGCCTGCAACTATTCGCCAGCGCGTGCCATTGAGGCGCTCACCGTCGGCGCGACTACCGAGACCGATGAAAGGGCGTGGTTCTCGAATTACGGTTACTGCCTCGATCTCTTCGCGCCGGGGCAATCCATCTACTCCAGCTATTACCTGAGCGATAACGACTACACCCTGATGAGCGGCACCTCGATGGCAGCGCCGCATGTGGCTGGCGCGGCTGCCCTGCTGCTGGAAGATCAACCTTCGCTCACGCCCAAGCAGGTCACGGATATGATCCTCGATTTTGCCACCCCGGATGTGGTGATCAACCCGCGCCTGGGTTCGCCCAACTTCCTGCTGTACACCGGGGAGGTCGAGATCACACCCGCAGCCATCGCGCCGGCGGGGGCGATCTACGAACGTTACCCGGTGTTCGTATGGAGCGCCATGAAAGGCACGTCGAAATACCAGGTCGAGATTTACCAGAACGGGATCCTCAAACACAGCATCCAGGCCGCAACAACGGAGTGTGATGAAATCGTCTGCCGTTTCAGCCCGGGTCTGCGGGTGGGTATCGACAAGCAAAACACCTGGCGGGTGCGCGCGCGATTCGGCTCTTACTGGGGGCCGTATTCCGCTGAACAGCAGTTCAGCGTGCTTTCAACCGGCTTCGAGTCATTGTTTGATACAGACGCAGCCGGCTGGACAGCGGTGAAGGGCCGCTGGTTCGTCAATGCCAAGGGCTATTACAAGACCAACGGCAGCCTCAACTCCATCGCCAGCAGCATC
>JBCFBD010000060.1:0-15874 GCA_038562455.1 Anaerolineaceae bacterium | reverse complement strand
ACGGAGTGCCTGACCAGTAGCAGTGCAGGTGCCGCCGCCATCACATCCGCCTGTCCATGAACCAATTCCGGGAATCAGGGTGAAATTTGCCTGGTGGACGAAGGCTTCATAATGGGTTTGCCCTAATCTACCTGTGATCCAATCCTGGCTGGCACCATCCAATGCTGCAGTAGCTTGCAGGGATGCTACCGCATCCGGTAGATGTTTTACATGTGTCCGGCATTCCTTGAATACCATTTCTGTATCTGAGACACCATCATTGATAACTGATCCAGCTCCGGTATTGCAATTGGCGGTTTCTCCGGAACTGGCTGAGCGGCAAACATCTCTTTCTTCATAAATCGGCTCATACCAGGTGAAAATCACTGGAGGAACTGTCACCCTGACCTGGATATCTGCACCGCGGCGGTTTTCGGTATCTTGTCCCACAACCAGGGGATTGTTCGGCGCAGTTTTTTGAATGACGAGGACAGGTTGTTGCATAGAAACCGTTGGGTCAGGACACTCCCTTGGGGGAGGAGGTGGGGTGACAATTCCCGAGCACCCCCCTGGAATGGCCGCACAGTTTTGTGAACCATTCAAATACAACAGATACAACGAGCGAAGAGCGCCATCATTCCAAGTCATTTGAAGCAGGGTTGTGATGAATCCCCATCCGGAGAAGTAGGTCCACACATCTTGCTGACCATTGAGAACCGCTCCCCAGAATTGATCTGGGCTGGTGTACTCTGGATGTTCCGCCTGTACCTTGCTCCAATCCAGATTATCGCCGGCAACAAGCCCAAGAAAAGAGATCAGGCTGCCGTAACCATTTCCCAGTGATCCATAAGAGCCGGTCAAACCGCTTTCTTGGGGGTTCATGGCCATAAAAAATAATGTCGAGGCTGAGGGCAAGACGACGATATTCCCGCTAGGTGTTTGATAGCGGTGATAATTTGCATCAAGATCAATGGACTGGCCAAAGGGCAGTTCAATTGACATCCAATCGGGGTGATCTGTGGTAACTCCCAGATCAATCAAATCAGGATTCAGATTTCCATCCGGCTGAAAAACCTCTGACCAGGGATCAGTGCCCTGAGCATAAACAGCAGATGGTATGAGCAAGGTCAAGACGACAATGATCAGGAAAAATCTTTTCACTACTTCTTTCCTTCTTCTACAGTTGTGGCGGGAGTTTTTCCCGGAGCGAGAATGGCATTAATTTCTTCTTCCATCAGGAAACGATCAAACTTCCAACCACTTTCTGTTTTCGCGAGAACAACATATGCTGTATCCTGGGTTTTATTGCTACCCGGTAAGGGAGAAGATAGCGTGATGGTCATCTGCCAGACTTGCTCGGAACCATTGTCTGCTACTTTTTCTGCTGCCTGAGAGGCAGCTGTGACCACAGATTTGGCATCCACGTATTTTTCCCACATACGGTCTGCGCCGGCCGAAAACAGCTCGCATCCAGCGGGAGTGCTTACCTCGCAGATACGCTCAAGCCAGGCTTCTATTCCTTCCTGATAGTTCACCTGGAAGACTTTCTCGATGGCATTGACCGCTGCGGTAGAAACCAGACTGTCTTCATTGGTTGATGCTACTGAACTTTGCTCTGTACGAAATGGCCAGTTTTCGATCACCAGAATACCGACAGCAATGACAACTGCCAGGATGACGGCAATGATCAGATTGCGTTTTGAGACTGGAATTTCTTTCAATTTTTTCTCCTTTTCCGGTTAACGGGTTCTAAAGTTGGTTAAAGCAAAAGCGACCAACCAAGTCTACAATCCCTGAAAGCACTTGAAGAAAGGTGCAAACAGGAAAGACGTGATGGTCGCTCCAAGGATTATATGGAACAGCTGATGATTATCAGCGACCGAACAGATATTTGGTTGTAACTCCAATCATAACAAGAGGAAACCCTTTATCCTAGGTGGTCAAATGAAAAGAATTCGGAATTTGACCGAACCCTTTTCACATTTTCTGATTTATCCGCAATAAAAAATGGTGGGGTTAGGGAGCAATCCCGTTTAATATCCATGGACCATAAATTGAGCTGGACATCGCATCCAGAATCAATTGGTCGGCCTGTTCTTTAGTCATACTGGATGGCAAAACCAGATTGGTATACCAAGAACCAGGACCGGCACATTTGAAATCTAATCCCGGGTAAGTTGCCCGCAATGTTGTTTGAGCATAAGCACAATTTTCAGCCTGATGTACTTCCGGGGGTAATTCCACTTTTCCGAGTGCTAACTGATAAGTCGTCCCCGAAGAAATCGAAACCGGGAAACTAAAACTGAAGCATTTATTGGCTGTCGTCGCTCCAACAGGATCAATGCGGCTGCCACTTGGAGAGTATTGTTGTTGATTGGCGGACAGGATCACGTTCCAGGGATACCATTGACGTCCGTCTGGAAGCTGCATACAGAAATCCACTGTGAATTCCGCATTTTCCATTGAGGCGGTTAATAGTTGTGCGGTAACCCCTCCCGAACCCGGTAAAGGAATGTTTCCAACGGTGATAGTTACCCAGATCTGGCTATTGGGCACTGGCAAGCCTGTTCCATCCTGAAGCTGGTAGAAAACAGTGTACTGACCGTTTTGTTTTGGAACAACCAGATCGACCCCAATTTGGATGGTCTCTCCCGGTTTTGCTTCCTCGGGGAGTGGAATTTGCTCCAGGCTGCCAAGAGTTTCGTTGGCCGGAGAGGAGGAAGTCCTTACCAAGCTGAAATCCTTATCCCATGTGCTGTTGCCACCATTCTTCAATGTCCATGTTTTTTGGAAGATTTGCCCGGGTTGAAAATTTGTTCCGTCCGGGACGGTTTCGCCGATAAAGATAAAGGTGGTGCCTTGAACGGATGGCATTGGAGTAACTAGCGGTGTGGATGTAGTAGTTGGTGACGGAAGTGGTGTCAATGTTACCGGTAGGTTTGTAGCCGTTGGAAAAAGTGATGCAGTGACCTGTATCGCCGTTGCGTCTGGTTGTGTGTCAACTGATAACACTGGAGTACAACCTGAAAGGATGAGTACGACGATCAACCACAAGATAAACCTATTTAACCGAAAAATCATAATTTTCCTCATTGGATGGTGGAAGGAGGGCAGCTATAGCGACCCTCCTTCTTTTCACTTTTTTGATCATTTGCCTATCGGGCGGTTTATGGGATGAATACTCCATCCAATTCGCCGCTCAAACCAGGAAGACGATAGGTTTCACAGCTATCAGGTGTGATTAAGATGATCTCCCCATCCGGATATTCAGGGGTGATCAAGCTCACACCAAGCAAGTGACTTTCTTTATCCCAAGCGATGCCGTTAATCGCTGTGGCAGGGTTGTCTAATAACAGACGTGCTGGGCTCCCATCCAATCCTTTGATATATAGACTACTATTATCGCTGGCCCTATAAACAATCCACTTTCCATCCGGAGACACAGCCGGCATTGGTGCTTTTCGGGATGAGTTTTCTATCACGAATAGATCTTGAGAATTTCCAGTACTTACATCAACCGACCGCAGCAGGAAGCCATCTCCGCTCGAACCAGGAATTGCATAATAAAGATGGGATCCATCTGGCGACCAACCCGCAATCGATTCATAACCCAGGTTGGAAAGCTGTTTGGGATTCTTGCCATCACTATTGATCAAGAACATGCCATATAGATCACCCGAGTTCACATAAGCGATCTGGCTTCCATCCTGTGACCAGTGAAGATCTCGCCCAAAAACGCCAGCTATCACAGTGAACTCTCCACTCGCTAGGTCCTGGATTTTGATTCCATCTTCGGTGGTATATGCCAAGCGAGTACTGTCCTGCGTGAGAGCAGCCCGTCCGCTGCCTGCTGCAAGTACCTGTTGCAGGCTGCCATCCATCCCTGCAAGCACGATTTGAAGTTGCGGGTTTAGTTGGGTTAACACAACTTTGCCATTAAATCCCGACGGTAGTGGATTGATATTTTGAATTGTGTCCGCGTTCAAGCAGGTTGTAGAAGGCTCAGCGATCAAAGGAAATTGACGAATGGTCTCCGGCTGCCATTCCACTTGCCAGGTTTTGGTGGGGCTGGCTGAACGTGGATTGGAGAATAGAATAGTCAATTCACCTTTAGGTAAATTACTATAGATGTGGCTTGTAGTAAACACCTTTCCGTTTGTTGTGCCGCCACCGCCTCCACTTCCATTAGCTTGATATCCTTCGATTTGAACACTAACCTCACTCATATTCTTCCCTGGATCGATGCGGAAGGAATATCCATCTGATTGGGCTGTGACCGATACCAATCGAATCGTATTTCCAGCCAATTGAACATCCTGATTGACCTCCCAGATTTGTTCTGGCTGCGGGTTTGTTCCGACATCGATAGTGGTTTTAGCTGAAGCTTGCGGGTCTACCTGTGAAATGATTACCCCGGAAAAGCGGATGGTTAGGGGGAACTTCACTCCGGCTCCCTTGATTTGCATCACCCAGGAGTACCCACCCTGGCCAAGACTCGCGTCATCTAATGGCTGAACGTCATTGGGGAACGTGTAACTAACATTTTTGCCGTTCGCGTCTTTGATCGTTGCAGGGCCAGTGATTTGCAACCAGCTTCCTGCAGGAATGTTAGTGCGTACAGAGCCCAGCAGAATATAACCATCCTCAGTTACGATGATTTTATCCATAGAAACGATAGCTTGAGTTGATCCATTCGTGGTTGCTGTGAGTGTTTCGCTATCCAGACCAGGTTTGTTGTCTGCTGACGAAACTACAGGGGTCACATCGATGACCGGCAGAATGGTGAGGTCAGGCGGAGCAGCGACAAAATGGATAGGCAGTTCCCAATCGATCGGAACCGTGCCTGGAAGCGTGTTGAAGATACATGGAAGAACGAAGGTAGCTTCATTCACTTTGGCTGGGATGGGGGCATTCACATCCATTCTTGTGCCATCTGGCATGCGTAGATATTCTCGCTCGATGCATCCTGATATGGCTTCCTCTATTGGGTAAGCAGAAAGTGGAACGCCAGAGACGCCAAAGTCTAGGCGCGTCTCAGTCCCAGTGAGAACTGCCTGGTTGACAGAAACGGTGACCCCATTTCGAGTGATACTCACTGGTTCAGCTAACATGCGGACAGGGCTGCTTTGGTTCACAATTCCGACACCCGGTATATAACCAAAGAGCTGAAGTACAGCAGCGTAGACGCGCTGTGGACCAATTACCAGGGTGCCGATGATCATGAGGGAAAGAATCGCAAGAGCAACGGTCGATGCAGGTCGCAATCCATAGAAAGGATGATGTCGTCGAGATTTTGCAACCGCACGTTGCATCAAATCACTATAAACCTCGTCAACAAATTTGGAGCGTATCTCAGGTACTCCGAAAGATTTACGAACACTCTCTTCAAACTGAGGAGTTGGATACTTTTCATTCATTAGAAACCTACAGCTGGCTATGTAACCGTGCCAGCAACCGGTAAATTGTTTTTTTCACCGCTTCTTCATTGCGGTGAAGGATACGAGCAATTTCTGGAAAACTCATTTCAGCAAGAAATCTCAAACGGAGCAGTTCCCGGTCTTCCTCGGGCAATGCCTGAATCAATTTTGATAGGGCTGCTGTTTGTTCTAATTGAATTACCCCGCATAAGGGGTCATTTTCCACAGGAATATCCTCAATTTCATCAATGGATGATGTATTTTTTCGTTGACGAAAATGATCCATCGCTTTATTACGGGCAATCGTAAACAGCCAGGAAGCGAAATGCCCATCCTGTCGAAATCTGTCAAAGGATTCAAACGCGATTAGAAATGTTTGAGCAGTAATATCTTCTGCATCATGCACATACCCAATCCGGCTGTATAGATATCGGAAGACTTGTTCTACATATAGCTTATATAACTCCCCAAATACCTTGGGATCCTGCCTTGCAGCTTTAATTATCTTTAATTCATCTGACTCACGATTGATCTTTTCGGATGCCAATGCAATACTGCTTTCTGCCATAAATTTCCTTTCAAAGCGTTTTCACGAGATCCTGCAGGTTTTGAGTAATTTTGAGCTCTATATGTAAGACGGAAAAACATGGCAAGGGGGACATTTTTTACCATTCAATTATGGACTTCAGTAGTTTTTATTGCAAGGATCCTGTTTTCATTATTGACAAAAGTATACTCTAGTATTACTATATTAAAAACTGGAGGTTGAAATGCCGAAAACAAATTCTGCGAGTAAACCAGTACGTTCTTTTCGAATAAGTCCAGAAGGTGTGAGTCAATTAAGAGCAATGGCAAGCGTGATGGGACGGAGTGAAAGCGATGTGATTGAGGTTGCACTTGACCGAATGTATCGGGAGGAAATTCGTTATAACCGGGTCCTACGAGAGGGAGCCCGACTAGAAGATCAGTATCAGACAGATAAAAAAAATGAAGGAGAAAATGAAATTCATCGTAGTGATTCTTAAGTTGATTGGATGGGTTGTCAAAACTGCAGTCATCCTGGCGATTTGCTCCAGTATTTTATTCGTTGCCTACAAAGGAAACCAACCTATGCAGGTTCCTGAAGCTCCAAAAGGGATGACCTACTTCGAATTCGTTGCTGACCGGATAGATGCCGCAAAAACGGTTGAACCTTCCCGGTGCGGGTGGGGTATGATGTTATCTTTAGCCACCCTGGGTCCAATTTATTCATTTGTTTATACCGAAGTAGGCATCCACCCGGATGGAGCTCTTGCGCGAGGCACCGCCCCAGATCCAGATATCCCAAAAGATGTGGCAAATGCTAAGTGGTATGAAGTGCCTGGAATCTGGTGGAATACGGTTGAAAGATTATCCTGGACGATGGTGGGGAAGCCGGCAGCTTATGGATGTAAGTTTAGAGAAGTAGATTGTCTAAGATGATGACAACTGATGCTTATTCAAGGCAGCGAAACGGTTTTTTAGTCGGTGGGTTTTTATTCAAGTATCAGAGTGCGCGATCAATCTAAATTAAGTCGTTACCTAAAAAAAAAAGACTTTATTTATTAATCTAATCACTTAATCCCTACCTTTAAAAGATTTTAGACTGCTTAATACCGGCATGCGATTTATTTTATGCCCTTGATAATTACCCTGCGTAAATTACCAAGGGCATCGGTACATCAGCGAATTTATGAAGTTTTCTCCCAATAGGACACCTTTTCGCGAATTACAATCGCTTCGTGCGCAGCAATTGGGCATTGATAGCCACGATGACTGTGCTCAGCGACATAAAGATGGCGCCAACAGCGGGTGAGAGTAATATGCCCCACGGTGCCAACACTCCAGCTGCCAGAGGAATAGCGATTACATTGTACCCTGCCGCCCAGATCAGATTCTGGCGCATCTTGCGGTAGCTGGCTCGGCTCAGTTCGATCACCTTGACCACATCCAGCGGGTTGGATTTCACCAGAATGATCCCAGCGCTCTCCACGGCCACGTCCGTTCCACTGCCGATTGCAATGCCCACATCTGCGCGGGTCAATGCAGGAGCGTCATTTACACCATCTCCAACCATCGCCACGCGCAATCCCTGCTTCTGCAGTTCGATTACCTTCTGATCTTTGTTTTCCGGCAGCACCTCGGCAAAATAGGTATCGATACCCAATTCACCTGCCACCGCTTTGGCCACTGCCTGGCTGTCGCCAGTCAGCATAGCCACCTGCACGCCCATCTCATGCAGCCGTTGGATGGCTTCATGGCTCTCTGGGCGGATCACGTCCGCCAAAGCAAGCGATGCCAGCAGCTTGCCATCCTGCACAAGATGAACCACACTTTGCCCTTTGGCGCTGGCAGCTTGATCAAAGGTTGACAGCAATTCAGGAAGCGTGACGTTCAGCATTTCCAGCAATCGTGGTCCGCCAACGTAGACATCATGTCCATTCGTTTTGGCGTGGATACCGCGGCCTTTGATCGCTTCAAAATCCTGCACAACAGGCAAGTCCAGACCCTTCTGCTGCGCAGAGCGGCGGATGCCCTGGGCGATGGTGTGTTCAGAATCGCCTTCCACAGCGGCGGTCAACGCCAGAGCATCCTGCGGTTTAATCCCATCTATGGTTTCGATTCCCACCACCCCAAAACGACCTTCTGTCAGTGTTCCAGTTTTATCAAAGACGATCATGTTGATTTCGCGGGCTGCTTCTAGCGCCAGTCGGTTCCGCACCAGGATGCCATTGTTAGCTCCCATTGCTGTGGTGATGGCCACCACCAGCGGGATGGCAAGACCCAGCGCATGCGGGCAGGCGATCACAAGCACGGTGGCCACGCGCTCGATCACTTTTACATTGAACCCAACCCCAATCGTCCAAGCGATGGCAGTGATCACAGCGGTGCCCAAAGCGATGTAAAACAACCACCCGGCAGCTCGGTCAGCCAACAACTGTGTGCGGCTCTTAGACATCTGAGCCTGCTGCACCAAACGCATGATACCGGCAAGAGCAGTCTGATCGCCTGTGGCGGTCACCCGTACACGCAGGCTGCCATCCCCATTGATTGAACCCCCTACGACCTTTTCACCCGGGTGTTTGTGAACCGGCTTCGACTCGCCGGTAATCATTGATTCGTTTACTGCCGACTCGCCGTCCTCAACCTTGCCATCTGCCGGAACACTAGATCCCGGTCGAACAAGCAGTAGATCCCCGGATTTTAGTTCAGACACAGCCACTTTCGTTATCTGGCCATTGGCTTCTATGCGCTCGGCAGAGTCTGGCATCAATTTAGCCAGGGCGTTTAGAGCGCCTGATGCCTGCCGAATGGAACGCATCTCGATCCAGTGCCCCAGGAGCATGATGGCGATCAATGTCGCCAGCTCCCAGAAGAAATCCATCTGGTTCGCCAGGAACAGACTGGCCACGCTGTAAACAAAAGCTACGATGATGGCCAGGGAGATCAAGGTCATCATACCCGGCTGGCGGTTGCGAATTTCAGGGATTGCCATCTTGATAAAAGGCAAGCCGCCATAAACAAAGACGATTACTGCAAAGATAGGTGTAATCCAACGCGAACCAGGAAATACTGGCATTGAAAATCCCAACAAGGTCTGGAAACCCTGGCTAAAAAGCAGCACCGGCACCGAGAGTATCAGCGATACCCAGAACTTGCGCCTGAACATCTGCTCGTGGCCGGAGTGGTCCACGTGCGCGCCGTGACCCTCATGTCCGTTATGATCCATGGACATATTATGGTCGGCGTGTCCTCCCATACCCATCTCCTTCTTGTTCATTTCATGACCAGCATGGGTTTCATGGTCAGCCGCCATCTTGTCGTGATTGTGCTCGATCCCTGTCATATCATGCATAGGACGGTCGTGTTCATAATTTGAGTGATGCATCGTGGAATGATCTATGTTCTTTATTTTTTCATCGTCTTTTTTAGGTTCGTCATTCATTGTTCACCTAGTATGATTGCAAATAATAAAGGCAGTAATTCAATTTATGTTATTTCACATGCAATAAATATCGCCGACACAATCATCTTGGCTGGATGACGACGTCGGCGAGAGTATCTGTATTTTAACTGGTTTTCGCTGATAATCAAGTTGCCCAACCAAGAGCGTTTTGCGGGGAGGGAGAGCAAATCCTGTGAATTGGCTTTGCCCTCCCAAAATCAGATCATCAGTTAAGTTGAAGCGCGGTCGTCAGGCAGGTATTGCTTCCAGCATAGGTTGAGATGGGTGCCTGAGCGACTTTCCCATCGTAGCTGACGCTTACAGACCCATCAATGTTGCGGGGCAGCCACACCCCTACAAATCCGTTCGCCATGGTGGTCAAGTCGGAATTGACGATCTCTTTTCCTGCTTTATCGGTAATGACTGTGTGAATTTGCTGGTTGACCAGCTCGCCCTGGCAGGATGTCAGGTTGTGTGTACCACAGGGATGTGATTGCGAAAGGTAAGGTGCGAAGGAGAGATAGAACTTATCCTTGGGAAGCACCACCCTAACTTCGTCTGATGCATCTGAGAGGATAAGATAATCGCTGGTGATGCTAGCCCGGAGTCCCGAGGCATCCGATGTGGAACTGTCGAGTTTTTGTACAATTTCCTCAACAGAAAGTCCACTTAATCCATATTTTTCCAGGAAAGCAGTGTTCGATTGGCTTACAGGTTTCTTCACCAGAAAGGCACCGACTGTGATCACAATGACTGCAACGATTATTGCGATTATCAATCCTTGAGGTTTTTTCATTGATTTGGTTTCCTTTTCCTAAAAATTCTATAAATTTGGCCAGATTGGGAGAGTAAATTCAGTGAGTCGGCCTTGCGCTTCCATATTGAAGCTATTAATGAATATCTTTTACCATGGTCTGGTATTGCTCCTGGGTGATCTCACCTCTGGCATATCTTTCGTCAAGGATCTGTTTGGCGGTTGCACTGTTATTTTTTGCGTGCGCGCCATTGTTACCGAACAGCCCCTTGACCAGCAGAACTGCCAGAACGATGATAATGACCCAAAAAACCAGCATGCCACCCATCATTCCAAAACCCATCATCTTTCACCTACCTTGTTCCCAGATCAACTAATAGTTTTTGAAACTCTTCTCGGGTAATCTCACCCTTTGCGTAACGTTCTTTTGCAATATCGACCGCAGAAAGCGTGGTGTTGTTAAATTCTCGTTCCGAATTGTTATTGCTTAATCGCTTCACAATCCAGATAACCAGGAATATCACACCAATGATCAATACGACCGAAATGACCAGGTTGATGAGCATGCCAATCCAACCAAGACCACCGTACCAATAACCCATCATCATAATGTTTCATCCTTTCATGTTGCCCAATCAAGAGCTGTCCGTTTTTTACTTACAGGCTTATCTTAACCTGGGAGGATGAAGCATTATTAAAGGGTTTGTAAAGTTTCGTTAAAGAAAACGGGAAAGTAGTTCCCCTTTATTTGGGAAGGGGGATCAGGAAAGAAAAAGTACTGCCTTTCCCTTCGCCATTACTCTCAGCCCAGATTTTCCCCTGATGTGCCTGGACGAGAGCCTTGGCGATAGTCAAGCCAATACCGCTGCCGCCGCTGGCACGGTTTCTTGACTTGTCGGTGCGGTAGAAGCGATTGAATATGAAGGTGAGTTGTTCGGTGGAGATTCCGATTCCGGTATCCTTAACAGCGAAAAGTATCTCTGACTTTTCCCGGCGCACACTTATGGACACTTTCCCTCCATTGGGAGTATATTGCAAGGCATTTCCCGCCAGGTTCGTGAGCACCTGAATAATACGGTCTTTGTCCACAAAAAGGTTGGGTAAGCCGGTTTCCACGTCAGTCACCAGCTGGATGTTCTTATCTTCGAATTGACGTCCAAAAGTACTTTGAATTCTCTCGATCAAGCGTTCAGGTGGTACAGGGGCGAGATTCAACTGAATTGCCCCAGCTTCCACCCGGCTTAATTCCTGTAGATCATTCACCAGGCGCTGTAGCCGGTCGATTTCTGAGTGGATCTGCTCGTAGGTTTCCGGGTCGGCGGGTAAAACGCCATCCATCAATCCCTCCAGGTATCCTTTGACTGCTGTCAGTGGGGTACGCAGTTCGTGGGTAACATCCCCAATCAGTTGCCTGCGTATGGTCTCAGTCTTTTCCAGCTTATCTGCCATCTGATTGAACCTGAGCGCCAACTGGCCTAATTCATCTGTCTGATCGGCTTGCTGGCCTCCAGGGAGAGCCAACCTTTCTTGGTATTCTCCCTCCGCGATGCGTTGGCTGAGGCTCATCATGTGTAGCATAGGGGTGACCACCTGGCGGCTGATGAAAAAGCTTGCCAGGATTGCTGCAATCAAGGCCGCGAGTGCAGCATATGTGACTGCTTCGTACACTGCCGTGGTGTACTGAGAAAATAACTCGGATTGCATTTGCTGGTTGTTGCCCATCGCGTTAGCATTGTTCATGATCTCGTTCATGCTGGCCATGTGACGCTCAAAAGCCGCAGGGACAGACAAGCTGGCGGCGGTTATCAGAATAATTGCACCAACTAATACCACGAGAACATACGAAAGGAATACTTTCCAAACCAGATGCGTGCGTAAAAACTTCATCATGACATCACCTACTTATCTTCGAACCGGTAACCGACCCCGCGGATTGTTTCGATCATGGATATAATCCCCAGTTTTTGGCGAACATGGCCGATATGGACGTCCACCACCCGATCATCACCAAAATAATCGTATCCCCATATCTTCTCCAACAGTTGTTCGCGGCTGAGCACCATACTCTGATGCTGGGCAAGAGTCAACAGTAAATCAAATTCAACCGAAGTTAGATCGATCAAATTTTCACCGACCCAAACCCGCCTGGCAGCAACATCGATACGAAGGTGCGCGAAATTAAGAACAGCAGCTTCCCCGGCATTCCCAGTTGGGTTCTGTAGGCGCCTGAGAGCTGCCTTGATGCGGGCGACCAGTTCACGCGGACTGAAAGGCTTGGTCAAGTAATCGTCTGCACCGATGGAAAGCCCCACGATCTTATCCGTTTCCTCCGACCGGGCTGTAAGCATGATCACATAAACGTTCGACTCTCGTCTCAGGTTAGCAAGCAGCTCAATCCCGTCCATACCAGGCAGCATGACGTCCAGCACAATGATATCCGGTTTGAAGGAACGGGCGGTAGCCAACCCTGATGGCCCATCATAGGCAGATTGGAATTCATATCCCTCCGTCTTCAAATAGGCACTTAAAACGTTATGAATGGAGGATTCATCGTCGATTATGAGTAACTTGGCAGCAGGCATCTTATTTTCCTTGTAGTAAATTTAATCATATATCCATTTTACATATAAACAGGGATCGGCGGAACTGCCGATCCCTGGTAAGGAGGAGTGTGGATCAGATCATTCCCACATTTCAATAAAGGTGCCGTGCCAGGTGTGCAGGAAAATCTGTCCACTATAGCCATTGACACTCAGCATTCCTGCTGGTTGGTTGTCTTTCATAATATCGATGGTGTAATAACCATAGAAAGGATCTGCATCGATTGCAGTCTTGTATCCGGGATACTGCTGGTCCAGATACTGCTGTGCGAGTTGCAACGCTTGTTCGGCAGAGACAGTCATCTGAGTAGAGGCGGAAGAGGAGTTGTTGTAGTATCCTCCCATCATACCTGCACCGCCCATCATGCCATACCCGCCCATATGTCCATATTTCTGATTCCACATCATGTTCGGCCCATATTCAGGGAAAACCGATAAGGTAGTGGGGTCCACAAGCAACTCCATGGCGCCGATGCCTGTACTTTTTTCGACGATGCGAGCATAGGCGTTATTGTTGAAAACCATGATCTCTTTGAGTTCAAGATCGGAATTGTTCAGGTTCTTCAAGTAACCCTCTATTGCTTGTTTGGCCTGGTCGACAGTCAGGGGATTAATATTAGTAGGGTCGTTTTTTTCGAATGAACCTGTCGTGTTAAAACCACCCATCATGTTGTATCCGCCCATCATCGAATAGCCTGGATTATTAATCGTCTGCCCTCGGATACCATTCAAAGTGTAATTATTCGCGAAAACATTGGAATGCCCGAGGAAGAGTCCTGTTCCAAAGACTAAGGCAGCTACAACAACGCCGCCGATTACCGCTAATGTAATGCTCAATTTTTTATTCATAATGCTTACTCCTGTGCATTTTCAGATTCTCATTACTGTCTTAGTGTATCGAGGATGAGTAAAGGCTCTTTGAAGCATACTTAAAGATTGTGTAAAGATTGGGAGGAGGTGTTCTTGCCTTTCCTCATTTTATAAAAAGTTATTATTTTGATTTGACATATTGAAAGCCATAGTTAAGTAGAATTTGCGCTATACGGGCACTGGATTCCTTGCTGAGCAGATGTAATAGGTATTAGTTCAATCGGCTTGACTCAATTCATACAACCAAATTTAGAATATGCTCCAAGGAATCGAGATTTCTCCGGTGATTTGAACCTACATAAATGTATATACCTAAGTTGGTATCCATCCGGATGGAGCTCTTGCGCGAGATACCACCCCAGATCCAGATATCCCAAAGGATGTGGTTGGTGCGCAATGGTACGAAGTGCCAGGGATTTGGTGGAATACAGTTGAAAGATTATCCTGGACTATGGTAGGGAAGCCGGCAGCTTATGGATGTAAGTTTAGGCCGGTTTTAGTGACTGTAAAACAATGAATAATTATCAGAACGATATCATTTACCACTCAAAAAAAATCGAATAACTCAATATATATTTAATTAAAAAAGTGGGCTGCAATTTGTCATTTGCAGTCCACTATGAGTTTTTGATGGGTGAAGGGTTAACTTTTCAACATTCTCAGCCCGCTACCAATAACCACAAATTCGCTGATCTCGTGCGCCAGTACGGCGATCGGCAGTGTGAACCAACCACCCACTGCACCGATGATCAATACACTAATGACAATCGCAGAAAGGGCCAGGTTCTGATTGACGACAGATTGATTGCGCTTTGCCAGGCGCAATCCATAGGCCAGTTTCTCCAGATCGTCAGCCATCAGCGCAACATCAGCGGTTTCCAGGGCTACATCCGTTCCCGCGGCACCCATGGCGACACCCACGGTTGCTTCAGCCAGCGCGGGGGCGTCGTTGACCCCATCCCCGACCATTGCCACATGCCCATAACGCGAGGTCAGCTCACGGACCTTGACCGCCTTATCCTCCGGCTTTAAGTCCGCGTACACTTCATCGATCCCCAATTCCTGAGCAATTGCCTGGGCGGTGCGCTCATTGTCGCCGGTCAGCATCACCACTTTGTCAATTCCGGCGGCGTGCATGGCATCGATCGCCTTTTGCGCATTGAGACGGATGTTGTCACGGATGGCAATCATCCCCCAGGGGCCTTGATCATCACCTAACAACACCACGGTTTTCCCTTCGCTCTGGAGATGATTAATGTCCCCCCACACATGCTCCAGGGAGACGCCAAGCTTAGAGTGGAACAGGTCTGGACTACCCACGAAGATCGTCCGCCCATCCATACGGGCAGAAGCTCCTGCCCCGGTCATGGAGTGAAATTCAGACAGTTCGATGGGTTGAATACCTTGCGCTTCCACGTACCGGACGATCGCTTGTGCCAGAGGATGGCCGCTGCGTCGTTCAATCCCGGCTGCTGCCGCTAAAAATTCCTGTTTTGAATTTACCAATGGATCCGGATTCTGATTAATTAAGATGATGTCGGTCACTTCCGGCTCACCGCGAGTCAGGGTGCCAGTCTTGTCCATTGCTACGACTTTCACTTTGGCCAGTTCTTCTACATAGATTCCACCTTTGATCAGTACGCCATTACGCGCGCCAGTACCCAGTGAGGCCACCAGGGTAATCGGGATGGAAATGACCAGGGCGCAGGGCGCAGCGGCAACAATGAAGACTGTTGCACGAGTTATCCACATCACCCAGGCTGCGCCAAAAAATAGCGGCGGGACAAGCGCAATGAGGATGCCGATGAGTAAAACGATAGGGCTGTAGCGCGCACCGAAGCGCTCGATAAAGCGTTGGCTTTTGCCTTTCTTTTCCTGGGCTTCTTCGACCATGGTAATAATGCGGGCGATCGTATTATCGGCAAAGGTTTTGGTGGCGCGGATTTCCAGCGCGCCTTCACCGTTGATGCTGCCAGCAAAGACCGGATTACCCACTTGCTTTTCTACCGGAACGCTCTCACCCGTCACCGGGGCCTGGTTGACGCTGGAAGACCCAACCAGCACCTCACCGTCGGTCGCCATGGATTGGCCTGGCTTGACGATGAACACGTCCCCGACCACCAAGTCTTCGACCGGGATTTCCTGCTCGCGACCGTTCCGGCGGACTAACGCTACCTTGGGCGCCAGGTTCATCAAAGCCTTGATTGCGGCGCGCGTTTTCTCCTCGGTATAGCCTTCCGCAGCTTCGCTGATGGAGTAGAGGAAAACCAGCATGGCGCCCTCCAATAAC
>JBCFBD010000059.1:9608-15933 GCA_038562455.1 Anaerolineaceae bacterium | reverse complement strand
AGAGATCGAAGCCGGTTTGTGCGCTCAGCTGCGCGGCGACCTCCGGGTCGCTGGCTGCCTGCTCGAGAGTGTACACGATAAACAGCGCTTTACCCACTACGGGGTTGAGCGCTTCAATCTGCGCATCACTGAGCTGCCTGCGTACGTACACCTCACCAGGCTCGGCGTTGGGATAATTCTTGACAAGGACAGCGTAATTTTCGAGTTCAGGGTCAAGCAACACATAGGCATCCTGAACCGCATCTTTATCCGCATCGTTCATGAACAAGTACATCTTTTCAAGTTGGGTGCTGCGAATGGCTTCGGGAACGGCGTTCTCAATACCGCCTTGCTGAATACCTACATTCACAATATCCGACATATAGTTTGGCAGTGCCAGTTCGCCCATCACCTGGACAAAGAGCAGTACCACGACCGCAATGACGGAAAGGGTGTAAGGTTTTAAATAACGAAATATGCGCAACATACAGGTAAGCGTCTCCTTAAGCAGTTATTAATCCTAAGCCTCATCACAAGGCAGATTTTTTACATGAGTGGAAAGGGATTGATGCAGCTTCGTCAACAAGCGTATCAATTCATCCTGCTCGGCAGTGGATAAAACCGAGGTGATCTCGTTCATGAATTTAAAACGGCGCGGCGTAGTGGCGCGCACGAACTCACGCCCAGCGAGGGTGATGCGCACCAGCGAGGCACGCCCATCCGTAGGGTGCGGCGCGCGCTCGACGTACCCTGCCTCTTCCAAGCCATCGAGCAGGGCGCTGATGGTGTTCTTCTTTACATCCATGAAGCGTCCCAGTGCGCCAGGGTTGACACCGTTCGGATCACCGTGTTCTGCTTCCATGTAGAGGCGCATTAGAATGCCCATGCGCGGACCGGAGATTTCGCCAGACTGTGCCGAGCGCGTCACCGCCATGTCAAACAATTTGCCCGCCAGGCGGATATGGTGCGAGATCTGCATCCCGCGGATGTCGTGCCCGCCTGCCATTGCTTTCAGGTGAGCCTGTATCTCCTCTTCTTTTTCCCTGCTGGGTACAAAGTGTTCTCTCATCGCTCCTCACAAAATAGTTCGATGGCGAACTATACTACCGGAAAAACACTCTGTCAAGGGGCAAAAAAAACAGGGGCAAAAAAACTCCCGGGGCTGGATGAGCACCCCGGGAATAGAGTGTTTAGCTTTTTGTTAAAACAAGCCGCCCAGGTAGCCGCGGGTGCGTTCCTGCTGCGGGTGCTCAAACACCTGCCTGGCGGATCCAGCTTCAACCACCTCGCCCAGGTACATGAACACCACGTAATCCGCCAGTCGTTTCGCCTGACGCAAGGTGTGGGTCACCACGACGATGGTGTATTTCTCTTTCAGCTCCAACAACCTGGCTTCAATCTTGGCCGCCGAGATCGGGTCGAGCGCGGAGGTCGGTTCATCCCCCAACAGGATCTCCGGCTCAACGGCCAGTCCGCGCGCCAGGCAGACGCGCTGCTGTTGACCAATGGACAGCCGCGTGGCAGGGTCGTGCAGGCGGTCCTTGACCTCGTCCCACAGACCGGCGACCTCGAGATAGTGCTGCACAGCCTGGTCAAGCTGTTTGCCGCGCTTGACGCCGTGAATGCGCAAGCCGTAGGCTACGTTCTCATAAATGGACATCGGCAGCATGAACGGCCGCTGCGCCAGCAGCCCGGTCTCCTTACGGATCTCGGTGACGTCGCGGTCAGGCGCGTAGATGTTCTCGCCGTCGATCAGCACTTCGCCTTCGAGCCGCGCGCCGTCGGTCAACTCAAGAAAGCGGTTCATGGTTTTCAGCAGGGTCGATTTTCCGCAGCCTGAAGGCCCCATGATCACGGTGATCTGGTTGCGCGGGATGGAAAGATTCACGTCATTCAAGGCAGGCTGGGGCTGGTCGTAAAAGACATTCAAGTGATTGATTTTAATGTGGGTATCGTCTGTCATTTAGAATCCCTTACTTGTTAATGTACTTACTCATACGTGCGGCAAGCAGCCGCGAACCCAGGCTAACCATAAGCACGATCAGCGTGAGAATCAATGCGGAAGCGTACGCCCGCTGCTGCACCTCGGGGTAGGGTGTGCCCAATTGAAAATAAATAGCGAGTGGCAGCGAGGCGGTTGGATTAGCTAATGATGTGGGAATGCGATCGGTGTACCCGGCAGTGAATAAAACCGAAGCGGCATCCCCAATGCCGCGCCCAAAAGCCAGCAGCGTGGCTGTGACGATGCCCGGAAGCATCTGGCGGATGGTCACCTTCAGCGCTGTCTGCAATTTTGAGGCACCCACCGCGAGCGATGCGTGTCCTAGTTCCTCGGGCACCAGGCGGATGACCTCATCCATGGCGCGAGTCATAATCGGCATCTCGAGCAATGCCAGGGTGATGATCCCACCCAAAAGTGAGGCGCGTATACCCATGGCCATCATGAGCGTGAACCCGAACGCGCCGTACACAATAGATGGGATGCCCCAAAGAATATCGAGTGTGAGCCGCACGTAGCGTGCCCAGCGCGACTTCATCAAGTAGGTTTCCATGAACAGGGTGAACGGTAGGCTAAAAGCTAGCGCAAGCAGCGTGCCCCCGCCCGCGAGCAGCAACGACCCGATAATTGCGTTTAGGATGCCGCCCTCCTTACCCAGGTAATATCCCCCCTTAGGCGTCTGGCTGACCATCTCCCAGCTTAACGCCGGCAGCCCGCGGACAAGGATGGTGTAAAGGATGGAAAGCAGACTGGCGGCGACGACCAGGAAGGAGAGCAGCATGAAGAAGCGGGCGATGGATTCTGCCACATGACGTTTTTTGAAGCGCCAGGTTCTCACCACGCCCTCCTCACGCGCCCCATCAACCGGCGCAGGATCAGTGTGGAGGAGATGTTGAGCAGCAGCACCATCACCAGCAGGATCAACGCCGCGCCCATCAAGGCGGAATCGTACATGGGGATTGACATCATTTCGCCGTAGTTGTTGGCGATCAGCGCTGGCAGCGGGTAAGCTGCATCAAGAATAGACTGGGGCATTTGCGCAACATTACCGACCACCATCAAAACCGCCATCGTCTCGCCCAATGCGCGCGAAAAACCTAGCACCACGCTGGCGAAGATGCCCGGCATCGTAGAGGGGAGCAACACGCGCTGGATGGTCTGCAGGCGCGTTGCGCCTACTGCCAGCGAAGCGTGGCGGATACCCTGCGGCACGGCGCTGAGCACTTCGTTGGTCACCGCTATGATGAAGGGCACAACCATCACAGCCAGCACGATCGCCCCCGAAAGAATACCGAAGCCGGTGGGGTTATCCGTTTTGAGCAGCGGAAAGCCATCGGGTAATT
This sequence comes from Anaerolineaceae bacterium, assembly GCA_038562455.1. Classification (GTDB taxonomy): domain Bacteria; phylum Chloroflexota; class Anaerolineae; order Anaerolineales; family Anaerolineaceae; genus UBA6107. Next base: position 12,612 of record JBCFBD010000059.1, on the reverse strand, counting down.
GGGCGGCGATCGGCAGCACCCTGTTCTGCACCCATGGGACGATCACCAACATACCCCACACACCGTAGATGACCGAGGGAATGGCTGCCAGCAGGTCGAGCACAGGTTTCATGAACGAACGCAATGCCTTGCCCGCATACTCCGCCAGGTAGACTGCGGCCAACAGGGAAGGTGGCACTGCGATGATCAACGCCAGCACGCTTACCCAGAGCGTGGCGCTGATGAACGGAAGGAAGCCGAACAATCCTTTCATCGGTTTCCAATCTTTGCCAGCCAGCAGGCTCACCAGCGTATGCTCCTGCAGCAACGGCAGCGCTTTAACCATCAACGCGACCGTAATCGTCAACAACAAGATGCAAGGTATGAGCGTAAGCACGAACAACATGCGCGACCCCGCGCGATCGTGAATGCGGCGCGGGAAGAGCCGCCGACCGAGGGTAACCGGTGCCTTCACCTTCATTTGATCTTCTGAAGCGCCTCAGCCAGTTGTTCGGCAGTCAACGCGATATAGCCGCTTTCGCTCACGTACTGTTGTCCATCGGTGAGGATCCAGGCGATGAAATCACTGACGATGCCCGATGGTTTGCCGTTGGTCACCAGGTTAAGCTCACGCGCCGGCGGTGAGGGGTACTTTCCTTCAGCCACAGCCCCCATCGCCGCAACTGTGGAGGTTAACAACTCGTCGGGGTCAACCGAACCGTTCTCATTCACATCGATCGGTACAACCAGCGAACCGCTTACGTTGACACCTGTGGTGATATCGAACGCATAATTCAGGTTGTTGTAGCCAATGCCATTGGGGTCCTTGATGACCGCGTCGAGCAGCGCGGGATCGGAACCCACGCCGATGCCCAGCAGGTCTTCCTGCGTGCCGCCCAGGTACTTCGCCCAGGTGTCCGCGGCGCCGCACGCGTCAGAACGGGTGTAGACGTGAATCTCAGCGGTAATCGATGGGTCGCCGATTACATCCCCCCAGGTTTTGTACTCTCCGGTCATGAAGATCTTCTCGAAATCGTCCAGCGTCATCCCGCTGGTGAGCAGTTGATTCTTGACCGGATTCTGGTCGCTGATGGTCGGGAAGACAGCGTCAATCACCACTGGCACCCAAAACGCGCCTTTGGCTTCCTCTTCCGCTGAAATGGCGCGGGAAACCATACCGATCTCCACGGCATTGGAAAGCGCGTCGGTCATACCCTTCCCCGCGCCGCCAGCCGAGATGTCGAACACGACCTCGGGGTGCAGGCTGGTGTATTCTTCCGCCCAGCGCGTCATCATCGGGTACAGCGCGAACGCGCCGGAGACGGCGATCGTCCCGCTATTAGCGCCTGGTTTGGAGGCGCAGGCGGATAGAAGCGAGGCAATGACGAACAGGCAGGTGACCAGGCTTCGAGTGATTTGTTTCATGATACTCTCCATTTTAGTAGTTTGTCTATAGATTTAGTAGTGAATTGAGGTAAATAAAAAAATGCTCAACCCCCCCTGGCTGCCCGCGAGCGAGCGGAAACATCTGCCAGCGAGGTGTTGTCGAGGATGTCGGCGATGGCGTTGCGCACATCCCCCATCACCATGCGCAACCCGCACGAACTCTCATCCGGGCAGCCGCAGGGCTCGTACGCCATCTGGCTCACGCAGCGGATTGGTGCAAGCGGGCCATCCAGGATGCGCACAATCTGACCGAGCATGATGGACTGAGGCGGCTTCGCCAGGTAATACCCACCGGAAATGCCGCGCTTGCTCTGCAGCAGACCAGCGTTTTTAAGAGTGAGCAGGATCTGCTCAAGGAATTTGACAGGGATCTGTTCAAGCTCAGAGATTTGCCCGATCTGCAGCACGGCTTGGGTGCCATCTTCAGCCGGGTGCGCCAGTTGAATCATCGCCCGTAATCCATATTCACCGCGCTTGGAAAGTCTCATTAGATCTAGCCTGAACCTTTACTATACTGTTTCTATAGGATATGTAATATAAGTATATTACTTTCCTCTACCATTGTCAAGCACCCCTGTGAAGCACCCCTGTGAAGCAGCGCCCCTGTGAAGGAACTATAATATCCTATCAAGCGTCTATTAACCACGCATAAGTACACCTTGCGCCAGGAGTCAGGCATGAAATCACTTGAAAAAATATTGGCGCTCACAATCGTTCTGATCCTCAGCAGCGGGTGCGCTCAGGCCATGGGTCCCGCAACACCCACTGAAACCTACCCCGCCCCCATCACCACTGAGCCCAACCCGCCCACCGATACCCCACAGCCTTCCACCACTCCCTCCCCTGCTCCAACAGCAACCCCCACGCCTTACGAGCCCTTCGAGGCTGTTACGTGGGTCGACAATCTGCTGCTGCGCAGTGGACCTGGCTTCCTGCACGAGGCATATTGGACCTACCCCCAAGGCGAGGTCGTGGAAGTGCTGGGGCGTGCCCCCGGTTGGAGTTGGGTCTATGTGCACACTTCAAACAACCTCTTGGGTTGGATGAAAATCGAGCTGCTGGATGCAAAGATCAGTTTTTACTACGCGCCTGAGATCATCCCGGAGGGATTTGTGATCGTCAAGGGTCACGTGTATACCTCTAACGGCAATCCTGCTTCACATATCACTTTGCAGTTAACTCCCAAGGATGGCGAGCCTGCAGACTCAGACGCCGCTACTACAGATGCACTTGGTCAATTCTACTTCTTTCTGCCGGAAGGCAGCCGTGGCACCTGGATATTGGCGGCGAACGCGTATGGTTGCGAGAGTAACGCGGTCACCTCCGCCTGCAACCTGATCGGTCAGTTCCCATCCCCAATCGAGATTGAAGTGCAGACTGCCGCCGAGGTGTGGTTCAACCTGCAAATGACCAACCCATAACACGATACCATCATAATCAATCCACCAGGGTGGTTCGTTTTTTTCCGTGGCGGTTTTTTTACTAGTGTCATCACGTGGATAGTAATAAAACTCCGGGGGCACGAAGTCGTGCCCCCGGTAGAAACTTTTACCGGCGCTTGTGATTTTCTTGTCCGGTG
>JBCFBD010000059.1:0-9598 GCA_038562455.1 Anaerolineaceae bacterium | reverse complement strand
ATTAATCAACCACTCCAATCGGATCGGTGTAGACATTCGGGGAAGCGGTGTTGCTTACCTTTACCCAATCCAGCAGGAACGGCGCTTTGGGATCGCTGCCACGCCAGGAGCTGACACCCACACGCCCGACCGCGAAGGATTCATCATGCCCGGCGGCGACCAGGAAACCGTTGATATAGAATTCCATATCACCGTCGTTAGCCACCACTGAGAGCACATTCCATCCGTAAGGCACGATGGCCGGAGCGTACTCCCACCCTACCAACGGCTCGGCTTTGCCATCTGTGAATTTCCAGATGCTGAACTTGCCGGCGTTGGTGTACTGGAACATGTAGCCGTTCTTCCACTGACCGGCGGAATCAAGCGGTTCCGGGGTCGTGCGGAAGTGCAAGCGGTTGGGCAGTGCGGCTTCACCGAACTTGCGTCGCATCTTCGCCGAGATGGTGACTGACGTGAAGTCCTGGGCATGGATGATGCTCGACAGCGAGTTGATGGTGCCACTGGTCTTGTAGAAGCCCTTGCTATTGATGAACCAGTTCCCTTTCACCACTGTCCAGCCATTGGCATTGTTGGTGAATGTCGATTCGAAGCTGGAGGTTGCGAGGACGTTGAAGTTCACCGACTTCACAGCATGGTTCATAGCTTTATCCGTTGCGTGAACGGTAAAGGTATGCTCACCAAGCCCGAGTAGCGAAAGATCGATTAGTTCACCATTCGCAACCATTGTCCCATCGATATCGGCTTCCACTTCCAGCAGGCCGGCTGTACCGACATCTTCCACTTCGAAGTCAATCGTCAGTGTGCCAGGGGTGGTGTAGTCCCAGGCAACGGGCGAGTCGATGGTGATTTCAGGGGCTTCTAGGTCGTGGATGAATTGCAGACGACCTTCGATCTCCGGGGAGACGGTTCCCATGTCAGAGATGTAATTGACCACCGAGTCGCGCACATAGAACTGAGTATCCGCAACAATCTGGTCAAGGGGCCAGAGCGTGACACCGCTGTTATTGAAGTTGCAGGAGCCAGCCGCCAGGTAATTGACCGTGGAGACTCTGTAGTAAGTATCCGCGTCAGTGAAGTCAACCTCCTCGCCACCGATGTTCAACGATACCACGTAACTCTTGGTAGGATCGTATGCTGCTTCGCTGATGTCGTTGTATGTGATGACATTGCCAAAGTTGGTGTCGATCATACAGGTGGTGTAGTAGCTGTAGCCGCCGTATCCCGGTACATACTTGTAGTAGTAGTAGTTGCGGTATGCGCGTTCCAGTACCGCCTTCAGCTGCGGACCATTCATGCTGATGACCACCAGTGAGTTCTCGTACGGCATAAGCGTGAACATATCGCTGATCTTGAGGTCGACTGGCACGTCAGGTGTCGCTGAAGCAGCCACCTTGCGGTTGCTCATCGCGCCGGAGAGGTGGAAGTCCACTTCGATGCTGTTGCTCTCCAGTTCGTGGATCGCCGCGTCAGCCTGGATATTGGCACCATTGGTTTCCTGCGTGTAAGCTTGCAATGCGTCAATGGGTACCGTGGTTGAACCGATTACCGTATTATTGTATGAGTTGAACATATCAATGTACGGTTGCAGCAGCGACTTGATGCCAGCATCTTCCGTTACGCTCGAACCAACGCTCAGGTATTGCCCAGCCTGAGAGATCACTTCATAACCGCCGCCGTCCTTGGGGCGCAGACCGATGAAGATCTCGCCGAGTGTGTTGTTGTAGCGGTACGCTTGATTGATGATCACCGGTTTGCCATCCGGATCCACCACGTATGTCGGCAGGTATTTGGCAGCGCCAAACCCCTTAGAAGGATCGGTGTGACTGTGACCACCGATGATGGCATCCAGACCGGTCACTGTCGCAGCCATGTTGGTGTCAACATTCTTGTCAACTTCCACGCTCTTGGGGTCTTCAGTGAAACCGATATGGGTCAGGGCGATCACCACATCATTGGTGGCGCGCAGCTCGTCTGAAAGCTCCTGGGCTTTCAAAAGCGGATCAGTGAAAGTTAACCCGGGGATGTTGCTGGGGAGCTCGTAGTTGGGGATACGATGGTTGCCTATACCCAGGATTGCTACGTTGATGCCATCCACGGTCTTTTCCACGTAATCCTCAACGGGTACCTCTGCGATCCCGTAAGAGCCGTCATCCTCCACATTCGCTTGTAACAGTGGGAAGTTGGCGTCGCCGAGCACTGCTTTGAAGACCTCGCTGCCAAAGTTGTACTCGTGGTTGCCAATGGTCATCGCGTCGTAATCCATCTCATTCATCGCCATGATCACAGGGGCGATCTGCATGGATGGATCGAGCGCGGTGCCATCCGCGGTGTACCCAAGGGGAGCGGTCTTGTAGTAGAACGAGAAACCGTCGCCCTGGATATTGTCACCCGAATTGAGGAGCAGTGTGCGGGTTGGGTTGTACGCGCGTTCCTGCTTGATCAGGGTTGCCAGCTGGGTGTAACCCACATAGGTACCCTTGTACAGGTTGCCGTGCATATCGTTGTGATGCAGGATGGTGAGTGGAATGATCTCTTCTGTATCGAAGGTATCGTCACCTTCCCGATTGATCCGACCATCTACTGCGTTTTCATACGGAGTGCTTTCAGAGTAGTTTGTGCTCACCCAGCGGATGACACCATCGAGCATGTCACCCCAGTAGGTGATATCCTTGACGTACTTGAATGCGTAGAAGTTATCCTGCCCGGCAGGGGCGAGGAACTCGTTGGTGGCGATGGTGTAGGTTCGATCCAGCTCAAGCGGTTCGCATACGTCAGTATCCTTGTTGATCACGCACGGGTCGAACGCACCCCACGACCATGCTTTCCAACTCACTGACGGGGAGGGATCGGTATCTGTGCGGTAGTTGTAGAAACTGTAACGCATGCCCGCCACCTGGATGGCACCCTTAGTCAAGGAGGCTGCCTGGTTGAGCAGCTCGAGGATCTGCTCACCGGTCATAGTACCGACGATGGTCTGGTTGCCAAACGGGAGGATGCTGTAGAGCATGCCGTAGGTCAATTTACATGGGTACTCCGCGCAAATAATATCTGTGCGCAAACCGCCCGAGTTATTGAAGACCATATCAACATCATTGGTGAGATCTGAATCGTTGTTCAGGTCGTTGTATATGGCGTCATTGATAAAATACCCCATCAGTCCATCACCATCGTAGTTGCGTGTGAGGGGTACATTCGTCCAACCGATCTCCTGGTTGATGAGTGCCAGGTAATCCGGATCGGTTGCGTAAGCGTCGATCACCGCTTGTACGGCTGGATCAACTGGGTCTCCAGCCCCGGTTGGGACCAGGAAATATGACCAATTGACGGTAACGGCACCGGTTGTAGTGACTGTGATGAGTGCTTTGCCTAACCTGCGCGCGTTGTATGCAGCCTGAACAACAGCTGTATTTCCCACCATGGTAGCGCTGGCGAGAGAAGTATGGCTATGACCGCCGATGATCAGGTTGACCGGCTTGCCGGCCGTATTCAACTTGGAAGCCAGGGTCTGATCGCCGTAAATGGGGATGCCGTAGCCATAACCGCCATCCGCGTAACCCAGGTGGCTGAGCACCACAATCACATCCGCGCCATCGGCTTTCATTGCATCGTAGTAATGAGTGATGGAATCAGCGGGATCCTTGAAGCACAGACCCTCGGTTGCCGCGGGGATGGTGATAATGGGAACTTCAGGTGTGGTCACACCGATCACCGCCACCTTGACTGAGACAGGAGAACCAACCGTGTAGATCTCGTAAGGCGCATCCACGAAGGAGGGCGAGGTCCAGCCAGCGGTGGCGCAGTTGCCAGTGTTGTTGACCACGATATTGGCGGAAACATAATCATGGGCTGCCTGGGTGACCCTATCGCCAAGGATAGTCTTGCCCCAGTCAAATTCATGATTGCCGAAGGTAGCCGCATCATAGCCCAGTGCGTTAAATGCCGCGATGGTGGGTTCGCCGAACTGGATATTGGAAAGCAGGCTGCCCTGCATTTCATCTCCGGCGTCCATCAGCAACACATTATCAGCACCCAGTAATGTGCGTTGAGCTTGCACAACCGCGGCGAGCCGCCCCAACCCAGGGTTGGATGAGCTTCCGCCTGACTTCCATTCGAGTTGACCGTGGAAGTCATTGGTGTGCAGGATGGCGAAGGTGACGTCGCTTGCCGGTGCGGCCTTGGCGGCCTGCGGCAGCAGCCCCAGCACCATCACCAATACGGTGATTACTGTTAAAATCTGCCAGGCGTATTTTGTCTTCATGTGTCATCCTCTTTATGAAATTAGTTTTACCGGACCGAACTGCCCCGCAGAAGAAGAGGGGCAAAACATATCCAACTTTTCAAGACCGATCTTCCGGTGACGAGGATGGTGGTGGAAGGCGTGCCGCTGACCGATTTATTCCCGCCGGTTCGGTATTAACCTGCGACTCCGTCCACTTAATAACAATACCGGAAAAGCGATGTCAGACACTTACACAGTTAAGCGAACTGATCCCTCCTCTCCGGCGATATGGCCAGGACGAATGCAATTAAAAAATGCAGAAGATATTAAGATTATGTATTAAATCAGGCGTAAAGTCAACCGAATGAGGAATTTTTAAGGATACAGACCGGCAAGGGTTTAGCAACTTCATTTATGCTCATGGCGGTGATGCGTATCCGGCAGGTGGGCGTGATCATGCGTGAGCGGCTCGTGCGTATGCTGGTGGCTGTGCTCAGCAGTGAGCGATGTGTCGTGCGGATGATTGTGATGCCCGTCCGCATGGCTGTGGCGATGCTCGTGTGTGGTCTGCTGGTGGAAATGCGGGTGCGCGTGGTTTTCAGAGATCGCCAGCGCTGCGCCGATCAGCATAATGAAGAGAGCTGCAAAGAAGAGCGGTGAGAGGGCTTCCCGCAGCAGCAGCCAGGAAAGCGCCATGCCGATGAACGGCGCTGCGGCGTAGTACGCGCTGGTGCGCGCCGCTCCAAGGTCGCGCTGAGCTTTGACGTAGAAGAAGATGCTCAGCCCATACGCCACGAACCCCAGCGCCAGCGCCGCCAGGATGGCCAGCAGCGGAGCGGAGAAATCACCCCAGATGCCCGTGACAATTAGGGCGCCGAAACCAGAGCCGAAGCCCTTGATCACCACCACTTGCAGCGGATCCTTGATGGAGAGCTTGCGCGTGGTGTTGTTCTCAAGCCCCCAGCACAGGCTGGCGCCCAGCACCAGCAGTGCACCGGTGGAAAATGAGAAGGCAGTGAGGTCGTTGAGGCTGAGCAGCACGCTGGCGGCGGTGATGAGCAGGATGGCCAGCCACATACGCCTGCCAATCGCCTCGCGGAAAAGCACCAGCGCAAAGAAGGCGGTGGCGGCGATCTCGAAATTGCCCAGCAGTGAGGCAGTGGCTGCGCTGGCGCGGCTGAGCCCCAGCATGAGCAGGATCGGGGCGGCGATATCCAGCAGCACCATCAGCAAGACGAAGGGCAGTTCCTCACGCGAGAGCCGCGATTCGCGCAGCTCACCGGGTTTATCACGCCGCAGCGCGCCCAGCCCCAACATACCCGCGCCGGCGCCCAGATAGAGCAGCGCTGCCATGAACAGCGGATCGACGCGCGCCACCAGCAGCTTGGCGGCCGGGGCGTTGAGCCCAAAGAGCAGCGCAGCCAGCAGGGCGTAGAGGATAGGGCGGAGATGAGGGCTTTTTTTAGAAGACATAACGTATTTATTTTACCGCCTTGTGCGCGAAATCCGCGTGGTTGAATTATAGCTTTGTTATCAATATTTAACATTTATAGTTTTATTACCTATATATCAATAATATAGCCTTTTTATCTATAAGTGTGCTATAATGGCGTCAGAGCTATAAAGGTAGGTACCAGTATGACCGATTCTCAATTCAATTTGCGCGCTGTGCTCACCGGCGACATCATCAACTCCTCGACGCTGAACCCACAAGAGCGGCAGGATCTGTTCGAGATCTTCCCTCAGCTCTCGGCACGGCTGCGCGGACGCTACCCCGAAGCGATCAGTTCCAGCATCAGCAACTTTCGCGGCGACGGCTGGCAGCTGGTGGTCAACCACCCGCGCAAGGCGCTGGAGGTCAGCCTGTTCCTGCGTACGTACATCCGCTTTGCCATCACCGAAAAGAAGATCGACTCGCGCGTGGCGATCGGCATCGGCGGGGTGGATTTCGTCCCTGAGGGCAACGTCTCCGCGGGGTACGGTTCAGCCTACACGCTCTCAGGGCGCCTGCTCGAAGCGCTGCCGGCGCACCAGCGCATGGCGTTGGGATTTTCGATTGATGAACCGTCGCTCACGCACTCCGCGGCATCCATCCTGGTGGAGCTGATGGACAGCCTCGTCACCGCGTGGGGAGCCAGCCAGTGCCAGGCGGTCTTCTGGGCGCTGCAGGGCTTGACGCAGGCGCAGATCGCGGAGCGCTGGCTGCCAGCGCCGATCACGCAGCCTTCCGTTTCCAGCAGCCTCAACCGCTCCGCCTGGCCCACGATCCGCAATAGCCTGGTATTCTTTGAAGAGTTGTTCGACCAATTTTAGGCACGGCACCCTTTGAGGTTTGCCTGCTTCGACCACCCGGAGGCGCTGATGCTCGAGAGATTCTTCACCACCCTTCACCCTGCCATTTGGAAGGTGCTGATCATCATGCTGGGCGCGGTGTTGATCACCCTGCCGGTCGGCGCACTGATCGACTGGCTGTTGAAACCCTTTCAAAAACAGATGAACAAACGCTTTAGACCCAACAGCCTGCGCCCGGTGAGCGGGTTGAAGGAAGGCGGGCGCATCATCGGCTACCTGGAGCGGCTGCTGATCTACGTGTTCATCCTCAGCGGGCAGTTCGCCGGAGTGGGATTCCTGGTGGCGGCGAAATCGATCTTCCGCTTCGGCGAGCTGAAGGACAGCGAGAACCGCAAGCAGGCGGAGTACATCATCATCGGCACCTTCACCAGCTTCCTGCTGGCGATCCTGGTGAGCCTGGGGGTGCAGGCGTTGCTGGGACTTGCGTAGGGCGCGCCAAGATGCCCGGATAAGATTGGCTGTCTTGGCGAGACCTGACGGTTTTACAGGTCGAAGCACAACGTTCTTGATGGTTTTCAAGGAATCACCAACGCCGGATATATTTACCTGGAGATTGCTCACCCGCACTGCACCGAACGCCGTGCGGTGCAAGTGTCGCACAGATCGCTCGCAACAATTGGTATTGATGGTTTCGATAAGTGTTGGTACGAATCAAAAACGAATCGGGGTGAGCGAAGGGGAGAGAGATGGCGGGCAGTAATAATACAAACGACCTCCAGTGACATAGAATATATGTTCTATTATAGCATGGTTGTCAAGTGGTTTTAAGAAGTTGGTTTGGTGAGTTCACTTACCCTGCGACGCTTTTTTGGTTTTAGGGCATAATATTGGGGGAGGACGCGACATGAACACTCTTTACTACGGTGACAACCTCAACATCCTGCGCGAGTACATCAAGGACGAGTCGATCGACCTGATCTACCTCGACCCGCCGTTCAACTCGAACCGCTCGTACAACGTGCTGTTCAAGGACGAGAGCGGCAACGCCTCCGACGCGCAGATCGCCGCCTTTGACGATTCGTGGCACTGGGGCGGGACAGCCGAGCGCACCTACCAGGACCTGGTGCAGAACGCGCCGATGGACGTGGCGCGCATGATCGGCGCGCTGCGCGAGTTCGTGGGCGCCAACCAGATGATGGCGTACCTGGTGATGATGGCAGCGCGCCTGGTGGAGCTGCACCGCGTGCTGAAACCGACCGGCTCGCTGTACCTGCACTGCGACCCCACCGCCAGCCACTACCTCAAGATATTGCTGGACATGATCTTTGGGGTGGAGAATTTTCAAAATGAGGTTGTATGGAAACGAACTGGAGCACATGGACGCGCAAAAAAATGGGGACCGATTCATGATACCTTGCTGTTTTATTCAAAAACCGATATGTTTACTTGGAATCGAATCTTTCAAGAATACGAAAACGGTTATGTGGAGAACTTTTACAAATTTGAAGATGAACATGGAAAATTTCAGGTAATTTCATTGGATGGTCCCGGAAGTCGTACGGGAAGTTCAGGAAAACCATGGAAAAATGTCGATCCAACGCTCAAAGGTCGGCATTGGGAACTCCCCCCAGATCGGGCTATACCAGAATGGTTTGTTCACCCGGAGGGTTATTCCCAAATGAGTATTCAAGAAAGACTTGACGTTTTAGAGAATGCTGGATTGATATATTGGCCTCTACATGGTCAAGTTCCTAGATTCAAGAGATATATTTCTATAGCTGAAGGTAATCCCCTACAAGACATCATCACAGACATCCGTCCTATTGGGGCTCAAGCCGCGGAACGATTGGGCTACCCCACGCAAAAACCACTGGCGCTGCTCGAGCGCATCATTTCCGCCTCCTCCAACCCCGGCGACGTGGTGCTCGATCCCTTCTCCGGCTGCGGCACCTGCATTGACGCGGCGCAGTCGCTGGGGCGGCAGTGGGTGGGCATCGACATCACGCACCTCGCCATCGCCATGCACAAGGCGCGCCTCAAAGACCGCTTCGGCTTCGAGGCGGGGCGCGATTACGCCGTGGTGGGTGAGCCGCAGGATTTGGATGGCGCGCGCCAGCTGGCGCGTGAAGACCGCTACCAGTTCCAATGGTGGGCGCTCTCGCTCATCGAGGCGCGCCCATTGGGGGGCGACGGCGGCAGGACGGGCAAGAAGGGGTCTGACCGCGGCGTAGACGGAGCGATCAACTTCATCGAGGAGCGCGGGCAGGTGAAGCGCGCGCTGGTGCAGGTGAAGAGCGGGCACGTCAAGGCGGGGGATGTGCGCGACCTGGTCGGCACGCTCAACCGCGAAGGCGCGCAGATCGGCGTGTTCCTCACGCTCGAAGCACCCTCCCGCGATATGGTCAGCGAAGCCGCCAGCGCCGGGTTTTACCACTCTGAGCTGTGGCAGAAGGATTACCCGCGCGTGCAGATCCTCACGGTCGAGGAGCTATTGAACGGCGCGGAAGTGAAGATCCCACCCACCCCGGCGGGGTACGAGGCGTTCAAGAAGGCGGGGAAAGCCGAGAAGAACGGCAAGCCCGGTCCGCGCCAGGAGGGGCTGGGGATTTAAGGTGGTGACACCCCGCCGCAAGAATATGCGCCTGGGCGGGTACGATTATGCCTCAGATGGTGCCTATTTTATTACCATCGTCACGCATGACCGCGAGGCGTTGTTCGGCAGTGTGGTAGACGGCGAGATGGTGTTGAACGAATTCGGGCGCATCGTTGAATCGACGTGGTATGATCTGGTCAACCACAATGCCAATATCGGTTTGGACGATTTCGTGGTGATGCCCAATCATATTCATGGGATCATTGTAATTTTCGAACCTGTAGGGGCAGGTTCCAAACCTGCCCAATTATTTCGGGCAGGTGCCAAACCTGCCCAAGTATGTCGGGCGGGTTATGAACCCGCCCCTACAGATAATGCGAATGACGCGCTAAACGAAACCGGCCAATTATTTCGGGCGGGTTATGAACCCGCCCCTACAGAGAATGCGAATGACGCGAATTTTGAACCCGCCCCTACAGAGAATGCGAATGACG
>JBCFBD010000058.1:0-15974 GCA_038562455.1 Anaerolineaceae bacterium | reverse complement strand
CGGAACAATCGGACGGTGTGAAAAGATCAGCTTCATTTGATTTTCTAATTCAACCAGTAACGAATTTATAATCAGGGTCACGCCATGGACTTCACAAAAGGACTGGCTCAACCGGTCGTGGTTGCCCTGGATTAAAAACATTCTGCCGTTCAAAATGCCGGTCAACAGCTCAAAATTGCTTTTCTTTCCCAAAGCAAAATCACCCAGGTGCAGGACAGTTTCATCGGGAGAAATCAAGTCGTTCCAATTGTTGATGATTAGTTCTTGCCAGTTTTCAGGGCGATTGCAATATCCTCCGATGTTTTCGTGAAAGAAATGCGTGTCGGAAATAATCCAGGTGTTGAGGGTGATAGTAAGTGTGTTGTCGGGAGCCATCATTTGAAGAAAAATTTATCGAAGGTTTTTTAACCTAATGCAGGCAATAAGGGGAACGACCTGGTTGGCCGTTCTCACCAGTTCGTTCCCATAGTGTCTTAAGGGGGAACAAGCTATTATTCCTCTCCAGCAAGTGTATTCAGAACCTGGTCGATATTATCAAACCAATATTTCTTGTACCCATCTGCAAGATATTGGCGGTCAGGAGTATAGAGGAATACGTTGACTATGACTTGCATCCCTTGGTGGTGAAATACCTTAGGTTTGCCATTCTCTTCAAACAAAGCACGATAACCATCCACCTTATGCTCGTATTCCGTGCGTCCTGTTCCTTTCGGATCGATATACACGATATGATATTGATTTCCTTTCTTAAGCCAGAAGATGAAATCGGGCTTGAAATTGGCAATGCGGTTCTCAATCGGGTAATAATAGGGGATGTTGATGTCATCGACGGTTTCATCAACGCGACTGAACAACCACCAATCGAAGTTCTTAAATCGGTGATCCTTCTTGCGCAGATATTCTTCTAATGAACGCAAGAAACGCACTTCACTTTCTACGTGGATGACGCTACGGATGTAATCGATCCGCTCGTTTTCACTCAATAGAACCGGGATGTAGTAATGGTTGGCAATCCGTTGGATTTTTAATAGAGCATTGTCAGCGAAGAATGTTTCATTTTGAGGCAAACCATTGATCTCATCGGTGTACTCATCAATAGAAATTTGTTTAGCGTTAAATTTGGCTTTTGCTTCCTTCAATAATTGGACGGCTTGCAGCACGCGATGAATTCTGCGTTCCAGATCCCCGATTTTTTCAATCGACACTTTGATATGTCTGAAATGGTTGATCTCGTTTTCCAACTCTTTGAATCCGGTCAGTTCCTTGTTGCGCAAATTGAAATAATTGGATGCCTGATGGATGAGAACCGCTAGGTTGCGGTATGGACGCGGATTATCTGTTCGGTATGTTTCACCAGAATTATGCAGGCTGGCACGCAGGGCAGTAATCTGGACAGGTGGGACTTCATGCAAGGCATAAAATACCCGGTCATCATCAACATAATTCAAATAGTTAGTCAACAAATCCAGATTTTCTGGCGTCAATGAGAACTTTGCCAGCACTCGTTCTTGGTAAAGTAACGCAGAACTCTGAGCATAGGTCGGGATCAGCAGCAGTTTGCCCTGTGTTGCTTCTGTGTTGAGTTCAAGTGTAATTTCCACCTCGCCGGCCTGTTTCTCTTCCTGATCCAGGCCGCCAATCACCAGGTTGAGCGCTTCGCGATTGGTACCAAAGATGAAAACGCTTTCCAGCGGTTGGACGTCGTTTTTAATCCTGTCAAGCACTTCACGGTCTTCATCTGGAAGCGCATTGCTGGTGATCAGTTCGCGCAGACGTTTACGCCGGTTTTTGAGCGGTTCAATCCGCACGCCGCGCCCGACGGATTGCAGGATAAACTTCTTGGCCTCCGTACCGGTGCCAATGTTGATATAGGTGATGACGTTGGGACGGTTGGAATCCCAACCTTCGTAAAAGCTGCGTGACCCGAGTAGAATATTAATGTCGGAATCAGGCTGGTTCAGTCGTGCAAAGTAACCCTCATCCGTGAAATGCTGATTGACCTCATAGCCTGAGAGTTCTTGCTTTAACCAATCGGTAATATCCCCGATGCGGATTAAGGCAAACGGGTCGTCGCTGGTTTTGAGTTTGAAGGCCACTTCCTGGCGGTCTGAGGGGCGCGTCAGAACTTCAATCTCACCAGCCGAGGTTGCGTTAAACACCTCGCGCAGCAAGTCCGCCTGGGTGATTCCGTTTAGCAGGCGATCCTCCACCCGTATCGCGATGTCACTTTCAAACAAAAATTCTGGATGGTTGCGCAGTTCGCTTAACAGCTCTCGTTTGGCGCTCTCCCAGGTTTCTGCGCCAATTTCTCCTTTACCGATGTGCACCAGTTCGCGGAAGAATAGTTTCAGGTCTGCGTCTTCCGTGTTCACCGAGTTGACCAGGGTCATCATCAACGGACGATGATACAGATCGGCTCGCACCTGACGCACCCTGGATTCAATGCTGCGCGCATAGGTGAGCATAATTAAGGCTTTAAGCACGATCTTCTGCTTTTCCGCGTCGGTGTATTCATCCCCTTTTCTGAAGGCGCGTACTTCCTGTTTTAGGACAGCAATATGTTTGCCATAGCCTTTGCGGATAAACTCGCTCAGGTTGAAGTTTGCTGCGGTGGTGACGATGTCGCGCGGGTCGGTGAAGGTGGCAGAAAAATTGAAGAGAAATCCGTTGCGCGAGAGGATGGAATAAATGTGCTGGCGTTTCGAATCTTCCTTATCGCCTTTATGGGCTTCATCCAGCAGGATATACCAGTTTCCGTTGTTATCGTAGCTGCGGAAGTCAATGATCTTATCTTTTCTCTCATCACTCAGGTTGTCGGAGCGGTAGTAGAAAATATTCAGTTCCTGCCCGCGCAGCAGCGAAGGGGATTGGTGTTTGACTTCGGCGTAGTCACGCAGTTCATGCAGGCGGATGAACAACCCTCCACCGGCATTGAACTCGTCTACGTGGGTGCGCAATTGCTCCAACAGGTCGTCGCGATGGGCTAATACCAGGATGTCGTGAGCGGGGATTTCGCCGCGCTGCATCAGGTGGTGCAGCAGCTCGATCATTTTGACGATCACCAGCGTCTTGCCAGAGCCGGTCGCCATCCAGAAGCACATGCGGTTGATGAACTGCTCATAAGGCATGCGGTCATCCGTCTGGCTGTAATAGGTTTCCAGCAGGGCTGCCAGCTTGCGTTTGGCAGCCGAGGAGCGGTCCAGCGGCAGATCGAGGTCCTCTTCCAATCCGAAGTCGCGATACCAGGCCATATACGCCTGCTTGCGCTCGTTCTCAGGCTGCCCGGGGGTCTGGTAATACTTCCATAAGGCAAGCAGCGCGTTCTGCAGAGCTTGCTGTTGGTAATCCCACAGGATTTTGCCGCGGGAGAAGGTGGCCAGGTCGAAGCCGGCCCAGTTGAGTGGCAGCGACCCTTGCGGCAGGTTTTCAAGTATACGTTGCAGGTAAATGCCGGTCATATTACTGCCACCAGACCAGGGGTTTGATGACCTGCCAGTCGGGATCGGTCAGGCTCATGCGTTCGCCATCCTGAAACTCGACGTACTCGGCAGTGATGCGTTTGATCCACTTGCCGCGCCTTTGCGACAATGTTTCGGCTAAATCTATATCTGTATAAAGACGCTCGGGGTGGAAATGGGCTGTGTTCTGTTTTTCGTCGATCTCGACGGAATCGAGCATCTTCAGGTCGCGCAGGAAAACGTAGCTGTGATAGGGGTCTTCGTAGGGGTTGTGGAACAGGTCAGCATCAGCGTAGTGGGCGCGGCGTAGCACATCTTCGTATTGCTCCAGGTCATAATATTTGACAAAATGGCTCATCCCGGTGCCTCCATTGGCTTTGCCTTCTTTCCATTTGTCACTGAAAGCCACCTTCTTGATGCGCGGCAGAATGACATTGTTGAAATGTTCACCCATTTCTACCAGGATATACTTGCGTTTGCCGCCATCGGCACGGTTCAGGTTCATCACGGCATGGGCAGTAGTGCCGGAACCAGCAAAGAAGTCGAACACTACTGAACTATCGTCGTCAAAAACGATCGAATCAACCACATCTGTCACTGAATTTAATGATTTTGGATATGAAAAAGAATTTGATTCTCCAAACAAATTAGTTAGCAAAGCAGTACCGTGTGTCCCTGCATTGTATTTTGAGTCAAACCAATTGCTTGTTGCTTTTACTCTTTCAATTGACACCGATTCAAATATTGCCGGGCCATTCCTTCCAATTCGGCCTTTCACGATACCATTTGCTATAGCACGAATTGCCGATGTATATGTCTTTCTCCAAACACGCTCGAGGCCTTTACTGTCAATTGGGTATAACCGCAAATACCCCCCATCTGTTAAACCTTTTGGGTAATCATTACCTTCAGAAGGTTTTTCAATTCCCTTTATGGTTCCCGTTTCTGGCTCGATCAATAAAGCATAAAAACTTTTAGGCCTACCGTAACGGAAATTATTTTCCCCTGTTCCTGTCCTCATGAAAGGTCTCTCATTGGATTTGTCAATCTTGCGTGGAATTCGTACAAAATCTGTTGTTTTTAGAGTGACTAGTATTGCATACTCATGAGTTCTCGAAAGATTTGCTTTCGGTGAGCCTTGAGGGTGGTGATTAACAACAATAACATTTACATCATAATCAGTAAATTCTGCTTTAAGTAATTCGACGACATTCGCCATTTCAAAATCATCCACTGCAACTACTAATGCACTTTCACCTGACAATAAGTATTCGTGAACGAAATTTACCCTATTTTCAATTAAGGTAATCCATGAAGAACTCCTATAGTCGTTAACATATATTATTTCTGCACCATCAGCATTGTATGGTGGGTCAATATAGATACATTTAATATGCTTCCTATATTTGTTAACTAAGGAAAGGAGTGCTTGGTAATTCTCACTGTGCACCAGCCACCCGTCCAGGGCGGCATCCAGGTCGTCAAACAGCGCCAGAATGTCCAGCTCCAGATCGGGGAAGTACTTTGTATCGATGGGCAGGTACTGGTACTGAGGATGTAGCAGTGCGCCTGCAGGGTCCTTCTGTGTAAGCATCTCCAGCTTGAAATCTTCACCGATCATGCCCAGGTCGCGCCATTCCTGCACCTGCTGCGGTAAGTTGGGGTGGGCCGGTAATTTGTCCAGCACCGGGCTGCTGCCCAGCTTGTCCAGCGTCAATACATAGTGGCTGTTGCGCACAAACTTGGGCTTGTTCCAGATTTTAACCAGCTCGTCTTCAAACTGGCTGATAAAATCGATCACTTTGTAGGCAATTGCTTTTAAGGCTTGCAACTGCGCCAGGCGTGCCTCGCTCCATACGTTTTGCCCGGCAAACAGGTATTGATAAAGCCACAAGTCAAATTGCTCCTGCAAAAAGGCGCGGGCATCTTTGTTGATGAAGAAATCCACCTCGCTTTGTTTTTCAAAAACGCGAAAAGCCTTGTTGAGGGTCTCATCATCCAGCTTACCGTTGGCTTTCTGGATGTCCTTGAGGATATCATCCACCCTGGTGGTTTTGCCCTTTTCAGAATAAGCCACGTCAAAGACCAGCGTGCCGTCTTCGGGCTGAACCTTGCGGAAAACATAAACGACTTCGCGCTTCTCGTTGGATTTCTTGAGCGTCATTTTGGAAGCGTCGAAGAAGAACTTGACCCCATCTACTTCCACGTTCAGGCTGGTGAAGATGCGGTCCGTCTTGACGTAATACAGCATGTGGGTTTTCCAGAACAGGATCACATCGCGGTCATCGGTATAAACCTTCTCATACACATTCTGGTGCAGGGCAGTATAGCGGAAGTAGATCGAGCCGCTTTCGCTGAAGTAGCGCTGGAAAAAGGTGAACAGTTTGTCAAACAATTCTTCGCGGAAATCCGGGAAGGGCTGCAGCGCGGCAATAATATCCTTCTGTAATTGTGGGAAAACTCCCTGCTCATAATAGCGCGATTTGATGCGCATCAGGTTCACATAGCCCGAGTCACCCTCAACTTTTGCGCCCACGAAAATATCGCGCAGAGCGTTTAAAAATTGTTTTTCAAACTTGTTGGTTTGTGCCATGTTGATCTCCATATCGTGATTCTTCTATTTTATCTGCAAGCAGGAATATGCTGTTCTTTTTTACTTTGATTTCTTTGAAATCAATCATCAGCTACTAAGCGGTGATTCAATTACCTGTAATATCTCATTCGCTCTAAAAACTCGATTTCGCGCCTTGCCAGTGCCCTCTAGAATCCCCTGCTTCACCAATTCATCGATATAACGTTCAGCAGTTGGATAAGGCAAGGCCAGTTCCTCTTCAACAGTGCGTACAGAAATGAGTGGCCGGGCAAAAAGCAGATCCACAACCTGGAGTAAACGAGCTGCAGAGCGCCCTTGCTGGAAGCGCTGGCGATAATTCTCTCTCAGATCGTTGATGCGTTTAACACGCGCTGCCGCATCTAATGCCTGTGACGAGACTCCGTTCAGAAAAAAGTTCAACCAAGTATTCCATTGCCCTTTTTCAGTAACGCCGCGCAGGTTGGCATAGTAATCTGGTCGGTTGGCCTCAAAGAAAGCGCTCAAGTAAAGCAATGGTTGCGGCAGCAAATTCCAGGCGCACAGCAGTATAGAAACCAACAGCCGGCCCAACCGTCCATTACCATCCGGAAAAGGATGGATGGCTTCAAATTGGTAGTGGATTAAGCCCAAACGGATCAGTGGAGGAAGATGGGAGGCTTCGTTGATATACAACTCCAATTGCTGCAATGCCTTCATCATCTCTTTGGGTGGGGGCGGAACATAGGTGGCAGTAGCAAGCTGGCTCCCCGGAGGACCAACAAAATTCTGGCCTTGCCTGAATTCACCCGCTCGAAACTGTTCCCCACGTACACCTTCCAGTAGAATGCCGTGTAATTCGCGGATCAAGCGTAAACTGACAGGTAGGCTGCTCATCCGCTCAAGGCCATACTCCAAAGCGCGTACATAATTATGTACTTCTCTCACATCATCCGAAGCGTCAAAAAGCGGCAATTGGATTGCTTCAAAGGCTAGCACATCCGCAAGCGATGCCTGCGTTCCTTCAATCCGAGAAGAAAGGACGGCCTCACGCCTAAGGAAAGGGCGCACCAACAAATGTGGATTGGGTAATGATCTGCCTATACCAGCCAATTCCCCTAAAGCACGGTCAGCAAGCGAGAGCATTTCGATCAATTCGGAATCCCAGGTTAGATTCAGTGGTGGAAGCGGATTAGGCACATAGGCGAATCCCCCCTCGGGGATGGAGACCAATTTTCCGCTTATACTTTCCTGGAAATCTTCAGGGTTCATTCTATCTTCTCACAAGTGATAATAAGGAAATTATTGTTATCATTATACGATTATTTTGATAACAAGTAAAGAAAATTTGGAAGATCACTTTCAATGCTGGACGATCCTTCACTTTCACTGTATGATTAACTTGTAGTAAATTGCATTCTGTGAGCAGTCCGTGAAACTCGATCAATCCCGTTTGGAATATTACATCACTCCCGAGCAGGCCGCCAAACAGCTTGGGTTGGATTTGGATTCCATATATCAGTTGGCAGATGAGGGAAAACTTCAGGCGGCCGTGATGACGGATGGAAGTATTGGCATCAGCCAAATCAGCGTGAATCATCTGCTGCCCAAAGAAGCCTTACCTGAGTACCAGCTCAACGCCGGCCTGAAAGGCATCCCGATCAGCATCAATGAAGCGGGACGAAAATACAAACTCAATACCTCCACGCTCACGCGCTGGATGCAGCGAGGGCTGATCCGCCAGTTGGGCAAAGAGGGTCGAAAGACACTCCTGGACGAAGCGGATGTGGCTTACTGCGCCGGGGTGTATCGCCAAAACAGTGGCCAGGGCAAATGGGCGTTTGATGACGCCGGCCGACCTTATAAAAGATAATTCCCTCAATTATATAATACAAGTTATTGATTAACCTGGAGTAATATGCTACAATAAATTCAACCGAAGAGGTTGATTTTTTTAACCAATATTGCTCCATGTTAATACTAATCTTGTAATAAAAGGAGATTGCATGACAGAAACGATGAATTTTGGACTTGATCTGGGGATGGGTGCGCTCAAGCTGCATGGGAATCAGCAAAGCATTCAATTGATCTCTCAGGTCGCGGTCAACAATGGTCCGCTGGTAGGGCGCATGCTTGGGTTGGGCAGTTCTCGATTGCCGCTGCGCATTACGCTCCCATCAGGAAGCACGTTCTTTGTCGATAGCGGCGCCCATGACAGCGGCAGGCCCGTCGAGAACCTGAGCATGGACCGCTTCGCCGGTTCACCTGAAATGCTGGCGCTTTTCTATGGGGCATTCACCCGCCTGATCCAGCGGTCAGGTGATATTTCTCAGCCGGTCAGTATTACCTGCGGGTTGCCATTGGATACCCTCTCCGGGGAGGAAGCACGAACCACGGTGGAGAGCATTCAGCGTTGGATGAAGGCAGAACACGCCTGGAAAGCCAATGACCTGGAATATCACCTGAATGTGACCGAAGTTCGCGCCACCTCCCAGCCGGCCGGAGCTCTGTTTGATTATGTGCTGGATGATGAAGGCAAGATCGTTCCCGAACGACGCAGCGCTTATACCCAGGAAGTTGGGATTGTCTCGATTGGCATGAATACCACCGAGTTACTGGTCGTGCGCGAAAAAGTTCCGGTTCAACGATTTACGGGTGCTTCAACCACCGGTGTGCGTCGTCTGCTGGAGCTGGTCAACGGCCAGCAGCTTTACTCCCTGGGCGAATTGGACACGCTCCTGCGTGCCAATAAACTGGATATAACCCAGGCTCTCCCGATTTGGGAACGCGAGGTAACAGGCGAAATTGAAAAGCGATGGGGCAAAGCCTGGCGGCGTTTCACAGCGGTCATCCTGGTGGGCGGCGGGGCGATTCTTCTTAGGAACTCATTGCCTTATTTCTTCAATGGTAAAGGCATCCTGGCGGATGATCCGGTTCAATCGATTGCGAGGGGTTTATGGAAACTATCGTTATTTCAAAACCACAATCGAAAAAACTAAACGTGGGTTCAAAGCGCGGTCGCCCCAAGCTGGATTGCAAGGTTCATCAGATTCGTTTCACGCTGAGTCTGCGAGAAGGGGAGGATGATGATCTGCTCTTATTCTTTTCCGATATTCCCGAAAGGAGGCGAGCTGCAGCCTTGAAAGCCGCTTTACGGGCGGGGGGTGTTTCACTCAAGGCCGGATCCGTTCAAATGACGGATGATCTTGATCTGACCATTCAGGGTCTGGTTTTTGGCTAATCAATTTTCTGGAGGAAGGTATGTTTCTGTTGAAGGGATTGCATTTGGTCTTCAAGATTTTCAAAAACGCTTTATTTCTAATAGTGATGGCAACCATTCTGTTCATCGCTTACCGGGGTAATCAACCAATGAGCGTTCCCCAGGCGCCACAGGGCATAACTTATTTTGAATTCATGGCAGATCGGATCGATGCTGCGAAAACGGTCAAACCATCTCAATGCGGATGGGGAATGATGCTTTCGCTGGCAGCACTCGGACCAATTTATTCGGTCGTTTATACGATGGTTGCGGTCAATCCAAATAGTGTATTGGCTAAGGGAACCGCTCCAGACCCGGATATAGCGCGTGACGTCTCAGGCGCAGCCTGGTACGAAATCCCGGATATCTGGTGGAAAACGGTTGAGCGATTGTCCTGGACGATGCTGGGCAAACCTGCCGCGTATGGTTGTCAGTTCCAGCCTGTCCAAATTGCTGAACATAATAATTAACCTGACCCCCTTGGATCATGCCTGATTTATTTGTAGAATAAAAATAGTATCGTTTTAGGTCGCTGATCTCCTTGGACATCCATCAAATCGTAGGAGCGGCCGCATAACAAAGTTATTTGTTGTGCTGGTCGCTTTTCGTTTTCTCAGATGACCTTCGTGTTGTTGTAATGAGTAAATATCAAACCATTTGGAGACTTTGATGCCAGATCCCATTCCGCCCAGTGATGTTGATGCCGAACAAGCCTTGCTTGGTTCGATCATGATTGCACCTTATCTATTTGAAGATTTGGTCACCATCGTTAAAGCGGAATATTTTTATCTCAACTCACACCGCTGGATTTGGGAAGCAATGAATCACCTGTTGGAATCTGAGCAACAGATCGATCATGTCACCTTGTGTAATGCATTGAGTACCAGCGGAAAACTAAATGAAATTGGTGGTCCGGCGTACATCACAGGGCTGCTCAATGCAACTCCGACTTCCATGCATGCCGAGTCTTACGCGAAGATCGTGCGTGAAAAAGCATTTAAGCGAAAAGCGTTGGAAGTCGCTACCAACCTTGCGCAAAATGCTATTCAAGATAAACCGCTTTCTGATGCTCTCCAACAAATGGAGGAATTCTTTGTCAGCTCATCCGCCTTGTCGGGAGTCACAGAGCGAATGGTCATGACCGCAGAGAAATTGTGTTTGTCGGAGATGGGTGAACTGACCTGGATCCTCAAAGACTGGATTATGGCTGGCGGGATCAACTTGATCGCCGGCATGCCGGCAGCCGGGAAGAGTTTTCTCGCTCTGGATCTGGCGATTGGTATGGCCTCTTCAGGCCTGGCATGGGACAACCGCACGGTGACACAAGGGAAAGTGCTGTATCACTTCCTGGATGGCAGCTATCGGGGTATGCGCTCGCGTGTGATCAAAATGTGTCATGCGCGAGGTATTCAACCGCCCACAAACTTAATTTTTGATTTTTCTCCGCTTAACCTGAAAGTCACTTCCGAAGTGCTGGCATTACGCCAGCGAATTAAACGTCTGGATGCCTCTGTCGTCATTTTTGATGTCATGGCCAAGTTTATGCCGGGCGCCGATGAAAATTCTGTGGCGGAAATTTCACCGATGATGAACACGCTGCGTG
Source organism: Anaerolineaceae bacterium (assembly GCA_038562455.1). Lineage (GTDB taxonomy): Bacteria > Chloroflexota > Anaerolineae > Anaerolineales > Anaerolineaceae > UBA6107. The sequence continues at coordinate 5,085 of JBCFBD010000058.1, read as the reverse complement.
AAATTGCCAACCAGACCGGCACGACTTTCATTCTGATTCATCACCTCAATAAGGGTGGAAATACCGATCTTTCCTATCGCGTCCGGGGTTCCTCTGATATTTTAGGGTCTGTCGATACCGCCATTGTGGTTGCGCACGAAAACCAGCATTCAGCGCATTCGATGCGAACGATCATTCCACAAAAGGTACGTGAATCCCTGCCACCCGCGCAGTTGCAGTTCCAAATTGAATCGACCGAAGAGAACATCGCGCTCCGATTTTCGGAAACGAGTGCTTCTGAACTGGTGCGCGTTCCAGGTCAGGGGGAATTGATCTTTGCGGATATCCTGGAGTATCTGCAAAGTGTGCCGGCGCAGGAATTCAAGAAGAACGAGCTCCTCTCAGCACTTCAAATCAACGGCAGCGCCAGGACGATTGACCGGGTATTTTCAAAACTCAATAATGATCCGCGTATCAGAGTTACAAAACGAGGATCTTTCAACACCTATCAATGGGAAGAGGATACGCCAGCCACGCCATTCCCTTAAGGGGTTGGCATGGCTGGCGTATGTTTGTTCGCTGCAAAAACCACAAATAACAAAGGAGAAGAATGTCAGAAAACCAAAATACTTCAAATTGCCGGATTCCCAGGAATGTCATGATCAAAGCACCCGGTTTGCTACCCATGCTCTACACACCGCGGGAAATAGCTGAAGACCTGGACGTTCCTGAAACCACCTTGCGGGATTGGCTCAATCATGGCGCACCACACAGCCGGGATGAATCCAACCATATCTGGGTAGACGGCAAGGAATTTGCCGCCTGGGTTGATAACCAACGGAACGCCAGAAAGAAACCAACCCATCAGCTTCAAGCGGGGGAAGGCTTTTGCATGCGTTGCAATACAATCGTCACAATCCAAAATGGGGAAAATCACCCTGTCAAAGGCCGCCTGAGCCATCTGAAGGGCAAATGTCCCAACTGCGGCGGAACTGTCAATCGCGGGGTTTGGAATGCTGGATCGTCAGAATTATCTCAAGGTTAAGTTATTCCTGAAATATTCACGGGAAGTTCATGGGCGGTCATCGCTTCAGATCTCTACTGATTTCGAGCATCTTAAAGAGCTGCTTCTCTGGGCTGGCTCGCAACCGCTCGGTTCAGCGCACGCTTTCAACACCAGCCTCTCTGATTTCCTTTTTCAGGAAGTCGAAAAAGGGTTGGATCAGGCCGAAGTTCAGAGCATTTTGAAGACAAACCAGCATTTCCTCTTATGGGCGAAAGCCATGTTTCCGGTGGAGTTTCAAAATATCCGGCTGAACTGGATCATGAAAATCCCAGTAATCACGGCAGGAAAGGAGGTGATTCTTTGAAAAAACGGCCCATCGTTATTACTATGACTAATACCATCACAATCCCGAAAAGGATTCGTGCGCTGCTGGATCTGCAACCCGGTGATTGCCTGGATTATGAAGTCATGGCAAATGGTTCAATCATTTTGGTACGCAAGGAATGCTGCGATTCACCATCGCTCCGTCCGACATGCAAACTTCCCTGTCCAGCCCAAAAGTGTCAATAACCTGAATAGCTGGAGGATGGTTTTTTTTGAATCCATCCTCCAGCTTATGAGTAGAGAAAAATGATCGTCTTAGAACCTCAAATTATCCACCGGACTTGCTTTGCGGTGTGCCCGCTCGATATCCATCTCGGCAATTTGAGCATAATGCCGCACCATATCCAGCGAGCTGTGACCTAACAGGGCTTGCAGGGTAAAAACATCCCCGCCTGAACGGAGGTAAGTAATTGCAAACGTATGTCGGAATTTATGTGGATGAGCCCCTTTGACACCCGCTTTTTCAGCCAGGCGCACGATCAGATGACGCAGGCTATTCGAGTTAAACGGATGATTGCCGCGGTTAATAAATACTGGCGATTCTGGGTCATCGCGATCTTCGCGGTCAGCCAGATAACGCCATACAGCCCGGCGGGTACTCTTGCCAATGAAAACAGTGCGCCCTTTGCCGCCCTTGGCACCACCTTCGTCCCCATGCTTGATGACAACTTTACCAGTGCGCAAATCCAGTTCGCCGATTTTCAAACTGCAAAGTTCGGAAGCACGCAATCCGGTATCCAGCATAAACAGGATCATGGCTTCATCTCGTTTGGCAGAGGGTCGGCGGGTGACAAAATTGTGGCGATTGATTGGATTGTACTCACGGGAGTAGACGCAGGCTTTGAGCAAGGCCGCAAGATCTTCCTGAGTAAATGCGGCTACCGGTGCTTCTTTATACCGTGGTCCCGGGATGCCTTCCATTGGGTTCTTGATTTTGAATTCGACCACAGCCCAGGCAAAGAAAGACTTGAATGTGACCCAATGATTACGCAACGTTTTTGGAGAGAGCTTATGGGTGAATGTTTCATCCGGGGACTTCGGTTTAGCGAAGGTATGAGGAATATAGTCGGTGCGCAAAAATGCCATGTAATCAAGAACATCAGCCGAAGTAATTGTGCCGACCGGTTTATCGCCCATCCGATCCAACCATTGATGCAAAATCCATTCGTATGAATCGACCGTCCGTTGGCTTAAGCCTTCGGCGGTTTTGTATTTGACGAAACCGTCAATACAAAGAGAAAATAACAGGCCTGAGGGATTACGGTTCATCGAAAAATCCTCCTTAAAGTGATTTTTCGTAACCATCGACCCTCAGGCCTATCAAAAAACCGTAGCCCCAGGGACTACGGTTCTCGTTAGTAGCGGGGAGTGGATTCGAACCACTGACCTCCGGGTTATGAGCCCGACGAGCTGCCACTGCTCTACCCCGCAATGGAAAAAACATTATAGAAGTTTTGCCAGGAAAAGTCAAGGCAATTGTCGAAAGTCGGGCGCTAATAAGCTTCGCCGTCTGCCTCTGTCTCCAACCATTCCCGCACTTTAGCCTGAATCTGGTCCCGAATTTGTCTGAATTTGGCCAGTTGTTCGTCCTCACTGCCCACAAAGGCGGCTGGGTCTTCGAAGGACCAATGCAGCCGGGTAACCAGACCCGGCCAAACAGCGGGGCAGTTCTTTTCCGCCTGGTCGCACACCGTCACAAGCGTGTGGAAATGAATTTTGGTCAGATATTCATCCACGCTCTTAGAACGATGCCCAAGCAGCGGCAGTCCGATTTCTTCCATCACGCGGTAGGTCAAAGGATGAATTTCGCGCGGTTCGAGCCCGGCGCTGAAAGCCTGGTAGCGTTCTCCGCCGTATTCGCGCAAAAAAGCCTCGGCCATCTGGCTGCGCGCGGAGTTGCTTGTACATAGAAATAGGACGCGTTTGGTCTCATTCATATTCACACCTCGTTTTCACTAGTATATCCCTGACTGGGACGGAATTGCTGCTTGTAGAACGAGCATTCAGACCTTACCCAATTGCTCCCCCGAAACTATTCCAATCTGCTGCTTCGCGCCTGACCTTTTCATTGCGCTGTCATTGACCGTTGGGCCTGTTGGGGGGGCTTATCGTAGCATTTCCCGCGGCTCAGCCAGCACCGTGACGCCTCGCAGCGGCCTGCCCCTCTCCCATGCTGCCCAATTTTTGCCCGGCTTTTTTGCTGTCTGAGACTTCTCTGCGACAAGAAGCGCCAACAGGAATACTGGATTTCAGGCGAGCGCGGAGCAGACTACCAAAAGCTTGCGCCTGGTGTCTGAAAGATTGAATCTATACCGCTTTCTCGCCCAGATTGGCGGGAAGCGCTGCAGGGCCTGGCAAAGCAGCGCCGGGTGGTCTCAGAGGCTGATGACCTTATCCGCGCTCTGCATCGCGGCGATGATATCCGGCATACCCATCACTTTGCCGACTGCAACCTGGTTGAGCAATCCAAAATACTCAAGACAAGTCTGGCAAACAATCAATTCGACGCCAGCCTCTTCGAGCGCGCGCAGGTGTTCCAAAACGAGCGACCCGGAACACACCAGTTTGACGCCCTCAGTATAAAACGCGATTCTACCGGGAAGTTTGCCAGTCTGGCGCAGGAGCGCGAGGAATTTTACGGTCAGTGTGGTTTGCAGTCCTTCCGGGGCGTCCCCGAGCCCGTTGCGTGTGAATAGCAGAAGTGTGTTTTGGTTCATGAGTGGTCATTCCATTTCTTTAATGTGATAGCCTGATGATAAACCAGAGAAGCATTCCGCCAAATGTAACATAAAAAACAGGGTCTTCACGCGCGTGTCAAAGGCCCTGTTTTGTGCTTGCGTACCATTCTTGGTTTACTGGCTGCGCAGGACCGCTCCGTATTCTTTTGCCACCGCTCGCACAACGCGCTTACGGATTGTCTCAGCGTCTTTGTCCGTCAGGGTGCGGTCCGGTGCCTGGTATGTGAGCTGATAGGCCATGCTCTTTTTTCCCTCCCCCAGTTTTTCGCCGCGGTAAATATCGAACAAACGCACATTCACCAAAAGCTTTCCACCGGCCTGCAGAATGGAGGCTTCCAAGGCTGCCGCGGGGGTTTCTTCCGGTACAATCAGCGCGATATCCTCCACCATAAACGGATAGCTGGAGATGGGTTTGTGGTCGAATAGAGTCTGACTGAGGTCTACCAGCAGGTCAGCGTCCAGCTCGGCGGCCAACACCGCGCCCGGGTCAAACTCGTAATGTTCGCGCACGAGCGGATGCAGCTCGCCCAATACCCCCAGCTTCTGTTCGCCCGCCCAGACTTCGGCGCATTTTCCCGGATGGAAGCTGGGGTGCTGCGCGGGTCGGTAGCTTGTGTTCTCGATATGCAGACCCTTCAGAAGCGTTTCAACTGCGCCTTTTAGGTCAAAGAAGTCCTTTTGTTCCGGCTTTTTGGTCTGCCAGGTGGGGTATTCACGCGCGCCAGTCATGCCGATGCTCAGGCGCAGCGCTTCGTGCGGCAAAAGCTGCCCCTCGACGGGCAGAAACACCGGACCAAGCTCGAACATTGCCAGCCCGGGGCGGAATTTGTGATTGTGTTCCAGCAGTTCCAGCATGGTTGCCAGGCTGCTGCGGCGCAGCACGGTGCGGTCCGGGGTGATAGGGTTCTTGATACGCACGTACTCCAGCGCGGGGTCGGGCGTGTTTTCGGGCAGCAGGCGCGCTTCGCGTTCCGGTGA
>JBCFBD010000057.1:0-16312 GCA_038562455.1 Anaerolineaceae bacterium | reverse complement strand
CGCGGACACGGCGGCATTGACGATACAGTCGCTCAAAGTCGTTTGATAGAGCTGGAACAACACCTAAATGATACTCGGCAGATTCTCGGGCGCGCATGGGAGAATTATCGCTTAATCCAGCCATGGACATTCCAATTAGTTGCGGGAGCGTATAAGGGGACTGTCAAAGAACTGGTAGGCCACCACAATCCGTTCAGGCAGGTCTCGGTGTCACTTGATGAACCGTTGGACAGTGCGTTTATATATCTGTACTCACCTCATCAAACGAATGCACTCAAATTACAGCCCCTAATCAGAATATTCACGCAGCTCTATGGAGAACAGAACGCCTGCTACTTCTATAGCCGAGTCAAGAATAGCCAAGCGGTGTTCATATCACATCATTTCGAGAAGAAGCCCGAAGTAGAAGAGATCTTTAGTGATACGCTTGCTCTCTTAAACCAGCTGAACAACTCAAACGAGGAAGCATGATGTCGCTAGATGTTTCCGAACGCAACTTTGAAGAAACCATCGAGCAAACGCTAATCACCCACAGATACACAAGCCGCCATCCAGACGACTATGATCGAGAACTCTGCCTCGATCCGGATGTGACCCTGACTTTTGTCCAAGCCACCCAGCCTCGCGAATGGGAAAAGCTCAAGCGCCAGTACGGCTCTGAAACTCGGTCAAAGTTCCTACAAAGGCTAGCATCCGAGATCAAGCAGCGCGGCACGCTAGACGTGCTCCGGAAAGGTATCAAAGATGTGGGGGCGAAGTGTCGCTTGGCGTATTTTGTTCCATCTAGCGGCTTAAATCCGGATTTGCAGCGGCTGTATTTAGCCAATCGTTTTACGGTGGTCCGGCAACTCAAGTACCACCGGAGTCACGAGCACGCGCTCGACCTCACGTTATTTTTGAATGGGCTACCTGTTTTCACCGCCGAACTCAAGAATCCATTGACTGGCCAGAACGTGCAGAACGCGATCCGGCAGTACAAGTTCGACCGGGATGAGCGTGAGCCCTTCTTTCAGTTCGGGCGCTGCCTAGCTCATTTTGCCGTCGATCCAGACCTGGTGTTTGTAGCAACGCAGTTACGGGGTAAAGACACTGTCTTTCTGCCGTTCAACCAGGGGAAATATGGCGGGGCGGGTAATCCGCCGCGCCTGGATAACTTTGCCACATCCTTCCTGTGGGAGGAAATCTGGACCCCAGATAGCATTCTCAATCTGGTTCAGCACTTCATCCACCAGTTTGAAGAAGAATACGAAGATAAACGAGGGCGCAAGCGCAAGCGGGAGCGGTTGATTTTCCCGCGGTACCACCAGCTTGATGCTGTTCGCCGCCTGGTCACAGACGCACGAGAGACGGGGACAGGGCAACGCTATCTAATCCAGCATAGTGCCGGTTCTGGAAAGAGTAATTCGATTGCTTGGCTGGCTCATCAACTCTCGGTGCTGCATGATGATACTGATCAGCGTGTTTTCGATTCGATCATCGTCGTGTCCGATCGGCGGGTGATCGATCAACAGCTACAGGATGTCATCCGCCAATTCGAGCAGATTCTAGGCGTAGTTGAGACCATCGGGCCGGGCAAGACATCGCGCGATCTGAAAGAAGCGCTGGAGAAGGGCAAGTCAATCGTTGTGACGACCCTTCAGAAGTTCCCCATGATCGTGAGTGAAATCCATGATCTGGCGGGGCAACGCTTTGCGGTCATCATTGATGAAGCACACTCCTCTCAATCTGGTGAAGGTTCCAAGAGTCTGAAAGCTACGCTGGCTGTGGCTGATCTGGAAGAAGCGGAACAATCCGAGCCGGAGGAGTTGGAAAGCTACGAAGACCTGATCAACGAGGAAATGCGCAAACGGCGCTGGCCATCAAATGTCAGCGTATTTGCTTTCACCGCGACGCCCAAAGCCAAGACACTCGAGCTTTTTGGCACGCCCCAGCCTGATGGTCGGTATGAGCCATTCAGCTTGTATTCCATGCGCCAGGCGATTGAAGAGGGCTTCATCCTCGACGTGCTGGAAAATTACACGACTTATCAGACGTACTGGAGTCTACTGAAAACAATCGAGGACGATCCTCGGTACGATCGCGAGAAGGCCGCATATTTGCTCAAGCGGTTTGTGAGTCTGCACCGGCACGCAATCGATCAAAAAGTAGCGATTATGATTGAGCACTTTGTTGAGCATGTCGCACAGCAGATCAGCGGCAAAGCTAAAGCTATGATCGTGACCCGCTCGCGGCTGCATGCGGTGCGCTACAAGCTAGCGGTTGACGCCTACCTCAGGGAGCATGGTTATCCTTTCAAAGCTTTGGTTGCGTTCACTGAAACCGTACATGATCGGGGGATTGATTACACCGAATCCAATATGAACGGTTTTCCAGAAAGCCAGACCGTAGAGGTGTTCAACCAGGACGATTACAGGCTGCTAATTGTGGCAAACAAGTTCCAGACCGGCTTCGATCAACCTCTGTTGCATACGATGTATGTAGACAAGAAACTGGCCGGGGTACATGCGGTTCAGACACTTTCCCGCCTCAATCGCACCCATCCCGGCAAAGACAGTACCGTGGTGCTTGACTTCGCCAACGATGCCGACGAAATACTCGCCGCCTTTGAGCCGTACTACGAAAAAACGCTGTTGACCGAAAGGTCTGACCCTAACCTGCTTTACGACATGCAAAATACCCTAGAGAGTTTTCACCTGTATACGGCTGCCGAAGTCGATTACTTCGCCCATATCTACTTTGACCCGAAAGCGACACAAGCTCAGCTTCATGGCGCGCTTGATCCGGTTGTCGAGCGCTATGCGGAAATCTCGATTGAAGAGCAAACAGAATTCCGCTCGCAATTGATGCACTACATCCGACTTTACGCCTTCCTCTCGCAGGTAATTACATTTGAAGACGCCGAGCTTGAGAAGCTCTACGTCTTCGCTCGGTTCTTGAATCGCAAGCTACCGGTTACCAGAGAGGAACTGCCGGTTGAGATTCAGAAGAACATCGAAATCGACTTCTATCGGCTTCAACAGACGTTTTCAGGGGCGATCAAGCTTCCACGCGGTGAAAGCGCACTGTCGTCACGACAGCCGCAGGGCCATGGCGCACTCCCCCTAGACGAAGAAGAAGTGCTTTCCTTGATTATTCGCACCCTCAACGAAACTTTTGGTACCGACTTCACTGAAGAGGACAAGGTCTTCATCCGTGAGTTCGAAGAGCGCCTGACGGCCAATCCGACCCTGGAAACCAGCCTGCGTGTAAATACACGTGAGAATGCACGTTTGACATTCGACCACGTTGCCAACGATACCCTCCAGGATATGATCGACACCAACTTCAAATTCTACAAACGCACGAACGATGACGCCGAGTTTGCCAAGGTTTTCTTTGACTGGTTATTTGAAAGAGTGGTAAAGGCAATCGAGGCAGCTTGACTAACATAAGCACTTAGAGCGTGTTTGTTAAATCGGACGAAAGTAGGGTAGGGTTTGAACATGAGCGAACGACAAGCCTACCCCACGGATCTGACTGATGAGCAGTGGGCCATCGTCGAGCCCCTGCTGCCGCAAGAGACACGCGGGCGCAAGCCCGTGCACGCACGGCGCGAGATGCTCAACGCGCTGCTGTATCTGACGCGCACCGGCTGCCAGTGGCGGATGCTGCCGCACGACCTGCCGCCATGGGAGGCGGTGTACGCTTTCTGGCGGCAGTTGGTCGCCCAGGGCGTGCTGTCCCGGCTGAATGACGCCTTGCGTATCCAGGTGCGATTGCACGAGGACCGTGAGGCCGAACCGAGTGTGGTGATTGTCGACAGCCAGTCGGTCCAGACGGCTGAAAAAAGGGGGCCTGTGGCATAGATGGTCACAAACGCCGCAAAGGCAGCAAACGCCAACTGGCGGTCGATACCCAAGGTTGGGTGCTGTGCGCGCTGGTTCATCCGGCCAACGAGCAGGATATCGTCGGCGGACGGCAACTGCTCAAACGCTTGCCCTACACCGCTCGGCTGCGCTTGTTCGTCTTTGACCATGGTTATGCCAGCGATGCGCTGCTGCATTGGTGCCACTCCCTCTTTCGTGTCCGAACCCAGATCGCCCAGCACACCGCCCGGCGCTTTGAAGTCCAGCCCTTGCGCTGGATTGTGGAACGCACCTTCGGCTGGCTCAACCGTTTTCGGCGCTTGAGCAAGGATTATGAACAGCGTCCCGCAGTCTCCGAAGGCTTTATCTATCTGGCCATGGCTCAGCTCATGCTGCGCCGCTTGACCCGTACCATTTAACAAACACGCTCTTACGGTTCCGGATTGCGGCGAACAAGACCAAGTGGCGCTCGCTCTCGTTACTAAAAGACTTCCTTCTGTTCGCAAACAGGTTTTCTTGAGGAGGACGTATCAGATGAAACACTCTGTATCCCAAGAGGGAAAACAGAAAGCATTAGTTACCCTCCTGGATCGACTAAACATTGTACGCCTGCCTGCACAGATTGTTAGCTACACTGCTGCCTTAGGTGCAATTGCACTCGTGGGTGGGGCTAATATCCCGCCGGATCTGGCCTTCGTGTTTGGGAGTGTAGGAGCTAACATTCTCAGCAATATACTTGACCGCGTGGCCCGCGGTGAGACTCTGTCCGATGAGGAAATACGCAGTCAAGTAACTGAAGCTGTCGAGCAAAGCGGAATCAGAGAACACTTCTCTACATTTCAACAATGGTTCCAAGCGATCAGGGCAGATAATGAAGAATTCCGGAATGCGGTGCTTCATTACATGGAGGGCTTGGCCACGCGCGAACAAGCTGAAGAGATTCTTAGCTGGACGAGTGATCCCGACATCCATAGCCTTTCAACTACGCAGTGCAGAGGATTCGTTTACCATACCCTTCGTGTACCTATTGAACGCACTCAACTAATCGAAGCTTTGTTTGAATTCGCCCTGACAGGAAATGGGATTGTCGTCGGTGCGCCGGGAAGCGGCAAATCCTACGTATTAGGAAAACTCAGCGAACGAATTCATTCCGCCGGACATGCGTGTGTCTGTATTCCGGTCGCGGGGATTCAGTCGAGAACAGATTTAAGCACACGACTCGGCATTCATTCTGACGTCGTCAAGTATCTAAAAGAACAGCAAACAACTCTAAACAGGAAACCCGGGCTCATTTTAATCGATGGTTTTGATGCTGCTCGCTCTACTGTGACTCGAAATTTCTTTCTGAGCCTTATCTCCGAATTTATTCGAGAGTTGCATCCGAACTGGAACATTGTGGTTAGCGTGCGTACCTATGATGCAATGAAGTCTGAAACGTTACTGGAGCTTTTCCCGACTACACAGCCAGAAGCCAGCGCATTTCAATTGCCAAACATTCCCTGTCGGCATTTTGGAGTTCCTCCACTGGACGATACTGAGGTACAGGTAGTTCTAAACGCTATTCCCGGAGCCAAGAGCTTATACGAACAAGGTACACATCATCTCCGGGAGCTTCTCCGCAATCCATTCAATCTCTGGTTGGTAGAGAAAATGCTCAGTAGAGTTCCCTTTTTACCCGAATTGAGCAGTATTTCTTCAGAGACGGAACTGCTTTCTCTTTTCTGGAGACAACGTATCAACGATCATGAGTTAAGTCATGAGCTTGAACAAGTACTGACAGTTGTGTCTCGAATCATGGTCGACACGCTAGATCGGCAGAATCTTGTTGTATCCAAAGAGCCTATTGTCTCCGGAGGACAATCCAGCGAGGCCTTAGACGAACTACTAAGTTTGGAGATTCTCGTTTACAGCTCGGGTCTGCAGCGTAGTCTCGAATTCTCGCACAATATCTTGTTTGATTTTGCCGTTGCGCGCCTAGTGCTACCTGACAACGCCGATCGATTCATAGACTATTTTGGAGCTGATAATTTCAAGACAATTTTTCTCTTTCCCAGCTTAGAATACTACTTTACGTACCTTTGGCTTCATGACATTGCCTTATTTTGGAAAGTATTTTGGCGGATGTATTCCCCTAACATCCCTGTACACCTGAAACTTCTCGGACGGTTGGCGCTCCCTCGAGTCATAGTCGTCCAAGCGCAAGATTCGGATCAACTGACACCTCTTCTTGAAAACGTAAGGCACGGACATCCAAGCGGCTGCATTGCGATGGCTGCGACCTTGCGAATAGCACTTACTTACCCTGCTCTAGATATTAGGGTGTGGTCAGATTTCGCTGCTCGAATCGCTCACTGTGTGCCGCCGGAATTCGCCAACGAACTTATTCGCCTGACTGATCGCCTAATCGATCTAGCGGTAGAAAACCGTGATTCTGAGAGCCTAAAATATTGTGGAGAAGTGAGCCGAGCGCTAGCAGAGTGGGTTCTGCACGAACGAGATAGTGTCAGAAAAGAGTGGATCGATTCGTTGGGGGCTCGGGGAGTTATTCCGTTGATAGCCAAGAGCTTTGTAACAGAGCCTTCCGCTGCAGAGGCGTTTATAAATAGCGTGGTGCAGGGAGTCGCCGCAGGCAATTTGCCACTGGAGTACTTGCACCGTTTGGTTGAGCACTTTCCGTATTTTGTGGAAAATGCGCCTGAACTCATTAGCAGTATTTACGAAACCGTCTTTTCCAGTACAACCCTAGGAGATGGCTCCGGTTTCGGTGGCGGAATTGTGGTTCGAATCTTTATGTCGAATAATGAGCACAGGAAGTCATTGGATTATCTCCTTGTAGGTTATTTTTCTCAATTTCTCGCAGCTCATCCCATCATGGCTCTTACTACCGGAATTAGGTGTGTAAATCATTTGATTATCCGGGAGCATGTAACCCCGTATCTGTCCGAGGGGGTGCAAATAGGGAATGTCAGCAAACCGTTCAATTTCCGCGGCAAGACAGTGACTTTGGTACGCGACGCAAGTCATACCTGGATCCGGCAAACATTCGATGAACATGAGCCCCTCTATATGGCGACTCAAATATTTCTCCAGATCGAACAGTATGCATTAGAACAACGGCTTGATGAAGCGATATTAAACTCATTGCTTGATATCTTTCGTGACAACGCCCAAGCAGCATTTCTTTGGGGAAGACTCCTCGAACTGGGTGCCCGCTATCCTGATCTTTTTGCGGTTCCGCTATTTGACCTATGCGTAAGTGATGCATTTCTTTTGAGTAACGAAGTAATGGTTCAACTCGGGATGTTCCTTGAGACGACTCCAAGATACTATCGGCCTGAGCAGATGGTAGTGCTAGAGAACGTCATACTTTCGTTGCCGAAGAACGAAATCGCCCCAGATCGCCGTGAGTTATTGGAATGGCGGCGCAATCGTCTTCTCGCAAGAATTCCAGATGAAATAATTACGACAGATGAAGCAAAAAGCATCCGACGCGCCTTGGAAACTCATGACGCCCTACCTGAAAATGATCCCCTTTTCTCGTTCAGCACCTTCTCACAACGCCTCACAACAGAAGAGCTTTTCCAAGAACGCGGCGTTGATCTAAAGTCTCCAGAAAACCAGTTCTTACAAAGTATGTACCTGCCTGTGAGAGCATTTAACGAGCACTGGCAAGATAAGCATCCAGAGCAAGATGCACTTCTTGAAATCTATCCTCGCGCAAGAGCTTTATATGAAGCCCTTTTGGGAGATGATACAGCAGCAGATGAGCTCGTCATCAAGTTGTCCTGGACTGAATTAGCCGAATGTGTTGCACAAATGTGTCTTGGTGCAGCAACGCTTGGCGAACTTCGTGCATTCTGTAAAGAAGTTATGCTCTTGTGTGCACAACATCCTTTGCCCGAACCGAATCCAGCTTACGATACAAACCATAAGACACTGTCGTCATCGACGCCACCCCTAAGAACCGCAGCGGCTAAGGGATTACTGAAGCTTGCGTCTTACAAGAGAGACGCCGCACTGCTTGATGCTATCGAAAAGCTACTCAATGATCCCGATCCATCAGTAAGGTCTTTGGTAGCACACCGCCTGTTTCTCGTCTATTCACATGCGCCCGAGTTCTTCTGGCAGGCTATAGATGAACGCTTGGCAAAGGAAGAGAACATCGTCGTCCTCAAGTCGGTATATAGTGTTCTTTCACGACCTGGCATTAGAGAGACGCAAGAAGCTCAGACGGCTTTCGCGGCTATCGTTGAGGAACTCCTTGATACAAACCCAAACAGTGAGTTGCTCGAACATATCATGGGAGTTCTATCCTGGTACATGTTTGTCGCAAAATCGGAATGGGTACTGGAAATTGGGACGAAAATTCTTAATCAACCGATCAAGTATATCCGACCATTACGACATCTTGTCGAGCATATAAGCAGGTTTATCGTGCCCAATAATGTGTTTTCTGAAGAAAAAGTGTATATCGCAAAAGAGGCCATCGCTTTCGCAATTCAGGCACTTGGCATGTGCAAGAACGAAGTGGTAGCGCTTAGGGAAAACACACAGCTAGAGAGGAGCGAAGAACTACGAGATCAGCTGCAGCAGTTGCAGCAAATCGTCAATACCTTGGTGAACGGGATATATTTCAACATTGGAGTACCCCGTCTGCAAGGAATATCTAAAGACGAGCTCCAACTCACTGAGGTGGAACGGCAGCAGTTCTATTTCTTTGTAAAAGAGCTGCTAATGGCAATTTCGCAATGGGCTATTGACGATACCCTGGGCATCCTTGCTGCGTACACAGCACATCACTTCTGTGAACTCATGAATGAAGTACTGAAATATGATCCAGTTGATGTACTGCAAATGACAACCAATATCGTCCGGTCGAGTCAAACATCCGGATACCACTTCGATGCCTTCGCTGTAAAAGAGGTAGTCAAGTTAGCCGATTCTCTACTTGCTGACCACCAAGAAAAGTTACGAGACAATGTAGTCCTTGAGAATCTACTGACGTTAATCGACATATTCGCGGAAGCTGGCTGGCCGGAAGCGCTAGAGCTCTTGGGACGATTACCCGAAGTCGCGCGATGAAGCACTCTCAGCGAGGAAAAGCCAGTCGATTTTTTAACGCAGGCTGAGCGGAACTCAGCGCTCCTCTCGGCTTTTTGGTGAACGGGATCTCACTTCCGCCTTCCCTGCACAATCTGCCACACGCGTTGCTCGGAGATACCAAAGACCTGGGCTAGCGTTGCTCTGGATTCTCCGCGCTTGTGGCGTGCCCGAATTTCGGCATTTCGCGTGTACTTGGCTGGTGTAGAGTTGGAAATTGGCGCAAGTGGCACCACTTGGCCGTAGTAATTGATTGCCATCGCGAAGACCATCGCCCACAGCGCTTTGGGGAAAGATGGGACGTTAAGGCCCCTATGGGGCACTGGCTGCCACACGCCTTTAGAGCAGATGGCAGCTTTATTTTTACCTTCGAAGAAGCTGTTTCCGCACTGGTGAACCGACTGTATCCTGGCTCGCCGCCCTCCCCTACTTCAATATCGCCCAGCACCCCCAAGAAGGTTGACCGTAATGCCGAAATCCGGGCTCGGTATGCTGCTGGCATGAGTGTGCCTGACCTGGCCAGGCAGTACGGCATCTCGAAGAATCGGGTATACCAGATATTGAGAGGGAAGAGGAAGTAAGTGGGTGTTCAGAATATGCTGAGCGGGGCTACTGCCCCGCTCATAGTTTCTGGGAAAACTATTTCAAGAAGCTACATATTCCAGCATCTAATATCTCAGGAAGCATTCGTCGTTAAATCCTATCTAAAAGCGTACTCTCATGACTAGGACTTACAAGTTCCATTGCGCGCTGTAGCGCCTAAATCGAAGCAGTGATAGTATTCCCCCATAGACAGGTTGTGTGAAAAGAGAAATCTGTACCCATGCCTTGGCGAAATGCTCAAGCTCTCCATATTTTTGTGCCATCTGCCCAACCCATGGAAAACTGGGTTGAACAGATTCTTGGAACTGTGGTTCGTCCATTGAACGAAGAGTTTAATGCATCTATTGGATGGATGTGGGTGACCCGCTATATCCAGGGTTCAGACCACCTTCCCATCACGATCAAAGAACACTTTTTGGCACAACCCATTCCTAATCATTTCCTTCTGTCAGAGCCGTACTCCTACCGTTACATTGTTTTTCGCCTAAGTGTAGAGGAAGATAAAAGACAAGCTCTCCATCAGATGGCTTTACAACTTACAGAAGGCGCTGGACTTTATGCCGTGCCTTGGGTCGATTATGACATTGTAGGGGACTTGGGCAATGATAGGTTCGTCCACGAGGGGGCTACCGAAGAAGAACGTACATTGAGGGCCAAATTGGTCGCCAATTTTATCGATGCAACTGTAAGACTAATGTTAAATTCCCTGATTGAGGAGAATGGTCAGTGGAAATTGGAATCCAATACCCACGAGTTGAACCCTGATAAATCATTCTTCCAATCCATACACCATTTATTCTGCAATCTAACGAACGTTCCCACCTTTATTCATCTTCAGATTCGACCCTCAAAGTATCCTATGGACTTAAAATATCCTATCCAATTTTGAAAAACGGTGCGGAAGCTAGGAGGCGATCCAAGCTCAACCTGCTTCAAGGTGGAGTTCTCTGCGAGTTTCTTCTAGCTCCTTTTCGCTATATGGAGGCACACACACTGCGCCAAACTCTGTTAGGTCAGAACCAGACCACGACTTACCATTGGGTAAAATAGTTTCTTGGTCACAAATTGCCCCCCATAAATTCGCTCCTGCCAACACCGCTGTCTCAAGATTAGCTCCTCGGAGATCCGCTTTGACAAGGTGCGCACGTTCAAACGTCGCCATCCGCAAATCGGCGTCCTGTAAATTGGGCACATCAAACATAACGTTTTGTAGATTGGCACCCTGCAAGTCAGCGCCCACCAAATCCAGAAATGCTAAGCCTAGAGGAGCCCCTATTCCCTCTAAATCGGCTCCTGCCAAACTTAACACATGACTCTTCCCATCATGTTGTTGGACAAGCTGCGAAGTTACGAGAAAACCCAAGACTGCAACTTTGCGTTCGGGAGACAAACGCTTAAGCGTTACTTGTGTCAAAGTGTATGCCACTAAAGATACAGCGCTGTCTTCTGATGCCTTCAAAAGATCCTTCTCCAACAGCAGCTCTTGCATCCTGTCTATGTATGCCTGCAATGCCTCTTCTTCTTGATGGTCATGTATGCGTTTATCCTCGAGTTGCCGCTGTGTTTCTGCCCTGCGGCTTTCTCGTCTGCGGTTAGCCTCATTGAACCGATAAGCTATCAGAGCGAGTGCTACCGGGATAAGAGCTAGTTCCATCCAATCCCAGAGTGTCCTGGCTCGGTGATACTCTCCCTGCGGTGTTGTATAACTCCCAAAACCGGTCCAATCCAGTTGGTAACCAAGTACAATCCCTAACAGTACTAAGGTACCGACTGGTATTGGAAGGCCACGGAGAAGCCACTGCTTGAGCGTTTTGAAGTCCACAAATTCTCTCCCTTTGCATTTTCCCAATACGCTCCGACAACGCCGACGTAGTCCATACATTTGAGATTAGATTCAGTAACAGTAGCTACTTCCCGGCTTGGTTATAAGCATCAATATAATGCCCCGGTACATGCAATGAAAAACCTTGAGGATCTGTTGCATTAGCCATTCTTGCTTGGTGCAGGGTCAAGGCGGTTTTCAACACTTCAGGATCACTTTCAAAAAGACCTGCCTGCAACAGTCCCCATTTCACCCCTTGCCGACCCCCGTCTGACCAGAATTCCAGTATGTAGTCAAGTGATCTAGGAGAACCAAAACCAGAAATAGCCGCCTGTGGAATTAATCGCGGTGTCCGTGGTCTTTTGTCAATGTAGAGGAAAAAGACTGCCAACAATGCTTCAAACAAATCGAAAATAGCCTCATACGCTTTGGAAGATGGAATAAAAGACACAAATACCGGTCGTATCAACTCATAGATTAACTTGCCAATAGGTTCGTGCCTCCATCGTCTCTCAGGAAATTCCTCCGCAAATCGGCCAACTGTCTCGTCAATAATTACTTCCATCACTGTTCCCGTTCTGGTTCCAGTCTCACTTATATGGGAAACCCGGTCATCACAGAAAATTGCAGGTAAGTACGGCCAGTTGCTTTTATATACCGTGGCTATCCCAGCAATGTAAATCAAAAGAAGGCTTGGGAGATACTGCCACTGTGTTCCTCGTATTTGGCCTTCAGGTGTCTCTATCCAGCGCCTCACGGCGTAGCGAATGTGTGAAGCTTGATGAGGCTTTCCATACCAAGCTAACGTTGCCGCCATGTTCAACGAAATCTCGCACACGTTAAAATATAGCGAAAGCATCTCATTCCATTTTTCAATAGGTTTTACACTTGGCCGAATGAGTAACTCGCCAACACGATAGCCAAATTCTGGGCTGATGAATGTGCCGTAAGCACGTTCAACCTCAGAGCGAAACAACTCTTCCAGTTCGATCTGTGTGCTTTCACTCGGTATCAGTCTTTTAGTACGTTCAACCGCGATCCCAACAGAAAGCGGGTGTGCGCGATTGAGACTTTGAAGTGCTTCCACCGATTGTTGTAACTCAACAAACAAATCATCGGCACTTATCGGCCCTATTTGTTGTGCATCTCGACGCTTGATGAGCTCTTGTGTAATCTCCGTAGGGTCGGAATAGACACTCCAGAAAGTGGTATAGCGCCGAGATTTTGCTCGTTCTATTGCGGTTCGTAATGCTACATCCCAATCAGCAGACCACCCACAAACGATCAAGCCATACTCGTCCAATACTCGATCAAGAAATGCATTCCAGGGTTTAGTATAGTGATCTAGTTCTGAGGCTATATTCTTGAAGCCCACATCTCGGTAATCCCCATGAAGTTTATAAATTGTGATCGGCGAGTGAGGAAATAACGCCCCTCTTAAAGCACTGTCAGTGCTAACCACATCTGGGACAATGCCGATTTCCTCCAATGCATTTTCAAGCAGCCGGTCAAAATTCGTTGTCAATACAACCCGGATATACCCACCCTTAATGAGTTGTGCGATTGCTCTATGGGCACGAGTAGGTTGCTTGGCATCAGGATTACCTTGCCGATCTTGTTCCGAGGCCTCGAAATAGGGACGAAGAATAGCATTTCGTTCTGACCGTCTTGTCCCAAGACGTTGGAGGAGGTCATCATAGCGTGGTTCTTGACCATAACGCTGTATATACCACTCATCTGGTTTTTGAGGAGGGGTTTCTCCTGAAGCAACCGCGATTTGTCTGATAAGGTCTTTAACGATGTCCCATCCAGTAGGTATCTCCGCCGCTTTCGAAACCCCAGAGCCAAGCAGCAGGGCATACACGCCAGGGCTGTTGTACATAGCAAACGCCATTGGAAGGATTTGCCCATTCACCGATCATTCTCCGTGGTCTCTTTTGTCGTACTGAACAGGTCCTCGCTCATTGTTTTGAGACAATTCAATCTGTTACTTGATTTTCATCCACATATCGGATCAGATCCTGTTCTGTAATCTCGATTGTCTCGAGAATGCCTCGCTTTGATGCGGCCACTTCATAAGGATAAATATCTATCACTATGATGAAGATGGTTTTGTTGTTATGGACCACAAACGGCGTGGACTGCGAGTGCTGATTCACGGCGAATTTCAAATCTTTTCCCGATATATTGAAAATGACCAGGTATCCGATTGGCTCGTTATATGTCAGCGTGTACAAGTAGATTTGGTTGAATCCCTTGGCAATGTAGGTTTTGCCCTGGGACTTATCTGGATTGAATATCTTGGCATCAGCAATTAGTGGATCATCGGTATCCTGTGCTGAAACCAAGTCCGCTTCGCCAACCGCTGAAGTTGGCTCAATACTGAAGTTGATTCCTTGATCGTGGAGATATTCATAGAGGTGAAAGGCTAGGCGCTTCTCCCCTCTAGCAGTAGCACGATCCCACATTTGATACAAGTTCTCAGCTTGAAACCATTCACACTTGTGTCTGTACCTTCTGAGCAATGCCAATACCATTCTTTGATCATCAAGTTGCTCATCCAGGTATTCGTAAAAGGGTTCGAGGAAAATGTCTTTAAACGCCTCAAGTCCATCACTTCGGTCGTACACATCGCCAATCACATCTTCAAGGCGGCGATCATCAAACTGCACACAATGTTTAATGACAAAATAGGCCAGTGCTGCGTGTTCGATCTCGGTGTCTCCTAGCGTTCCCACATCCTCTTCGCAGATACCTTTGACTTTGGTCTCCATATCTGGACAGCGAGCGGCTAGCTCATCTATGATCCCTACGAAAAGAGGAACATCAAATAGGAATTTCCAAAAACGCTGCAAGGCAAAATGAAAAAACTGCTCCCTGTCAGTTGAGTTCAGCTTCCTTACCCGCTTCTGAAGCTTGTAGCGGAGATTCTGGATGTATTCCGCATTCATAGCTTTCATATCCTGATAGTTATGTTTTTGAACGTGCGATGGAGATCATTTAATGTTCGCCGAATTCTGCGCTCGGCTTTACGATACTCGTTTAAGTGGTCATCCAGTTCGATATTCACCTTACATCCTCGACATATAATCACATCGCGCAGCTTGACTTGTCCGAGATATGCTTCATTGAAAAAGCCGCACCGAGGACAAGGAAACTCGAATGATTGTTTATCCAGATCCAGTAAAGATGTCATAGTCTATCCGTCACTTGGATGATTTCTAGCTTACTTTTTCAGAATATCTCCAACCAGAATGAGCTGGCAAAGGGTTTCTCTGTCTCAAAGTCCTTTTATCCGAAAACCTCATATGCCACCAACTGCAAATCCTCGGTGCGAATTTGTTCAAGGGTGGTCTTGGGCATAATGACATCACGATACAGTTCGTTCTCGACAAAGAACTCGTCCAGGGCTTCTACCAGCGCGCGTTGATTCTGATCATCTCGATACTGGCTCAAAATGGTCTTCAGCGTTTTATCACGCCTAAAGGCGTCCAGTGAGACGCTCTGGAGCACCTGTTGAACCTTCTGACGCAAACCCTCTGGGGCGACAAGATCATCTTGCGCTGCAATTTCGGCACTTGTGAGCAAAGTAGGTTGCCGTAGTGCCGCATCTAGTTCGATGTTGATCTTGCCAAGTTTGGGCTTGACACGGCGAGCACGAATTGCGGAACTGATCTCTTGAAGTACGTCGTTGATAGCCTGGTCAAGCAGATCATAGACCTCAAAACCGGCAGGAATTGAACGTGGTTCATTCGGATCCACCATCAGATAGCGGTATAGACGACGCTTGTCGCTGATAACTTCATCAGCCGTATAGAGTCGCCAGAAGTGGCGATCTGCTGCTTGGAATGCGAAAAACACGCCGGATGGGCGAAGTGACTTGGCAATGCCCGAGCCGATTCCCAGTGGAATGCTCTTAACCTTTTCGAGTCCAGCCTGTTGTAAGTACAGGATAAGCGGGAGTTTCATTTCATCGGTTGAGACAAGCTCAATTTCCCGCTCCAACTCATCAATCACGCTTTGATCTTCCTGGTGCAGACGCCGAAGTTGGTCAAGTGAACGCGAGCTGACAACTTCGCCCAGGATACTGGCATCGAGACCCACTGTACGGTCGATATCACGAATGCGGTCTTGTAATCGCTCCACCAGCCTCAGCAATTGCTCCAAACCGGTCTGGGGAAAACAGTTAAAAACATGCAGTGTGTCGAACTCGGTGCCCAGGCGATCAATGCGCCCTGCCCGTTGAATCATTCGAATCGGCGTCCAATGCAGGTCGTAGTTGATGATCACGCCCGCGTCTTGCAGGTTCTGGCCCTCGCTAAGCACGTCAGTTGAGATCAGAATATCGATTTCCGGATCGGCCTCAGAGATAGGCGGCGGGTTATCCTCAGTGGTATTGGCCTTTGGAGCAAATCGCTTGACGAGATTCTCGCGCCTATGGGGATCGGTTTCGCCGTGGATAACCTCAATTACGGGCGGGCTAGACCAGCTTTCTTGCCAGGCTGGATCACCAACAATCGCTTCGTAGACATATCGGGCCGTATCCCGGTAGTACGAAAAGAGCAGGACTTTTCGTCCACGCAGATCCTCGGACAGCAACCGTTTGACCTCAGCAAGTTTGGCATCGCGTTTCTGCTCGTCATCCAGACGCTGGACTAACGCGACCATATCAAGAATGGCATCGAGCGTCTGCATATCCAGGCTGAGTTCACGGCGAATAGCGCGCAGATCATAGTCGCGAATGTCGGCCTCAGGTAGTGACGCAATAATTGCCTCAATATCATCGGTTGCGGTGTCGTCTTCCAGAGCTTCCAGAGCAAGTAAACGGCGGTTGGTGGCTGAGTCAAGCAGGCGCTCGTGGTTGACCAGCATATCGTAGAACCGCTGTTGAAACTGCTGCTGCCGACGAATGCTAACCTCAAAGGCAGCGAGTGAGCTTTCC
>JBCFBD010000056.1:0-16912 GCA_038562455.1 Anaerolineaceae bacterium | reverse complement strand
AGGAGTGAAGGAAAGCAAGAAAAAGTACTTGACGAACCCACGTAAAACAGATACTATACGAATATCGATTAGCTACCGCAGCGTGCCCGGCAAGCGTGGACCAGAGTTCGTCAGGTCGGCTGATTTGCAGAGCCCGCCGCACAAATGGCACGGATTCAGGATTTTGACTCATAACCCGGAGGTCAGTGGTTCGAATCCACTCCCCGCTACTTTTTGCCCCCCGACCGGCGGGGGATTTTGGTTTTCCCCGCCGGCCGGGGAGCGAAGCGGGGTCATGACCCCGCGAGCGTGGGCAAAAAGTAAGGTCGGGCATCATGCATGCCCGACCGGGCGGGGCGTGTGGCGTGTGGCGACCGCTTCCCCGTTTTCGAGGGAGAAGCGTTCTTTGCGTCAAACGACCGAGAGGGGAAGCGGGCAAGGGGGAGCCCCCCCCTGGGGGCGCGGGAATGGGCGCGGGGATTGAGGTAAGGCTGGCTTTGCCAGACTTACCGGATAATCCTTTACCCCAGCCCGCATAGCTCTTCATGCGGGCGGGGTGTTCCCTACTTCCGTTCTTTCTTTTCTTCAAATATCCCAGTGAGTAACGGGATAGCCCCCGCCTTGCAACGAACAGCCCGCACCCTGCCCGTTCTGTGGGCATCGGGCGGGCGTTGCCCCCTGAAAACGGGGGCGGTCTGCACCTGGTATGACTTGCTTGCTTCTCTACAAGTGAGGTACCAGGTGTCGCTTGAAAAAATAAATTTTATTCCTTGAAGTAATTGAGCTCTGACAGGTAATAGATGAGCTCTGGATATGTCCTGGCTTCAAAGCGTTGTAGAACACAAAACAGATGATAGTTTACAGTGCGCGGTGAAATGTAAAGGATGGATGAGATTTCTTTTGGTGAATATCCCCGTGCGAGTAAGTCCACACATTGCTTCTGGCGGGGGGTAAGTTGGAGTATCTTCAAGCGATTTCTTTCAAGTATGCCTGACATAATTCCTCTGCTTTCTGCTCGGTGAAGACTGCGGTAAAAATATCAGTCATCAATAATGCCAGTGAAACCTTGATATACCCTTTTTTGTTCTGTATGACTGATAGTTCTTCATTCAGGATCAGTAACCTTTCGATAATATCCTTGTTCTTCTTGGTAAGCATAGTTTTTATTTCCTTTCTTCTATGGGGTGCGGGGTGAAACCCCGCTTTCAATAAAACCCGCCTGTAAGGTTGGGACAACGCCACCCAAGCCCCCCCTGCCCCCCTATCCCGATTTCAAAACACCTTTACGGGTTCGGGGGGTTGGGGGGTTGGGTTCGGGAGGGGGGCGGGGGGTGGGTGGCGCGGGTGCCAGCCTGCCCGACCGCTTGCCGGGCGGACTGGCTGGCTTACCTTGAATGTAAGTAAGCCGGAACATACTTTATATTTTACAGGACTATTGTATAGACAACGCAAAGGTTAGCAAGTGGCGCAAGGATGGGCTTATCATTCCATTACACAACGGACGTTCTTTGTCCGACGGTGGTAAGGAGGAACGGGCGCTTTTATAGCCCGTTCCTACCGCACCACCTAAAATAAGAGTGAACATAACCCGGAGGTCAGTGGTTCGAATCCACTCCCCGCTACCTAACGAGAACCGTAGTCCCTGGGGCTACGGTTTTTTGATAGGCCTGAGGGTCGATGGTTACGAAAAATCACTTTTAGGAGGATTTTTCGATGAACCGTAATCCCTCAGGCCTGTTATTTTCTCTTTGTATTGACGGGTTCGTCAAATACAAAACCGCCGAAGGCTTAAGCCAACGGACGGTCGATTCGTATGAGTGGGTGCTGCGAAAGTGGATGGAAAAGATAGGCGACCAGCCGGTCGGTAAGATCACCTCTGCCGATGTGCTCGATTACATGACCTATCTGCGCACCGAGTATGTTCCCCACACTTTCGCCAAACCGAATCCTGCGCATGAGGCACCAACGCGCAAACTCTCCCCCAAGACACTGCGAAACCACTGGATCACTTTCAAAGCTTTCTTTGGTTGGGCGGTTGCAGAATTCAAAATCAAGAATCCCATGGAAGGCATTCCGGGGCCGCGCTACAAAGAAGCACCGGTAGCCGCATTTTCTCAGGAAGATCTTGCGGCGCTGCTTAAAGCCTGCGTCTACTCCCGTGAGTACAATCCAATCAATCGCCATAATTTTGTCACCCGGCGACCATCCGCCAAACGAGATGAAGCCATGATACTGTTCATGTTGGATACCGGTTTGCGCGCTTCCGAGCTTTGCAGTTTGAAAATTGGCGAACTGGATTTGCGCACCGGTAAAGTTGTCATCAAGCATGGAGACGAAGGTGGGGCAAAAGGCGGCAAAGGGCGCACGGTGTTCATCGGAAAGAGCACCCGCCGGGCTGTATGGCGCTATCTGGCTGACCGCGAAGATCGCGACGACCCAGAATCGCCAGTATTTATTAACCGTGGCAATCATCCGTTTAACTCCAACAGCCTGCGACATTTGATCGTGCGCCTGGCTGAAAAAGCGGGCGTCAAAGGTGCTCATCCACATAAATTCCGGCATACTTTTGCAATCACTTACCTCCGTTCAGGCGGGGATGTTTTTACGCTGCAAGCCCTGTTAGGCCATAGCTCGTTGGACACGGTTCGCCATTATGCTCAAATCGCTGAGATGGACATTGAACGAGTGCATCGAAAAGCCAGCCCAGTTGATAATATGAGGTTCTAAAAACGATCTTTTTCTCTTTGCGCCAGAGCCGGAGGAAGGGATTCAATAAACCCTTCCTCCAGCCATTCAGGTTATTTACGTTTTTGGGCCTGGCAGGGAAGTTTACACGTTGGCAGGAGCGACGGCGAATCGCAGCATTCCTTGCGCACCAAAATGATTGAACCATTTGCCATGACTTCATAATCTAGGCAGTCACCAGGTTGTAAATCCAGCAGATTACGAACCTTTTTAGGGATTGTGATGGCGTTGGTCGTGGTAATGATAATCGGTCGTTTTTTCAAATAATCACCTCCTTTCCTTTCGAGATTGTTGTAATTTTCATAATCCAGCCCAGCCGGATATTCTGAAACTCAACCGGGAACATGGCTTTCGTCCACAAGAGAAAACGCTGGTTGGTATTCAAAATGTTCTGCAATTCTGCTTGATCCAATCCTTTCTCGCCTTTCTGAAAAAGGAAATCAGGGAGACTGGTGTTGATAGTCGGCACCGATCCAAACGGTTGTGAGCCAGCCCAGAAAAGCAGCGCTTTAAGATGCTCGAAATCAGTAGAGATCTGGAGCACAGAACGTCCATGAACTTCCCGTGAATATTTCAGGAATAACTTAACCTTGAGGTAGTTCTGACGATCCGGCATTCCAAATCCCACGATTGACAATCCCGCCGCAGTTGGGACATTCGCCTTTCAAGTGGCTCAGATGGCCTTTGACTGGGTGAATTTCCCCATTTTGGATTGTGACGATGGCATTGCAACGCATGCAAAACCCTTCCCCCGCTTGAAGCGGATGGGCTGGTTTCTTTCTGGCATTTCGCTGGTTGTCAACCCAGGCGGCAAATTGCCTGCCGTCAATCCAGATATGGTTAGATTCATCCCGGCTATGTGGCGCGCCATGATTGAGCCAATCCCGCAAGGTGGTTTCAGGAACGTCCAGGTCTTCAGCTATTTCACGCGGTGTGTAGAGCATGGGCAGCAAACCAGGTGCTTTGATCAAGACATTCCTGGAAATCCGGCAATTTGAAGTATTTTGGTTTTCTGACATTCTTCTCCTTTGGTATTTTTTAGACTTTGCATGAAACAAACATACGCCAACCATGCCAATCCCTTAAGGGAATGGCGTGGCTGGCGTATCCTCTTCCCACTGATAGGTATTGAAAGATCCTCGTTTTGTAACTCTGATACGAGGATCATTATTGAGTTTTGAAAATGCCCGGTCTATCGTCCTGGCGCTGCTATTGATTTGGAGTGCTGAGATGAGCTCGTTCTTCTTGAATTCCTGCGCCGGTACACTCTGTAGATATTCCAGGATATCTGCAAAGATCAATTCCGCCTGACCAGGAGCGCGCAGCAGTTCAGAAGCATTCGCTTCAGAAAATCGAAGTCCAATGCTCTCTTCGGTCGATTCAATTTGAAACTGCAACTGCGCGGGTGGCATGGATTCACGCACCTTTTGTGGAATGATCGTTCGCATCGAGTGTGCCGAATGCTGGTTTTCGTGTGCAACCACGATGGTGGTATCGACAGACCCTAAAATATCAGAGGAACCCCGGACGCGATAGGAAAGATCGGTGTTTCCACCCTTATTGAGGTGATGAATCAGAATGAAGGTCGTACCGGTTTGGTTGGCAATTTCGCGTAGGGTGTTCATCATTGGTGATATTTCCGCAACCGAATTTTCATCTGCGCCAGGCATAAACTTGGCCATGACATCAAAAATGACCACAGAAGCATCCAATCGATGAATGCGCTGACGCAATGCCAGCACTTCGGAAGTGACTTTCAGGTTAAGCGGAGAAAAGTCGAAAATGAGGTTCGCAGGCGGTTGAATGCCCCGCGCGTGGCACAATTTAAGAACCCGCGAGCGCATACCCCGGTAGCTGCCATCCAGGAATTGATACAGTACTTTGCCCTGTGTTACTGGTTGGTTATCCCACGCCAGTCCAGAAGAAGCCATGCCAATTGCCAGGTCCAAAGCGAGAAAACTCTTTCCGGCTGCCGGCATACCGGCGATCAAGTTGATCCCGCCGGCCATAATCCAGTCTTTGAGGATCCAGGTCAGTTCACCCATCTCCGACAAACACAATTTCTCTGCGGTCATAACCATTCGCTCTGTGACTCCCGACAAGGCGGATGAGCTGACAAAGAATTCTTCCATCTGCTGCAGAGCTTCAGAAAGCGGTTTATCTTGAAAAGCATTTTGCGCAAGGTTGGTAGCGACCTCCAACGCTTTTCGCTTTACTGCTTTTTCACGCACGATCTTCGCATAAGACTCAGCGTGCATGGAGGTCGGAGTTGCATTGAGCAGCCATGTGATGTACGCCAGCCCACCGATTTCCTTTAGTTTTCCACTGGTATTCAAAGCATTACACAAGGTGACATGATCGATCTGCTGCTCAGATTCCCACTTGTGATTCATTGCCTCCCATATCCAGCGGTGTGAGTTGCGATAAAAATATTCCGCTTTAACGATGGTGACCAAATCTTCAAATAGATAAGGTGCAATCATGATCGAACCTAGCAAGGCTTGTTCGGCATCAATATCTCTGGGCGGAATAGGATCTGGCATTAAAGTCTCCAAATGGTTTGATATTTACTCCTTACAACAACACAATGGTCATCTGAGAAAACGAAAAGCGACCGGCATAACAAAGTTCTTTGTTATGCGGCCGCTCCTACGATTTGAATGATGTCCAAGGAGATCAGCGACCCGAAACGATACCATTTTTATTCTACAAATAAATCAGGCATGATCCAAGGTGGGCGGGTCAATTTACTCACTCAGCAAAGACCGGCAAATTATTGGGCAATTTTCAGTTTATTTGTAACTAATTTTGAATTTTATAGAACAGTGGATAATCCTTGATCAATAGACCATCCAACTTAATTCCATCGCTTGTACTGGAATAATCCAGATTATGCTGATACATCAAATAAGGGTCATAACTTATGATAGATTTTACGTTTTGATCCAAAAAGGAAATCGATGCCAAAATATCCATACTCGTAACAGTCGCCTCGGCATCATTCCAAATCACAATGTAAGTATTCCCATCCAAATCACTAAAAGTGTAATACCTTATTAATTCTGAATCAGACTCCACAGTCACTTCAAATGGGGATGCCTGTAATCCATCCATCAAATAAGCCATGTTTTGAATCATTTTTGCTTCAATTGGACGCTCGTATTCATTTGTTCCCGAAGTACCAACTGAAATATCCATTCCCAAATTAATGGCGATCATTCTGGCAAAATATTTTGCAGCAATCTCAGGTTCATAAGGATGATAATTGCCAGGTTCTGGCTGCAAGGCTGAAAGGCTGTAATCTGATCGGTAATTCAATTCATCTGCATAATATTCTCCAATAAAGCCGTTCTCTTCTGCCATTTTTTTAATATCTTTCCACATGTCTTCATAGCCGTAATAATAGTCACTCAAAAAATCCGGAGAGGCGTCATTATTAACTGTGTGAAGTGAAATTGCGTCAACCATAGAGATTACATCTGATTCGAGAATGATTTTTGAATACTCCTGACAAGGTTGATCCACATAACTACTTGTACTGATCAAAACCACCTTCGCTTGTGGGTCCACTTCACGGATTATGGGTATAGCTAATTTTGCAACTTTAATATAATCCTCAGGTTCAATTCTCTGATACCAATCTCGATTCGCATCAGGCTCATTCCACAATTCATATTCATCAACCAACCCTTTTAAGCTGGTTACCACCATACGGACATAATCCAGATAACGTTGAATCTCTTCATCACTGCTTAAACGTTTATAGCTGATACTTCCTCTATATTGACGATTTTCAAGATCCCAAAAAGAAAGGCTATATCGAGTGACAATTCCCTGATCCTTCATGGCTTTATAAATTTCAACATATTCCGGTGGAATAAATTTTTCGATATCCCCTAAACGATCTGGATCGACCGCCGGACCATCTGAGGCGTTTAAAGTAACTCTTGCACGTGTAAACCCAAATAGTTTTAACCTTTTAGCCCAATTTACCCATTCACTTGCTGGATTATTGACCATTCCACTTACCAGAACTCCGATTCTTGAATCATTTAATTCGGAAGAATCTTTAAGAGCGAAAAAGGATATTGGATGATTGTTCTCCATCTGCATCGAACTTATTGCCTTATCAGCAATCAGCAAATTTACCGTTCTCTTGAATTGATCAAATTGAATAAATTCACCCGCGCAATCCTCAATCATCTTTTCTGATAAATAAACTTCTCCATCTTGTTTAAAGGGGGGAAGATCACTTTCAAACCAAATATTTCCTTCTGTATCAGCTGTGTACGTATTCTCTCCAGTACGGCCAATCCAAAAATGGCAATTGGAAAATAAACCGTTTAGGGCTTTACCGCTTGTTGATAAAAAGTCTTCAGTAAGACTAACTTCTTGCCTATTAATCAATTCAAATATTTCAACCGAAGGTAACCATAGTAACCCTTCTTTGATCAGCAAAGGATGCGAGAGAGTATAAGAAATCTCATTAATTGTTACCGTTATTTTAGGTAAAGGCGTAGAGATAGAAAGTGTAGGTGTGGAAGTTAAAATAGAAGTGATATCAGTACTTGGAGAATTAGTTTGTGTAGAAACTAATTCCTTGGATTTCGAGCAAGAACTCAGCGTAAAAGTAAAAATGAACAAAGCAACAACGATACAACGTGATATTTTCGAATAGCGTTTGGCAAACATATTCCCTCCAATGGAAGTTTGATCAGCTACAACTGTTTACTTTCTAAACGCATGGGTTTACAAAATTATTTTTTTGCAACTTTGGTCATATAAACCACTGCCTGATAAGTTGAAATCTTGTACTATTACTTGCCTTTTAGAGGCAAAGCCCAAAGGTGGCTGTATTTTTCTCGTTATTAGCACTCACTTTTTACGCTTCATCATCTCTCGGCAGCGCTGTTGCCCAAGCCCTGTCAGGGGATTTGAACCATCCGCCTTGGCGTCCGCCAGGTTAAAGAGATTGATGGCATCTTTATATTTTCCCTGTTGCTCAGATGAACAGGCTCTAAGCATTAAAGCGTTATAGACCGCATGAGGGAGGGAAGTTTTTTCAAGTTGGTTGGCAATTGCTTCTGCCCTGGCAAAATCTTTTTGGCTGAGGTAACGTTGACCGAGGCTGGCCTTCAGGAGGACGCTGTCAGGCAGTTGCTTTAACCCATTTTCGAGTGTGGCAATGCTTTCTTCCATCTTGCCCTGATTAACTAGAGCCATTGAGACAGCAGACCAGTAAGTATCTTCGTTTGGTGCCAGTTCGAGAGCTTGTTTAAAATTCTTCATGGCCGCGGACTGCTTGCCATCGGTGCTTAAGAAAATTCCTTCTATATATAAACGACGATCTTCGGTAATCTCCGTCCAGCCGGCTCCCTGGGCAAATTTTTCCATCCGTTCTTTCTTGGTCAAAGGCGGCGTCTTTACCACTGGAGCTGGGACAGGCTGATCAGTTACAGTGGGTTTGGCGGTGAATTTTGACCGGGCTGTTGTGGGTTCGGTTTTATTGGTGGGCTGTGTATGAACACTGGCTGTAGTTAAACTTTCTCCGCGCATATTCGTTCCTTCTTTGGAGAAAGCAAAATGAACAGGTTCGCTTTTTGCGATAAATTCCTTTCCGGTGTCATCGTAAATCTGCACATTGAATTGCAAATTTCGTTTCCCGTCTGGCTGATCCAATTCAGCGTAAGGCAAAAACAGGATGTAATCGTTAAACAGGGCATCCTCAAAGTCTGGTGTAAAACTGGTTCCCACACAGACATGGCCGGTGGTTGTCTTGAATTTGTTGTTTAGATCAACCAGCCCTTTTCCTTGTTCATCCCTAAAATAGGCTAGGACACCACAGGATAATCCTTTACGGTTCTGAATCGAAAAACACAACCTGATCTGGATACCAGGTTGATCGGATTGGAAAACGTTGTGGGTTACTTCCACATTCTTGATGGTGGCTTTGGCTGGAGTATTCGGTACCTGAACCGGCTTGTTTTCCACTTGCTGCGGTTGTCTTTGCGCAGTCTCTGCTTTTATCGATTGTACAGGAGCCGGTATGGATTTCTTTCGATTGCGAATTTCCCAGGCCATGGATTGGATGCGTTTCAATTCAATCAATTCTGGCCACTTTTCTTCGTCCTTGGTATTGCCGCGGTCAATCACCTTCCCTAGATAACGTTCTGAACATTTCCACCATTTGGCTTCAATTTTATTTAACTCGGCACGATCCGGAAAATTAATATCTCTAAAAAAAGTAATGGTCAATTTGGTGTGAACATTCGTTACTGAAGTGTTCATGTTAGTTCCCCAACCATGGTTGGTTTGATAGCCTGAAAAAGCGGTGGTATTTGTGTGGGGATGATAATAGGCGTGGCCGAACATGCTGCCGCTGCCCATATTGCTCGAGAACCCCAGCGACTGGTTCACCACCTTGTCAACCACTTCCTGCATGTTCTGCACCTGCCAGCCATAGGCAGCCAGCCAACTGGTGTAATATTTTTGATCGACGACTCTGCATTTGATTACTTTGTATTCATATTGCGTCATCTTATATTCCTTACGTTGAACTGATCCATTTAAATTAATTATAGATGTTTTTATAGATGTAGTAATCCAGGATTCTAGATATTCTAGACATTTACTTTTCTGCGATTAGTACAGGCCGGAACTGACAACCATACACAGCAGGTTTTCCAAGCATCGTCCAGGATAATCGCTCAACCGTTTTCCACCAGATTCCAGGGACTTCGTACCACTTCGCACCCTCAACTCCCTTCGGGATATCCGGATCGAATGCGGTATTTTTTGCCAGTGCACCTTCTGGATTAATTGCCACCACCGCGTACACCACACTGTTGATCGGGCCAAGCGCTGCGAGCGAAAGCATCATTCCCCACCCGCATCTCGAAGGTTCAACCGTTTTGGCAGCTTCGATTCGATCTTGCATGAATTCGATATAGGTCATCCCTTTTTGAGTATCGGAAACTGACATAAGTTGATTAGCCTTGACACCGATAAAGACCAGGCCGGCACAGACAAGGATCACAGTTGTATTCCAAATCACTTTCCAAATAAAGGGAATTAATCCCGCAATCATCTATGCCCCTATTGCTTTCCAACATTGTAAGTGTCTTTAGGTTTCTGACCTTCGCTGACCATCAGATTCCTAAATCGGATCTCTTCCCAATACATACGATCAATAGAAACCTCGACCACATCCCCTTCACTACGCCCCATATTACCAGAGAGATCTTTCAATTGACGGACACATTCGATACTTAGTCGAAACGAACGAACTGCTTTAGGGGATGAGTTTTTTATGGGCATGAGTTTGCTCCTTTGTTTAAATCATTGTAATACATTTGTATTACTATTTCAAGAACTGATAAGTCAACCTCTACCGCAATGTGAGTACTGATTTGTACAAATCCACATATGGATAGTAATTTTGTACACGACTGGAATTTATCTTATTATGGTCCTCAAAGGAAATTGCAGATTCGATTTATAGATTCGATTTATAGAAGGAACTTATTTAAAATATATATCCTCTGGCACAAATGTTAAAAGTAAATCACCCACCAAACTATGGAAAGTGATTTTTATATTCAGAAATAGAGAAAGGTTATAACCCTTGGTATGGGTCTTCACCCATGCAATCTACTTCCTGCACCAGTAAGTTGAATTTTGTTTTTTACATCTATTTTATGGAAAAATCTGGTTCACTATCAAGGCTAAACGTATAAAGCCTCTCCAGCACATCTTTCACTGGCGTGAACCTGTAATCCTCGCCACGCAACTTTATCGGGGTGGCCAGGCTTGGATCCGCATCCTCTCCATTATCAAAGCTGGTCCAACGCCAGAAACAACCTCCATCCATTCCGGTTGCCTGCATTACCCAAATCAGACTTTCAAGTGCTTGCTCGGTTGTCCACCCTGGCTCAGTAGGAGGTAACAAACCCATTTCTACCGCGACCACTCTCGCACCGCTTCCCCTCCCGATCACATCAAAAACTCCAATCGCGGTTTCCATCGCCCATTGGTGAGGATTTAAATCCTCGCAAGGTAATTCGGCTGCGGTACTGCATTTACGATGTTCGTAAAACGATAGCGCATAGGTTCGTTCGTTGTCTGGCACTGCTAAGTCATCAAAAATAATCTTTTGAACTTGCACCGGATCCCAAAAGTGTCCATCCGTCATGAACGGGTTTTCAGGTTGCATTTGAACGTAGTAATTACCAACAATTGCCTGGGCAGAAAGCTTGCGGTATGGAACTCCCAACGAGTGAGCGTAATCAATAGCCCAGCGTACATAGTTAGCCGATACAGAGTCCGGACCTTCCCACAATCCTGGCTCGGCAGGACCACCGCAGCTATCCATAATCGAATCACCGTTCGTATCTACCAGGAATGGGCTCCCTTCAAACAATACCAGGTCAAGAGCAGGGTGATTCCCGATCTGTTTGAAAATACTACCCAACCAGGTTTCATTATCGCTGGTCGGTTGCCCTTCCATATGTGTATTCACAAGCCGAAGGAAGACCTTCATTTCCTTGGTTTGAACCAGATCAAGGAACGCGGCCAGATTTTCCAACTCTGTTTCCGTGGGCTGCGGGTATAGAAGACCAAGTGCAGGTGAGATGTTGCAATTCGGAGGTATAAATGGACCTGCGTCATAGGTTGTGGCAGATGAACGAAGCTCAAAAGCAATAGTGTTCACTCCCAGCATTCTGATTTGATCCAGTTGAAGAGAAACTTCTTCTGCCACTGTATGTCCCACAACTTCATCTATGGAATTGAAATCGTTAATCACCTGTCCTGACCACCATTCGCTGGGCCATCCACGTCGTTCGAACTGGACATACAGTCCACGAACTGGGAGCAAATTTGCAGGTTTGGGGGTTTCTGTGGATGTTGGGAAAATCGGTGTGTTAGTCACGAGCGGTAATGATGTCGGTAATGTACTTGAAGGCTCAGGAGAAATGTTTCTGCAAGCGCAAACAAGTATAACGATTAAGAATAGCGATATATTAATCTTGAAAAAGTACTTCATCTTTCCTCCTAAAACTTCCTTCGAGCAAATATCCAACAATCAATCTGAAAAACGAGGATTTTTAGCTTCAAGACATTGCTCTTTCAATCTGGTCAGTAGATTGAAGAAATCTATTATGGATCAATATTTCCTTCAACAATATTACATCAAATAGAGGTCGAATAATGCACCCTTAATTCCCCCTTCAGCATAACCACTAATAATCGGACTTTAAAAGTGCTTATCCCTGTTATAAACCGTTCCCCCTTAAGACACTAAGGGAACGACCTAAGGGGAACGCCTGACAGGTAGTTCCTTTAATTCTTGGATCAGGAAAATCAAAATCAGGTAAATTTCTAAAAGGATGATTATCGACAACACACTCACCATCACCCAAAATACCTGGATCATTTCCGACACGCATTTCTTCCACGAGAATATCGGGAGATACTGCAATCGCCCCGAAAACTGGCAGGAGCTGATCATCAAAAACTGGAATGACTTGATTTCTCCCGATGAATCTGTCCTGCACCTGGGTGATTTTGCTTTGGGAAAGAAAAGCAATTTTGAGCTGTTGACCGGCATTTTGAATGGCAGATTGTTCTTAATCCAGGGCAACCACGATCGGTTGAGCCAGTCTTTTTGTGAAGCCCATGGCGTGATCCAGATTAAAAATTCATTACTAGTTGAATTAGAAAATCAAATGAAACTGATCTTTTCACACCGTCCGATTGTTCCTTTGGATGATGGATGGATCAACCTACATGGTCATATTCATAATGTTCCACCGTCTCCTGAGGGTTCTAACTTGGGACCCGACCATATCAATATGAGCGTTGAGGTCAGGGAGTATCGCCCCTGGCGGTTGGGTGATATTCTCAAAACCAGCAAAGACCATCCAACAGAGAACGATGTGTCACTCCATTGACCCGTTCCCCCTTAAGACTCTAGGGGATCGAAGTGGCAAGAACGAAGTGCCACACCGTTCCCCGCTGTACTGGAGATATTTTGTACACAAAAAAAGCGGGCGATTTGTTTGTGCACAA
This sequence comes from Anaerolineaceae bacterium, assembly GCA_038562455.1. Lineage (GTDB taxonomy): Bacteria > Chloroflexota > Anaerolineae > Anaerolineales > Anaerolineaceae > UBA6107. The sequence goes on along the minus strand of JBCFBD010000056.1, from coordinate 4,120 downwards.
AAATAGCCAATTTACAACCGTTCAATCGAAAAATTTGATCCAAAACAATGCAGAATTTTTGCCGTTGCCCTAGGAGAAAAGAGACCAATTCCTCGCTTTTCTTCATTAGTTGATATTTCCTACCTCCTCCTTCAGAAAGAACACCTTGGAAACCTTCCTATTCGATCAACGTCCGCGGCAGCGTCTGCGTCACCGTCTGCGGCGTGTCAGCAAGGCGTCTGCGTCACATCAGCCTGACCGCAGACGGTGTTAATTGCCGATAATCAATAGTAGGGTTTTTCTGGATTAGAGCAAAATGGCTATTTGCATAAAGAGGGTGGCTTTGCTTCTACCACAAACAAAATCCTTTTCAGTTAAATTGACGGTTTACAAATATTGAAATTAATGCTATTATGTAAACTGAAAGAGAAAAGGAGGAAGCCATGACCATCGGAGGGCGTATCAAACAGGCTCGGAAAGCAGGCAATTTTTCTTTGCGAAAACTGGCGGATGAAATTGGGGTCAGCGCCATGGCGATCTCAAAATATGAACGAGACCAGGACATACCCAGCTCAGGCGTTCTGCTGCGGCTGTCTCAGGCTTTGCAGGTAAAGGTGGATTTCTTCTTTCGCCCGAGTACGGTCTCCGTTCAACTTCAGGCCTACCGAAAACACGCTGTGCTGGGTGTCAAAGAGCAGGAAGCCATCCAGATGCGCATCCAGGATTGGGTGGAGCGTTATCTCGAGGTTGAAAGTCTTTTCCCGGAAGAACAACATGCAGCAAACCTCCCCCTGCGCAAAGTGACCTCACTGGATGAGATTGAAACCGCAGCTCTAGAATTACGTGACCACTGGAGCCTGGGCTATGATCCAATTGAAAACCTGGTTCAGTTGCTGGAGGACCGGGGAATCAAGGTGGGGATCATCTCTGGTTTCGAGCATTTTGACGCCTGCACTTTCAAGACCGATGGCGATCCGGTCATTGTAACCAAAGGCGAATTATCAGGCGAACGGCAGCGATTCAATTTAGGGCATGAACTGGGACACCTGATCCTGGATGTTCAGGGCGATCTCAAACCAGAACAGGCGGCCAATCGGTTTGTCGGGGCTTTCCTCGTGCCGGCTGCAACGGCTCGCTTTGAACTCGGTGCCAACCGGACGGACCTCAACATCAACGAGCTGCACATGCTTAAGCATAAATACGGCTTAAGTATGCAAGCCTGGATTTACCGCGCCAAGGATCTTTCCATTATTTCTGAAAACACCGCAGCGCGTTTATTCCAGCAGTTCCGCGTCAATGATTGGCATCGCCAGGAACCAGGAAAACCTTATTCACCCGAAACGCCCATGCGGATGGAACGGTTAATTTATCGTGCTTTGGCTGAGGATTTGATCTCACGTTCCAGGGCGCAGGAATTGTATGGCAAGCCATTACAACTAGGGTGGGAGATGGAGGCACTGCAGCAAAATGACCTTGCCATCCGTTCTGGTAACTGATACGAATATTTGGATCGACCTCGAGAACGGCAAGATTTTGCCCGATGTTTTCCGTCTTCCATACCAATTCTTCACCACCGATTTTGCGGTCGGAGAGTTTGTACATCCCGGGTGGGCACACCTTCACGATCTGGGATTGCAAACACATGGTCTTGAACCTGAATATGTGCTCGAATTAGTCCGGTTAAGGCAAATCCATCGTCAATTATCAGCCATCGATCTGGCTGCTTTATTGCTTGCCAGGGCATTGGATGCAAGTTTGGTGACCGGCGACAGAAGACTTAATGAACTTGCCAAAGCGCAGGGGGTACCGGTTCACGGGGTGCTATGGATATTGGATGAAATGGTGATCCACCATGTTCTTACAGAAAACCAAGCAGCAATTGCCCTCCGGGAAATGCTCGATCAAGGGGCAAGGCTGCCAGATGGTGAATGTCAAAAGCGTTTTGATCGTTGGTCATTTTGACCAGAAAGGATATTCGAATGAGTAAATCCAAAGGTACAATACATAAGCCGGGTCAGAAGGCCCCTGAATCTGGACAATACGGCGTTGTGGGACCAAAAGGCGGGAACACCGGGACTGAAGTCACCGTTACCAAAGGCGAAACCTTGCCACCAACGCCAAAACCCGGCCAGGGATTTATCCTGGTGGACAAGACCAAACACAAAGATGACAAATGATTTTGCCAAGAATGACGCCAGTCAGGGCTTATTACGGATGAAGACATTTGATGTTGTATTCAGGCCGCGGCTATTTTCATAAATGAGAACACATCCAATGTTATTATCATTTCAGTCTGAAAATGATAATAACAAAGCGCTTACCTCGACTGGAACTGATGCAAGAAATAAAGAAACCTGGATTATGATAATTTAGATTTCTTTAGCTCCAGATCTGATTAATATAGACGGAATAGTTCTTGCGAACATTGATCATCTGGACCTGAAAAATCCAAAGGATATGGAATGGAAGGAAGTATATTGCCTAAATTTGAAGATTGGGAGGCTGAAAAGATTAAAGCCCCGGATTTCCTGGCTGCTGCCGAGAAATTAGAACCCGGCTACCAGGTCGCCAGGCTCCGCATGTTAAGGGGTTTAACTCAGGTTCAACTTGCTGAGATGGTTGGCACCCAGCAGCCTTGCATCGCCAGACTGGAAAATGGCACCAGCGCTCCTAGTTTATCCTTCATAAGCAAGATCGCTGAAGCGTTAGGTGCAAAGATTGAATTTAAGTTAATTCCCGATACAAAATGACCTAATTCGGATTTTGATTGCGCGTTAGTTTGCCAAACAGGGGATTTATGGGTAAACCTGGTTATAATCAATCCAACAGTACCCACCACGCCTCTGCTCTGCATGCGTACCGAGGTGGGTCATTTTTTATTAAACCAAAACGGCAACAAGTGATATCCTTCGAATTGCATAGCATTACGTGTGATCAGAAGGTTAGTGTAAAATACAAAGGGGAACTAAAATTCTCATTATGTAAATAACTAAAAAAGATGCCCACCTTCACAGTTGTCACTCAAAATAATATAAAGGATTACTTACGATGATGAAGCCTCATAATATACTGATGACCGTTTTCCTGACAATAATCCTTACAGCCTGTAGCACGTCCGCTGTGACGACGACCCCATCAAACCCGGCTGTGGAGGTCACGACGACCTCGTCTCCAGTTGCGACATCGGCGCCCGTCGTCGTAACCTTTTCTGATCCAGTGTTGGAAGCAATGATACGCAGCGCGATGGGCAAACCTGAAGGCGAAATCACCTTCGCGGAAGCCCAGGGCGTCACCCGCATGGATCTCACCGACTCTTTGCAGCGACAGCTCTCCGAATTCACCCCAATCACCAACCTCGACGGCCTGGAAGCCTTTACCAACCTCGAAAGCCTCGACCTGTCTCAAAACGCCGTGACCGACATCTCCCCTCTGGCCGGGCTCACCAAACTAACCGCCTTATCCCTGGCTGGCAATCCCGTCACTGATGTCGCACCTCTGGCCAAATTAACCAACCTTAAGCTCTTGATCCTTTCCAATTGCCAGGCGCAAGATTACAGCGCTCTCTCCAACCTGATCAATTTGCAGGTGCTGTGGCTCGACAATTCAACCATTTCAGATGTTTCTTCGCTGGATTCGCTGACGAACCTCCAGACCCTTTACCTCGACAAAAGCAGCGTCGAAGACTATTCATCCCTCGAAAACATCTACACCACCCTCGCCAACAAAGATTTCATCATTCCTACCACACTTAAAGACCTTGGATTCAACTTTGATCCCAACAATCACGAAGCTTACTTCGAAAACGAGTTAGCCAATTTCACCGTTACCCATGACAAGTGGGGGCCACCATCCAGGGAAGACAACCAGAATATCATCCGCATGACCCTGTACCTGAATGATGAATACAAAACCTCTATCGGTTACTATGACGTACACAAGGTTTACCTCTGCCAAATGGATAAGGAAGGCCAGCCGCCCGTGAACTACCTCTACGACATCGCCACTGGTGAATATTCCATCGATGGGCGGGATCGGGCGAACTCAGAACAGATGATCCGTGCCGCCTTGGAAGTTGAAAATGGCGAAGATCCGCTGTATGCGCCCATCCGCTTCTTTAATGAAACCATTCAGAACACCTTCA
>JBCFBD010000148.1:0-2353 GCA_038562455.1 Anaerolineaceae bacterium | reverse complement strand
CGATTTGATATACGAACATCACTCGGCTGAAGATGATCGCGTTCGCATCGCCGTAATACAGTACAAAGTTTGGGAAGGCATCGATCCCCATTTCACCGAATCAGTTATCAAGGGATTCGAGCATCAAATCGCCAAAATGCGTAAGGCATTCTGTGTAGGCAACTTCTGCTCGCCTCGCTCTCAAGCGCAGTATCGGCTTCCATGCTGTACAGCTTTCTTCCGACCTACCAACCGGTTACAAAGCGCCAGTGCGTCTTTTGTGTCTACTGGCTACCATGTTCCAATCTGTGTGCTGGATCGGATTTGGGTGGTGATGGATGCGGGGAAGCGCTCGCTTCACGTAAAAGATACTGACGGACAATCTCTCAAACCGGATGTATTCGAGAAGTTGTTCAACGCTAATATGCTTGGTTCTCGATGGCTCGAACGTGATGATCTGAAGAAGTTATATCTGGACAATGAGATCGCTGATGCATACGACCGCATCTTCATCTATGCCCAAGATTTCAGTACAGAACTCGCCATCCCGGAACCATTACTGTCACTAAATTGAGGACGAAAATTATGACCACCCGCCCCGCCGTACTGATTGAAGATTGGCTGCCGTTCGAAGCGCTCGGTGTTGATAGCCAGCGCGAACGTAGCTCAATGACAGCACTTCCACCTACTTATTATTTGCATGTATGGTGGGCACGTCGACCATTGTCAGTAAGCAGAGCCGCGATTCTGGCTGGAGTGCTTCCACAATGGTCACCAGATTGGCCCGACCATCTTCAAAAGCACTTCCCTGACGAAGATGCCTATCACGATTGGTTTGTATATCTAGTTGGTGTTCGGGGTGATCCGGTTGCAGGATACAAACTGGTCAAATGGGCAAAAGAGCGTGGCATTAAGCTCAAAGAACATCCCTACGGTGGTGCTCCGCGTGCATTCAGCGTTAGCCCTAGCGCCGAGGACTTGGAACTGATGCGCGATCTGCTCGAATATACCTGGGGAGAGCGCGACATCTCAGTGATGGACGTAACAGCGGGTGGTGGATCAATCCCGTTTGAAGCCTTACGCTACGGCTTCACGACGTATGCCAATGAACTGAATTCTGTTGCATCAGTAGTTTTGAAAGCAACCCTCGACTATCCTGCACGCTTCGGCCCAAGCTTGACAAGCGATATTCGCAAATGGGGCGATGAATGGGCTCGACGTGTTGAACAACGTCTTGCTAAATATTTCCCCAAACAGCCAAACGAGAATATCTTTGCTTACCTCTGGGCACGGACCGTAGCTTGCCCAACAACCGGAAAACCAGTCCCGCTCTCACCCAACTGGTGGCTTAGGAAACCAAAAGGGCAGCCCGAAAAGAATGTAGCGATACAGCTTATTGCGAATCCTGATTGGGATATACCGCAGTTTGTGATCAAGTACGGTGATTCCATAGATTTTGACCCAAGTGAAGGTACGGTCAATCGTGGAGTAGGACGTTCTCCCTGGACTGGCGAAGCAATTGAAGGAGATTATATTAAACGAGAGGCTCAAGAAGGACGCATGGGACAAATGCTATTTGCATTGGCTACCAAGGAGTCTGGAGGCTTGAACTTCCGTGTGCCGAGCCACGATGAACTCGAAGCTGTACGCAATGCTGAGATCGCTTTGTCTCAGTACTTGCCAAGTTGGGAAGCGGCGGGGCTAGTACCAAGCGACCCGATACCTGATGGTAACAAAACGGACGAACCACACCGTTACGGGATGTTTCAGTGGACAGATATGTTTTCTCCGCGCCAACTACTAGCTATGCTCACATTCTTGGAAACGCTACAGGAGCTATCTGGCGAAATACGCACTGAGTTGTCACCAGATCGCGCAGTGGCGGTGGAAACATACTTGTCACTAATGCTTGATAAATGTCCAAATTACAACTCTAGGCTAGCCAGTTGGCACGCTCCCCGAACGGTTTTGCGTAGTGTATTTGATAGACACGATTTCAGCTTCAAATGGACATTTGGCGAATTTGATGGAGCGTCCAATATGGCTCCATGGGCAGTTGATCAAGTTGAAAAAGCCTATAGGGAATTGGCTGAACTAGCCAGTCCAGCACAATATGCTCTATGGCAAGATGAAAGCGTTCCGCCGTTTGAGAGACTCGAAATATGGCAAGGCTCAGCCACAGACCTTGAACAAGTACCAAACAATAGCTTGCACAACATCACCTTTGACCCTCCGTATGAAGCAAATGTGATGTATGCGGAGTTGTCTGACTTCTTCTACGTGTGGCTCAAACGCTCAGTCGGGCATCTTTTCCCAGAATTCTTCCAGGACTATTTGACGAACAAGGATGACGAAGCAGTTGCCAACGAAGCTC
>JBCFBD010000055.1:0-17028 GCA_038562455.1 Anaerolineaceae bacterium | reverse complement strand
CGCTCAACGACGCCGTGGAAGCAGCACTGAGGCCGGAAGACGGGGGTCGACCAAAGGCTGGATATTCCCTGGAAGAGCACCCGCGCTACGGCATCACCCGCTTCGAGATCCCGGCCGACCCCAAGGCGGTTTACGTACTCGGCGGCGATCCCGGGCAGGACAGCCCGCCGCATAGGAACGCACCGGTGGTGATGGTGATGGACATCACCAAGAAGCCTCACCAGGTGGTGTACTTCCACTGGATCGAGGGTAAAGGCTCCTACATGCCCTTCCTGAATTCGTTCAAGTACGCGCTGGAGAAGTACGCCCCGGTGTTGAGAGGCATCGACACCACGGGTACCCAGAAAGCCATCGACGAGCTGGCCTTTGAGAACATGGGCATCGCGGTGGACGGCATCTCCTTCAACCGCGACAAGGAAGCCATGCTCAATTCCCTGTCCCTGTCGATCACGGAACACAACCTGGAATTCCCGCTGATCAAAGGCTTGATGCGCCAGCTGTCGTCCTACGCGCGCGACGTTGATAACAAGATCCCGCAGGATATCGTGATGACGATGGCTGAACTGGCTTTCCTGGCCCGCTACGTTCCCGAAGAAGCACCAAACGAAGGGCGCATTATGGGCGCCAAGAACAACTTCATCAACCGCAGGCGCAACGCCATCCCGCGCGACCTCAGGTACCGGCGGTGACCGCTCACGACGTGAACTGCACGTACTGCCGCCAGCGGCGGGTCATCCTGCATAAGGATTACAAGCGCGACAGTGAAACCTGCCTGCTGAGCGGGAAGACCTGCCCTCACCCTATCCTGGGTCCCGAGCCCAGGTACTGCGATCGTTTTCAGCAGATCGGATGTTCGTGTGAGAAATGTAACAGTTAGTTATCGTATGGTTTGCATCCTTGACAACAGAAGGAGAATATGCTATTATCCTATTTAGTATCTACCAACGAGCAGGAACTTCTCAAGGTCATCAGGGAAGTGGAATACGGCGAGCTGTACGGCGTCGAGATCGCGGCGCAGGAACCGGAGCTTGAAGCACTGGTTTCAACCGCCGAGAGAGACCTGCTGGAAGTGATACGGGGTGGCCTGCAGTACATTGACGTGCTGACCATCCACAATGGAGAACCCAGCATCGCGGAACTCGACTATCAACAGGCGGGCTTCAGATGCCGGAAGAAGATAAAGTTCCCGACTGTACGCGCAGAGGGCTGATCATTTCAGCCCTCTTTTTTATTTTGGAGAGTGATGCAGTTTCCTGAATGGTCCGACCTCGGCAGCGTCTCCGACATTACCCGCCACACCTGGGAGAATGAAACCGCCCTCAGGAACGAGTACCGGCGCTACTTTGACGGCTCCGTTTTTGAAGAGAAGGTGCCGGTGGAGAACATCTCCAGCGATGAAGCACCCCTGATGTACCCCGTGGGGGTCAACCTGGTCAAGATGCTGTGCACCGCCCAGGCCGACAGCCTGTTCGGGGAATGGCAGGACCAGGTGATCACCTTTGAAACGGACCAGGACAACGTCTCGGATTCCAGCTACATCGCCGCCATCGAACTCCTGAACGAGATCTTCCGCGCCTCGAGCGGCAACACCCTCTTCTGGGAGATGGACATGGACCGCCAGGTCTACGGCGGTTCGGCGTTGAAGATCACCCCTTCCCTCGCAACGCGCGGCTACATCCGCTGGCAGCGCGTCCCGCTGGACAGTTTTTACCCCGTGTTTGACCCGGACAACCCGGACGAGCTCTTGGAGGTGTACACCCTGCTGCAGATGACCGCCGAACAGGCGGTGGCGAAGTACAGGATCAAGCCCACAGGGGGCATGGTCACGCGCATCGAGCACTGGACACCCACGATGTACGAGAACACGATCGACGGGGTCAAGATCAGCGCTTACTCGGGGGTGAACCCGTGGGGATTTGTGCCCTACATCTACATCCCGCGCCTGCGCACCGCCAGCTGGTGGGGGGACGCGCTCACCCAGGAGATCATCCCTGTGCAGGACGAATTGAACATGCGCCTGGCTGACCTGGGCGAGGCCATCAGCTACTCCGCTCATCCCACGCGTTGGGGGGTCAACCTGCCGAGGGCTTTCAATGCCAAGAACTTTCCCATCGGCTACAGCTCGATGTGGGACCTGGGGCGCACTCTGGGCAACAACCCGGCGCCCACGGTGGGCATGCTCGAAGCCAGGAACCCCATCCCGCAGGGCGTGTTCGACTACCTCAAGTTTATCTACGATTGGGCCAGGACCTCGTCCTTCGCGCCCCCGATCGCCTTCGGTGAAGACCAGGGCGGCGGTCAGCGCTCCGGGGCGACGCTGGAGATCAGGATGTGGCCTTTAGTGAAGGCGGTGCGGCGTTCGCGTGCCTACATGTCCGCTGGCATTCAAAAAGCCATCTGGATGACCGCCAAGATCCTTGAGCAGAAGCGGCTTTCCACCATTCCCGTCACGGCCTTGAAAAAGATGGCCGATGGCAAGATCGTCCCCAACATGCCCTCCATCATGCCGCGCGACCATCAGCAGGTGGTGGACGAGATCGTCAAGCTGCTCTCCACCGATCCCCCCTCTATCTCGCTCGAAACCGCGCAGAAGGAACTGAGCCGCGGCGTGGGCGAGGTCGACCGCATCCGCACGATGCTGGAGGACAAGGAACTGTGGAAACCCCAGCCTGCCAAGGCTGGAACGGATGCGTCCCAGGGCAAAGGGGATCAGAAAGCTGGCCCGGCGTGAGTGCCCTGGCCATAACCAAAGCGCCGAGCGGGGATAACGGCTCGCTCCGCTACGCGCGCCTGACCTCTACCGTCAATTCCCTGACGAGCCGGCTTCAGACATCTGAAGCGAAAGGAGGACGATTGAATGAAGAAAACCAAAACGAAACTCCCCAAGAACCCTGCGCCGGGTGCATCGTCGAAGAAAGGCTTTCCGCCCTCGAAGAGATCATCGAAGAAAGCCAACAGCTGCTGAAAGCCCTGCGCAGGGAAGCCAGGCAGATCCGTACCCTACTCGATAAGGAGAAATGAACCATGTCAGATTTAACCCCTGGAACTGACCCTTCCACCACACCCCCTGGGGCTGGCGGAACCGGCGCCCAGCAGGTCAACCTCGAAAACTATGTCGAAAAGAAGCGCTTCGACGGGCTGATGCTCAAAGTGCAGGAGCTTACCGAAGCGCAGAAGCAGCGCGACGCGGAGTTCGCCGCCAGGGAAGCGGAAATCGCCAAACTGCAGGCCGATCTCAGCGTCAAGGACACCGAGAAGAACATCACGGTAGCCGAGCGCGACAAGAAGCTCGAGGAAATCCTTCAATCCAAGTCCCAAGCCGACCAGGAGCTGGCCGAATTACGCGCGTTGAAACTGAAACTGGAGGTCATTGAGGAATTGGGGCGTCCCGAGCTGGTGAAGATATTGAAAAATATCCCACCCCTGTCGGATAAAGATGCCCTCAAGACCATCCTTGAAGACTTCGCTCGTTTTGGAGACGAGAGCGCGGCGGCAAGAGAGAAACAGCTGTTGGCGGGGATCACGCCCGCTGTATCTTCGGTACAGCAGTCCGCGGCCACTCCTCAATCGGATGAGGGCTGGCTGCGGCACGTCGACAACCTTCCTCTCGGTTCGCCTGAGCGGGCCAAAGCCATGGACGACTACTGGACCTGGGGCAACCAAAACCATAAGTAGGAGAAAAGATTATGGCCAATGAATATGTAAGCGGCGCGATGTTCTCTGACAGCCTGCCGCAGTGGCAGCGGACTTACTACGAAGCTCTGCTTCTCGAGACCCTGCGCACAAAATCCATCATGGTGCCTTTCTGCGCGGTGAAGGAAGACTTCTCTGCCAAGGACACCGGTCGCATGACGTACACCGAAGTGTTCGATACCGACCCGAACTACAACCCTCTCGGTGAGCAGGACATCTGGATGCGCGGCGCGCACCTGGACAGCCGTTCCGTGACGCTCGATCTTGAAATTCACGGCGACACGCTGAAGTTCTCGGATTACTCCGAGATCGTGCAGTACGTCAACCGCGGCAACCTGCGCGGTCTTGTTCGTGACAAAATTGGACAAAACGAAGTTGACACGCTAGATATCCTCGCGCGCAACGCCTTCCTGTCCCACCCGAACAAGGTCTACGCCGGTGGAACCCGCGCAAGCCGCGCCGCGATCGTCGGCACTGATATTTTCGATGTCGACTTTGCAGAACTCGCCCGCACGCATCTTGAGGAAGGCGACATCCCCGGTATCGCCATGACCGGCGACGGGGACAGCCAGACGATCGTGTGTATCACCACCCCGCGTGTGCTGCACGACATCCGCGCCAACCTTGCGGCTGGCAAGTGGGTCGAAGCGCAGCAGTACGTCGGCACCAACCGCCTGTTCACTTCCGAGGTCGGCATGTGGGGCGGCGTGCGCTTCATCAAGTCTAACCGCCTGGTGCTGCCCAACGCTGGCGCTGCTGCGCACCAGACCACGCTCTCCGCTGCCACTGTCCCAGGACAGGGCGCCGCGGCAACTGTCGACACCGTGTACTCTGTCGGCCAGTCGACTTCAACCCGCTACATCACCGTTGCGGACGAGACCGGCTTCGTGGTCGGCATGAACATCACCATCCACGACCAGGCGCTCGGCACCGCTGTGCTCGAGAGCGACGGTACGCAGGAAACCCGCCGCATTGTTTCCATCGACGCCGCCACCAACAAGCTCGTCCTGAACAAGCCGCTGTTGAAACCGCATGCGTCAGGCGACTACGTGACCAACGGGATCAACATCCACTCCGCCATCTTCATCGGTGGACCGGCGGTGGTCTACGGTGTCGGCGAACGACCCACCCCCGTTCTTCCTCCGAAGATCGACGACCTGCAGATGATCAACCGCTACGGCTGGCGCGGCTTCTTCAAGTTCCAGATGTTCCGTCCGGAATACATCGAGGTTCACGAAGTGGCCGGATCCACGGACTAACCGCATGACTACCTGGTCTGACTTACTCTCCGAAATCCGGGCTGATCTCCAGGATACGGCTGTCGCGCCTTCCACGCCAAAGTGGACGGATAAGATGCTTTACCTTTACGTAAAGGACGGCATTAGGGATTACTCCACGTGGTTCCCTAAACGCATGGATCGGGTTGAAATCTCACCCTCTGGTGACAAGTACCCCCTACCGAATGACTACATCGAGGACAGTACGGTGGAGCAGCCCCTTGACACGTATCTTGTACGACGCCCCAACCGACCAGGATCGCAGTACCAGGTAGCCCCATTAGCTCACTTCTATACTGTCCAGGGAGGGGGCGTCTATTTGAGCTCCCTCCCTGTGGAGCCAATCTATCTCTCTTACTTCGCCACGCACCCCGTTCCGACGTCTGAAACTGACAGCACCTTTATGGTCACCATTCCCGACGTCGACATCGAGATGATCCGGCTGTATGTGAAAGCCAAAATCTACAGCCAGATGCGCGGCAGGCAATCTGCTCTCGACCGTTTCAAACCCGCCGGAAAACGGGACGACAATCCCCTTCTGCCCGAAGTGGGCGACCTGATGGAAGACTACCGGCGCAAGATCGCCGAAAGGCTCCCTGGCGGAGAGATCACGCTGCACTTGGTCGGGAGGGCGCGTTGAGCGGTATCCATGCTGTCGTCACTTCTTACGTGCGGGATCAACTTGAGCGCATCCTGATGACCGAAGTGCCTGTTGGCGACCCCGCCAGGCCCGGCGTGGTGAAACTGGGTCCGCTGCAGGGAAGCCCCGATCCTGACGAAGCGCGCATCAGCCTTGAAATTTATGAGAATGATCCCGATCAGGAGATCTCTGGTAGCGCGATCGGGCGCGTCACGGAACCGTGGGACGACCAGGTCGAAGAGATAGAAATTGGTGGTGTGGTGACATGGAAACGTATGTTCACGGTAAAAGCACGTTGCCTGCTGGAACGTTCTCAAGAAGACCTGGCGGCAGCCCGAGAGATTGCATCTACTGTTCGCTCGAGAATTGAAAAGGGATTGCTTTCAATGCGCTTCAATGGGCTCAGCGCTGAAGAGGGTGAGTACGTGAGCAGGGGTGCTGTTTCCGACAGGATACGTTGTGCCATGGTTCAGCTTGGCGGACCGCCTGATGCGTACGACTATCAGATCAAGGTGCGCTTCGAAATTCTAACTACGACGAAAGGTTAATCATGTCCTCAGAAGGCTCTCTACTTGGACTTGCGCTGCAGACGGCAAAGGGTACACCCAATGTCACTGACGCGAGCTTCCACTACTTTCTGTACAACAACAGCTCGATCGCTCCTTCCAACGTGACGCTTCCGGTCGATACCGAGGTCGGCGGCGGCGCTCTGATGCGCGACGTGAAGAAGATGGGCGTGATGAGCGGTGGGGCGATCGAATTCGTGCCCCGCCCGCTGCTGCTCGGGTACCTGCTGAAAGGTGCCTTGGGCAAAGTGGTGACAACCGGCGCGGCTGCTCCGTATTCACATGCTTTCACCCTGGACACCAACCAGTTTGCTGCCCCGTACTTCACCCTGCGTTCCGCTCCTGGCAACATGTGGGGCGAGCAGATGCAAGACCAGCGGGTTTCGGCTTTGGGTCTTTCCTTCCGCGGGGCTGACTTCGTGCGCGCCCAGGCCGCGTTCACGGGCGGGCTCCCGACCAAGGTGGCCACGACCACCTGGGACGCTGCGACCAAGGTGGACAGCGGACCGCAGTTCATCGCGCCCCTCTCCAAGGTGGAACTCCCCACCGGGACCTCTGCCAAAGTCCTGCAGGGTTCCTTCATGGCGGGTATGTCCATCCCCATGGACGAGCAGTGGGTCGTGGGCAACTACTCGCCGGACGACTTCGAGATCCTGCAGCGGGCTTTCTCGGTCTCCCTGACCATGAAAGTGGCGGACGCCACCCTGTACTCGAAAATGATGTACGACCCCGCGGGCGGCTCGGTGTGGGTTTCCGACATGCTGCGTGAAGCCGATTTGAAAATCGAGCTGATCTCGGATGCTCTCATTACAACCGGTAATCCCTACAAGCTGACCATCGCCGCCAACGGCGAAACTGGGGCAGACGCGAATGTCATCTGGAGCGTCGCGCCGATCGGCGTGCGCGCTGGACGGCAAATCCTGTTGAACGCCACGGGCTTGTTCATCGCCAGCACGGTCGCCGCTGCGCCGATCACCGTCACCCTGGTCAACAACACGGCCAGCTACGCTACCTAATCTGAAATCACAGGAGGCATTTCATGCCCAAGTTTGGAAAGTACGCCATCGTCGACACTGCCACTTTTCACTTCAAATTGATGGAAAAGTGGTGGTGGAAGATCAAACCCGCAACGGCGGGAGACGAGCTCAACCTGCGCAAGTTCTTTTCCGAGGGCAGGATCGTGTGGGCGCCGGATGGTTCTCACCGCGAGTATTTCCCCAACCTGTATGAACAGGCCATGCGGGAAATCGCCTTGACCTTCGCCGGGACGAACATCCCGGTTAATGACGAAGAACCTGTCGAAGACGGCGGCGCTCCGCTCATTAAATCAGGCGCGACCGTTGAAGAAATCGAGAGCGTTCTGCGAGACATGCCGACGGACCTGGTGATGGAAATTTGGGATCACATCGGCCAGGCAGTGCCAGGGTGGGGTCCGATCACCCCTTCTGAAGCCCCAAAAGCCTCGGGCTCGAAGTAAGGAAGTACCTCAATTCCCCTTATGGAGAGCTGGAAGATGAAGTAAAGGATGCGATCCTCACGGGCGGCACGCAGGACCGGGTTTTGGACTATCTGATCGGGCTGACGATCACGTCCCTCGCAGAAAATCGACCGCTTTTTGACAATCCTATTGACGAACCCGTTTTTTACCAAGCGTACTTCCGGCGGTGGGTGAAGGAAGGCGTTGACGAGGTCCAGTCAATAGAACAGAGAGAAAAAGAGCTGGCGCAAAAGGTTCAGGGGTCGGAGTGACGCCTCCCACTCTGCCCCCTGTTTAGGAGAACCCATGCCACTTTGGGAAGAGATGCCCTCCCGACCCGAACCAGGCGCAAGCCCGTTTGAAGCCATATTGAACACCATCAGAGACCTGAATGCGCAGGGTCTTTCTCACGTTCCGGTCAACGTGCAAAACCAGGTGGCTTCAGCCGTGCGCGGCGAGTACGTGCGCCAGTGGCAGGACTATCACCGCAGCGGCGGCACGCTGAATTTCAAAGAATACTACACGCATGGCAGGGAAGGAAATGGTTTCAAAAGCGCCCTCTCCAGGCCGTTGGATTTTTCGATTTACGCGGGTCAATCGGTCGAGTTTCATTCAAACAATCAGCTGGTGCGCAAGTCTCTCGGCGAACTTGTCCCCGCGCTGAACGACATTCGTAACGTGCAGGACGCCAACCGCTTCATCACCAGGTCGTTCTTTCCAGCGATCAGCGGGGAAAATAAATACCGTGAGGATAGCATTGAGCGCTATAACGTCATGGCGACCGCCGTCGCAGACAGCATTTGGCAGTACACGCCATTTTACCGGGATGGCAACAGCGGCAAGTTGAGACAGCGCTCCCTGCTCACCCACGTGAGCTATCAAATCCGGGGGGAAGAAACCGCGTGGCGTCGGGCCAATGAGCGGGTGGTCAGTGAAAGCAGTTTCAACGATGACCTGAAGTCGGGTGTCTCGTGGATAGACGAATTTGTCAATTCGCCGGTGCCCAACAACAGCTATTCCCTGAAGCACCTGCAGCACTCTGCCCGAAGTCTCTATCCCAACTATGGGGTCAGTCGCTCGCTTGCGCAGTACCTGGATTACGGCGACGTTGTCAAATTCGAGCCCAAACCCGGCTCCTTGCTGAACCAGATGGGTGTCCACGAAGGCGACAGGGTGCCGGGTCTCGGAGCGGTGATCACCGGTAAGGCGTTTGGCGGTCCTTCGCAAAGAAGACCTGGATACGTCGATGATATTGCCGATAACCTCGAAGCCGGTGTCCCGCAATCCCTTGAAGTCATATCCCCTGTCAGCTACGGTGCAGAAAACGAAGAGATCGTATTTGGGAATTCCGTGCGCAGTGGATCGGCGGGTTTCACCCCGTTACGCCCGGTCTCCCTGCCGCAGCAGCCCGAGAGAATAAACTATTGGGTCTCTCAAAAGCCGGATCGCTTTTATGCCAGCGACCTTGATTTTGCCTATGGTCAGAAGATCAGCGCCTACGCCGAGAACTTGCAGGCAAGGCTTAATCGGTCAACCGATCCCATGGAAAGGGCGATGATCAACCGCAAGCTCGAACTTGCTTACCTTCAGGCGTCTGAACGCGGGCTACCGCTTTCTCAAGCCCAGCGCGGACAGGCATCGGACAGTTATGGTCCTTCATGGGTCAACAAAAGCCCGTCGTTGAACCAGCGCACCGCTGAAGAATACTGGGGCAGCGAAGACAGGGCTGCTGCCGAAAGGCAGCGTCTCAGGGATAACTCCGGGGACGTCACCCTCGTCGACGCCAAGGGGTACTCAACCGGACCCAACAAGTACACCGCTTATGTGGAAAAACTGCAGGCAAAATACGCTAACACGAATGACCCCGTGCTGGCTGATATGCTGCAGAACAAGATGAGGCTGGCGCAGCGCATGACAGCGTCTGAACTACCCTACCCTGTTCTCGAAACAGCCTACGACCCGACCAGCAGGCAGGTTCACCAGGTCATGACGCATGGCAAAGCGCTGCCAATCTCGCAACTTGTTTCTGGCGGTCAAGCTGAACTCAACGACGCGATTTATCAAGGAACTGGCGATCCCCGCTACCACGCGCGCAGAGGGAGCGTGCTGTATGACGAATTCAACCTGGACGCGCAACTGGCAACTGTTCGCGATCCAGCCAACCGTGCCGCGCTGCGCTGGGCGGGGACTGCTGCAAAAGAAGGACTTGAAGAGTGGCAGGCTTCTGTCCGCCAGTTGAACGACAGGCTGAACACCAAGCTCCCCACTGATCCGCAGAAATTCGGTCTGGCATACGAACAGTTATTGATCGACGACCCTGAAACCGCCAAGCAGTTCCAGGGGATCATCCCCACCCGCGCCGAACTGAAAGCCAAGTTCGACGCCATGGCTGCCAGGCGAGCGGGCAGAACTCCTACAGCCCGTGTCTCTCAGGCACAGGCAGCAGCAGGGGTAACAGAACCGCACGCTGCGCCCTCAGCGCCACAACCTTCAGATGTCGGAAGGTCGTCCGTACCCTTTGGCGGAGCGGTTCCCCCTGCACCGAGCCAAAGCCAGTACGCCGTTGACAATCCACCGCGGTTATTCCTGCCAGAACCTCCACAACGCTTGAGGTTACCTGCCCCAGCCTCCAGCACGATCCACATTCCCCCGCGATCAGGCGACGGTGTTATCAACGTTCCACCCGCTTCAGCGGCACCTCCCCCTCTCAACACAATCTCCCCTGCCCCTGCCTCAGGCGGCAGCGGAGGGGTCATCCCGCCCATACCGCCTGCACCTCCGCCCGTAGATGATTATTCCGATGAAGAACGCGATGAAGTCAGAGCTTATGCCAACAAGGATACGAGCTACACTTCACGGCAGTCACACCTGGATCAACTGAACGCCCGCTCCGCCGCCAGGGCGGAACTGGATAAGAAGATCAACCCGAGCAGTTACCGCATCGATAGCGGCAACGTGGTCAACAGCCTTTCCAATTTCGACGCCGGTTATGCCCGGTGGGCGGCATGGAGAAACAACCCGTTCGAAGGACCCAGGACACGCGAGAACTACAGCGCTCAGATGGCCAGGTCATGGGGGATGCTGATCTCTGTCGATGACGGGCGTGCGCGCAACAGGATGGTGAACGGAAACCCCCAGGAGGAAGGCGCTGGATCCCTATTCGGTTTCCTCCAGCCCTCGCACCGAGCGGACATCTTGAGCATCGCCAAAGGTCAATACCCGACTGTCCCTGCGCTTCCAGTACCGGGCAGCGAGGTGGAAGAAACCATGCGCACGGGTGGCACGGACATGCGCGACCCCTACACTGACCGCAGGATTTCAGGCGTCAACGGCGCCTTGGGTGAATACGCCCGGTTGAGAGCCATGACCAACGATGAACTTCAAGCCAAAGTCAGGCTCGAACAGCGCGATATTGCACGCACGCACAGCGGCGAGGTCCTGTTCGCCAGGGATGCTGAGGTCGCCAATATCAAGAACGCGCTGCTCAATCCGAATATCCAGGTCAGGGATAACCTGTACGGAACGTTCACTGTCGGCAGGGCGCTTGATCCAGCCAGGCAAGGTGGTTTGCCTGCTGGTATCAACCAAAACAATGTCGAAACAGCGCTCAATTGGGCAAAAGGGGGCGTGGACAGCGCTACCAGGGGTGCCCTCCCCGGTGATACGCTGGATGCGCTGACGACCATCGACGACCGTGTCAAGACCTACATCCGGCAAAAAGCCGATCACCTGTCCAAGCAATTGATGCAGGAAGGCACCACTCGGGATGATGCCAAAGCGATTTCAGAAGTGCATGAAACCATCGCGAAAGCCATCTATTCAGACGCAAAGAAGATTGCCAGGGGTACTTCCGAAGAACTGAACGCATTTTCTGACGACGCATCCGCTGCCGGTTATCACGCCCAACCTACCCGCACGCTGCCCGGCATCAAACAACTTTTCAAGGACAATCCAGTCCTTGCGGAAAAAGCCGCCAAGGCGGGAATGACCGCCGAAAGCATCGCATCCCTGCCAGAGAGTGAAGCGGTCACTTTCACCACTCGCACGTCCGATGGTTTGCCCAGAACAGACAAGCTGTACGGTACTGATGAAAGTGGTCGGCCGTATTCATCAGAAGTCGGAAATTACCAGAACAGGTCCGGGTTGAGTTTATGGGGCGGTAGAGCCGGCAAGTTCCTCTACGGTGCTTATATCGCCAAACGATTGTGGAGTATGGCGGCTCAACCTGTCATGCAGCAGTCCGAGCAGTACGGAGGATATGTTTCTTCCATCGGTGGTTTAGCTGGATACGGCGAAGAAAACACCAATTTCATCTCGACCGAAGCCGGGTTTACTTCACGGCAGCAGCTCGGGCAGGAATGGCTGGGCAGGGGCGCCAACCAGGAATTTGGTTTCTTCCAGACCCTGCCCTATTACCTGTCACAAGGCAACGCGGGTCTCTCCAGGCAACTCGCTTCTGCAAAGACAGCCATAGGCATCGGGGCGATCGCGTCTCTGGCGCCAGCTTTCGTTCCCGCGCTGGCACCTGCAGCTGGTGCTTTATCCGCCGCAGGCTGGGGCATCGGCGCGGGTATCATGGGGACAAGCCTGGCGCTGGAAGGCGCCAACTATCTCGGGCATAACGTTGGTAAACTGCCCGAATACGAAAACATCACCATGAGCTCGATCGCCCAGGAGGCTTTCGTCACGCAGCCTGCCTATGGTCGGGCGATCCAGAGTTACAACGCCGCGGTCAGCTCCACTGCGAAACAGTACGGCATTACGGGTATCGAAGCAGGAGCAATGCTCGGCAAACCTGCGGGCATGACGTACGCCAGCATGAACAAAAATTGGACCACGTTCACCTTCTCGGATGAAGAACGGGCGTTCCTGTCCAATTACATGACGCCTGAGGACCAGATGCGCTCCGGTGTCAACATTACCGCTGAACAACGCAAGAAGATGGAACGCATCCGCAAGTTGGGTACCGCAGCCGTCGAAGGCGGCGCAGGGGAGAACGCTGCCGCGGGCATCAACGCCATGTTCAAAACACTGGGCGAAGACATTTCAGACCAGCAGGTAGAAGAAACAGTCCTCTCGGCAAAATCAGCCGGCAGGGAATTTGTTTCTTTCGTTTCAGAAGCCGGAAACTACGCTGCCAGTTTCGGATTTATGCCAGGCACCAAAGGCTTCCAGGATAAATTCTTCGGCTATACCGCCGGCGGACAAACCGAAGAGGATCGGACGCGGAAATCCTACACTGCTTCACGGGTGGCAGGTTTTGGTTCCCAGCTGCAATCACAGATGGGTATTGGAGGTGAATACGCGGGTTTAGGCGCACGCATCGTCTCCGGTTACAACTTAAGCACGCAAGCGAGAATACAGGGTGCATACAGCCTGATGCAGTCTGCGCAGAGCGGCGGTGCGGAGCTCACTCCTTACCAATTGTCGAGGATGTCTGGCGCAGCGGCTACCATGGGAGCCCTGAACTCGCAGATGTACGCTTCCTCTCTCGGCAGCTCTCTCGCTTTCTTGGGCGCAACGGGAGCACAGAGCGTATCGGCGGCGACGAGCTTCGCAAATCTCGGTCTTTCCACGCAGCAGACGCAGAATTTTGCTTCTGTCTTGAGTGGTGACCTTGGTGCGCGTTCCTACGTCGGTTGGCAGTCAGGGAATGTTGGTGACATTTTCCGTGATAAGTTCAACAACCCGATCGGCGAGACCAACGGCTTGATGACCTTGCGCAACATGCAGGCGAACCAGGCGACCATGCCAGCGTTCAACGCCGCGTACGGCATTACTGCTAATCTCGGTTCGGCGTCAGGTCAGGCACAGGCTGCACAGCAGTTCCTGGGAACAACCAACCCTGGTTTGACCGGTGCGTGGTTGCAGGGTGGTGACAGGGGTATGGCTGCCTATCAAGCTGGACAGAACTACAACTTCCAGGTGGCCGCGGCTGGCGTCCAGGTTCAAGGCGTGAGGCTTTCACAACAGTTCTATTGGGGAAGCGGTTCTTACAGCAATCCCTCTGAAGGAAGCCTGTGGGGGATGCAGAACCAGCAGCGCGAGATGTCTTACGCTTCAACCATGGCTGACTTTTCTTCACAGCAGCAGAGAATGAACATTCAGAACGAGTATGCTGCTGCGCAGGAAAGCAACCAGGCTGCGCGGATGAAGACCTCCTACCAGTACAACAGGTGGTCGCAGTCCTTCAATTACAACCAATCGCTCATGCAAAGGCAGTGGACACAGCAGGATTGGGGATATCAGGACCAGATGACTTCCCTGAATTACGGCTGGCAGATGGAAGACATGGACACGGCGATCCGTTATTCTTCGGGTCGTGAACGACGCCAGCTTATCAAGCAGAAGGAACGCGCCACTACCACGCACAACCTTGAAGGTGAGCAGGTCGAAGAAACGCGCTCCCGCCAGGAACAAACATGGGCGCTGGAAGATGAACGCTATAAAAAGACCCGCGAGTATACAGTCGATCTGCACAAACTCGAAAAAGAAGGCTTCGAACTGCAGAAGAAATACCGCCAGGACTTGAAGAAAATCGAAGATGATGACTTCAGCCGCAAGCAGGCAGAGTTCCAGCAGAGCTTTGCGCTTGAGACCAAAATCACCGAACTTCAGCGCAAGTTCCAGAATGACCAGCTCAACCTTCAAATTCAATCCGCCGGTATCGCCGCGGCGGCCGCCGCCAGTCAGCGCGATTACGAGATAGCGCTGACCAACTCGAACAACAAGCAAAAAGACTACGTCGGGGAAGTGGCGAAGCTGAACAGTTATGACAATGCCTGGCGCGTGGCGACTGCCCTTACTTCACTCGCTGCCCAAGTCGATACGACAGACCCGTCGAAGGTATACGCCTTGAACAGCCTGATCAACACCATTGCGAACCTCTCTCCAAGCGGGTTGTTAGGTTACCTGCTAGGAGGTGGTGACTGACCATGAACGCTTACATCACCCTTGATGGTAAAAAATATGTGACCTTGCACAAAGACTGGTCTCCCACGCAAGAGAACCCGAGGAGCATTCGACACACTTCACTTGGCGCTGCCGATGTGACCTATGCCACTGGCACACTTTATGTTTGGGAAGGAACGATCGTGGCAAAGTACACTCCCGCAACGGGGTTTGGTTCTTTTGCAGACCTGATGACCTCGCTGGCGAAGAAATCATCCCTTTCCTTCACGGATCATCTTGGGGTCAGCCAGAACGTCGTGGCTACGGGTCCATTCAAACCAAAATGCGATATCCCCAATTGGGATAGCCCTTCTGCTTCTTTTCAAGTTCCGGTGAAATTGACAAAGGTATAAATGAGAGATACAAACTTCACGCAGGCACTTACCAGTTCCAGGGAAATATCCGCACGAGCGACCCTCACGGATACGCTCATGCGTTTCTCTGTCGTTCAGGACTATGAAAGTCTCACGATTGCATCTACGGACAGCGAACTGGTCGGCACCAACCTGCTGCGCATCGCCATTCAAGCTACAACCAACAAGCTCTTCTACGTCAATCACACATCCAGCAGCACAGGTTTTGCTTCTGCCACATGGATAGACACGACCAGGACTGCCTACGCAGGTTCACGAGCAGGTCTTTTTGGCAACCGCCTGTTCTACCAGGCGGCAAACGGCACCATCTATTACACGGATTATTCAAGTGGTTGGAGCGCCGATGTCTCCACGGGTATCACTTACTCGGCACCTGTCTCCATTGCGCCTGTCTCTGCGACTGAATTCTACGTTGTTCAGCTTGACACGGACGGCGTGCATGATTACCAGATGCGACGCATTTTCTATCATACAACCGCCGGTGCTACGTCTGAATATTTCGGCAGGCTTTACGGTGACAAATCCACGAAGAACATCGTGGACGCCGTCAGGCTGAACAACATTGATTACATCTACGCACTTGACAACACCGACAAGCGCACGGTGTATGTGAAACGACACGGCAGCCTGTGGAGCGAGGTGAAACAGGTTGTGCCGATGGATGTCGTTGACGATATTTCTTCCTTCATCATGTCTTCCGCCACCGTGATCAATAATATCGTTCTTGTGACTGGCGTTCTTTCCCGTTCCTATGGCACGCCCATGCACGTTTATATGGTGGGACCGGAAGAATTCACCGTCGGGAAAGAAATGTTCATCCGTCCCGAACTGACCACCAACGAAGGCGGAAAACTTCACCTGTTCGACGGAAAAACCTGGTACGTGGGAAGCAGTATCCGCTTCCAGGCGGAACAGACTGCCTACCTGGGTGTTTCCAACCCCAACCTTTCGGTGCAGAAAACTGATATCCACGACTTCCAGTTACAGGGAAACCAGGGCTCGGGATACACAGGCGGTCTGCATTTGTTCCACGATTTTGAGCACGCCGCCATGAAAGCAGGCTCTACTGTAAAACTTGAAGCCTGCGTGAACGGCGAATATTCCAACCTCGGATTGTTCAATATTGATGGGTATTCACGTCCGCTTGAAGAACCTGGCGCTACCTTGGAACTGGCGTTCAGGTCTGACAGTTTCAAGCGCTTGTCACGCTGGACAAGTGACACACCCTTTGATTACTGGTCGCAGACGAAGTTGACGGCCAACCCGAAGGATTACACGGATGTGGTCAGGGTAAAAGGCAACTTTCAGAACAGCGGAGAATATCTTTACCTGGATGACTTCAACAGCGACGGGTTCATGTATGTGACTTCCCGCGCTTCGACGAACGGGATCATGCGTGCAAGGTTCCAACGTCGATTGACACCAAAGTATTTTGGTACGAACAACGGGTTCCAGCTTGGGAACTTCAACCAGTGGACGCAGGAAGGAAGCACTGGTCATTTTGAGCTGGGGAACAACAGCGGCGATTATTATGCTTCTTTTGTGGCTGATGACTACCTTGGATCATCCGCAGCCCTGGTTTCTAACGCGATGACCGTGGTTCCGAGCCAGGAATATCAATTTTCCTTTTTTGCCAATTTTATCGTCAACATTATCTCTACACCCGCTGCGACCGTGCGCTGGTACAACAGCAGCAATGCGCTTATTTCAGAACAAAGCATATTTCCGATGGCTCCACTAGGTACGAACGTTCTCGAATTCACCCGGTATGCCGCTACGCTGTATTCTCCTGCAACCGCCACGTCCTGCAGGGTTGTAGCTTCATGCACCAATGGTTACAACCTCGAGGGTGAATCCTACAGGTACCAGGTCGATGATTTCTCCATGACGGAAATCCCACCGGAAGGTGTTGAGCAGGTACGCTTTGGGGTCGGTATCAATTACTACCTGGAAAGCAAATATGACGCTTCCGTGAGGTTGGGGATTGACCAGGGTGATGTCAAAGACGAGCAGTGCGGCGGAAACGGTATCTTCGCCATTTACGAAAGTC
>JBCFBD010000054.1:0-17199 GCA_038562455.1 Anaerolineaceae bacterium | reverse complement strand
TGGTCGGAATCATCATCATGTTGGATCTGGCTAGGGTATTTGGCAGGAGCAGCAGCTTTGGCATCGGTCTCATTCTTCTGCCGTTCATCTTCATTCCAATTTTGGGATTAGGTGATGCAGAATACTTGGAACCTAATGCCGGGCAGCCCTTGCCCCCAACGACCGACCAGCCTGTCAGCTAGTGTTGTACTTGTCTGTCAACGATAAGAGTCCTGCGATAAGAGTCCTGCGCGGACTCTTATTTTGTTTATAATTACACTAAACTTTTTTGTTAAGCCCAAACGTGCATGGACTGGATTATAGTAGAGTAGATCAATGGCAGACTTTCCGGTCATTCGCACCAAGACCCTTATTCCCCGGCGCCGCAGCGAGATACTTTCGCGTCCGAGGCTGCTTGAAATTCTCAATAATGTACTCGACATGAAACTTTTGATCCTTGCTGCACCTGCAGGTTACGGGAAAACCTCATTGCTAGTGGATTTCTCGCATCACACTCAGGTGCCTGTCTGCTGGTACGCGCTCGATTCACTTGATAGCGATCCCAAGCGCTTCATCGCGCATTTCATCACAGCGATCAAGGGCAAGTTCCCGGCTTTCGGGCAGATGTCACAGGCTGCCCTGGCTGACCTGAGCCAGGACAAATTAAATCTTGACCCGATCATTTCGACCATTGTGAATGATGCATACGAAAATATTACCGAGCACTTTATTTTTGTGCTCGATGATTACCACCTTGTACGCGAAAGTAAATCGATCGAAATATTCATCAACCGTATCATCCAGGAATGCGCAGAAAATTGCCATTTCATTATCGCATCGCGCACCCTGCTCACCCTACCTGATCTTAGCTTGTTGGTTGCCCGTTCACAGGTCGACGGTCTGAGTTTTGAGGAGCTCGCCTTTTTACCGGAAGAGATTAAGCAATTGATGGCGGTCAATTATCACCAGACCATCACCGACCAGAAAGCGGAAGAGATGATCACCCGTACCGAGGGCTGGATCGCAGGTCTGCTGCTGACTGCCCAATTGACCCCCAAGGGCGGAGTCGAGCGTACGCGGGTTGAAAAAGTCTCAGGTGTGGGAATCTACGAGTACCTGACCCAGCAGGTTTTTGACCGGCAGACCGCTGCGATGCAAAGCTTTCTGCTGCGCACTTCGCTGCTGGAAGAGTTTGATGCCAGCTTGTGTGAAAAGATCGTTGGAAAAGCATTGGGGTTGGAGGGGCAGAATTGGGACGAGGTGATCGACAGGATCCAGCGCGAGAACCTGTTCGTGTTGCAGGTTGGCGACGAAACGGTCTTCTTGCGCTACCACCATCTTTTCCGCGATTTCCTGCAGAACCGCATGCGCGTCGAACGCCCGGAGGAGACCCTGCGCATCGAGACCGAACTGGCGCAATATTATGAGAGTATCCAGGAATGGGAGCGTGCCGTCGCGATATACTTCAGGACCGGCATCCCGGAGCAGCAGGTGGAGATTATCCGCCGGGCTGCGCCTGCGTTGATCCTCAGTGGACGCCTGGTCACCCTGTCTGAATGGCTGGACTTTCTGCCGGGAGAGCTGGCAGATGCCAGACCTGAATTGAAATCGATCCGCGGCTCCATCGCCATGTTGCGCGGGGATTACAAAACGAGCCTGGGATTGTTGAATGACGCGATCCACGACTTGCGTAAATCAGGCGCGAACGAGGAATTGGCATCGGCTTTGATCCGTCGCAGCGCCATTAACCGTCATATGGGGAATTATGACTTATCGCTCAAGGATGCCCAGGAGGCTAGCGAGTTGACCCGACCTCCTTTCGGCTCGCCCCACAAATACGCTGAAGCGCTGCGGGCTGAAGGACTGGTCCATTACCAGAATGGCGAGCTAAACGATGCGCAATGGAAACTGCGCGAGTCGTATCGCCGATACCAGGACCTGGGGATGGAATCCGACGCGGCGAAAGTGCTAATGGATTTAGGTATTGTTTACAATGCCAAGGGTGATACTGAGCAGGTTGAAAAATGCCTCAATGAATCATTGGAGTATTGGCAAACAGAACAAAATCCCCTCTGGCAGGCTAACGTCTTAAATAATATTGGCATCCTCAAGCATCAAACCAGTCAATATGAGCAAGCTGTCATTACTTTAGAGAAGGCTTTATCGTATGCCCGGATTGCCGTCAACCCCAGGGTAGAAGGATATATACTTGCAGGTTTAGGTGACATCTATCGAGACGTTCATGCCTTACAAGAAGCAAAGTTGGCTTACCAACAATCTGCTGTAATTCTTGAAAAAACAAATGATCTGTCATTGGAGATCTATCTGACTTTGGCTACAGCTGTACTCGATCGACTCGCTGGTGATTTCAGTGCTTCGCAGAGTCAGATCATATCCGCAATCGAGAAAGTTGAAAAAAGTGGTTCCAAGTACGAGCGCAATCTTTGTATGCTCGAACAATATGTGCTCGATATGCGGACAGAGAAACTAGACAAGATTGATCAATCGTTGTTACAACTCGAGGAATATTTTATCGCAGCTGGTTTCAATCTTGAAGCATACAAGTCTTCAGTGTACAGGGCTATAGCCAAAGCCCTGACAGGGACACAAAATTTGACAGAAGAAATGATTGAACTATTCCGACCGGTTACCGATCGGAGTAAGAACCAGGCACTCATTCACATCGCATTGGAATTTCGAACTTTGTTCAATAAATTGGCAGAGAAAACTGGTGCTTCGGTCGGAATCACAGCACTCTTCCAGGAAATTCGAGATTTTGAAAATACTTTACCAACGATTCATAAGGTAGTTAGAAGATATAGCTCCACGATAGATTTTGGAAATCCGAAGCTCACAATTCGGGCTTTTGGCCGTTCGCAGATCAAGATCAGGGGAAAAACCATCACCTCGGGTGACCTCAAGACCCAAACCGCACGCGACCTCTTTTTCTTTATCCTCGCCCATCCTGAAGGTGTGACAAAGGAAGAGATCGGAGAGGCATTTTGGCCGGATGCTGACGAAGACACAATCAAACTCAGGTTTAAAAATTCCATCTACCGCCTGCGGCGGGCGATTGGAACAGAGACGATCACATACGTGGACAATTTCTATCGTTTCAACCGCGCTTTGGATTACGATTATGATGTGGATACCTTCCAGGCTGAGCTGGACTTAGCCAGGAACTCCAACGAAAGTGCAGAAATGATGGATCATTATCGCGCAGCTCTTTCAAGTTACCACGGTAAGTTCCTCCCGAAAATTGACCAGGAATGGATCATTGGGGAACGCGAAAAACATCACCTCGCCTTCATGGCGGCTTCTCATGAGCTGGGGAATTTGTACATGCGGGCTGGTAAATACGCACAGGCTCTGGCAGTTGCCAACCGCGCTCTGGAAGAAGATAACTACAACGAAGTATTTCACCGCTCTGCCATGGCAGCTTATTCCGCGCTCGATGACCGCCCGGCTGTGGTGCGTCAATTTGAGAAATGCAAGCGGATTTTGAAGAAAGAACTTGATATCGATCCATCTCCCCAGACAATCTCTCTCTACAATAGCCTGGTACAGTAAAAATATTACTGATACCAAACTGTTATATAATCAGATAATCAGCTGAATCAAAATATCGACGGGCATGAAACCGGATTGTGGATTCGGGTTATATTTTTTTGAATTTGCCTATTTTGAGCCTTGTTTGAAGCCTGTTTTGCATCCACCCTGATGAGATAATCTTCAGGTATATATCAAACAAATAAAAAGGAGTCTCTCATGAAAACACTTTCCCGCAATGTTGTTCTGTTCAGTGGTAAATTCGGCAGCAAGGTCCGCTTCGCGATGTTCTTTCTCACGCTTGTGCTCTTCGTCCTAGCAGCTGGCGCCCCGATGTGCACCGGTTCTGTCGGTGGGTAATTGACCGTTTATGGTCTTGGTCGCCGCGGTAATCATTGGATCTTTGCTTGGGATCGGCAGGGCATGGATAAACAAACAGGAGTACAGGGTATACGACTTGAAGGCACCGGCGCTGGTGCTGCTGGCGTTTCTCCCTCAATTCTTGATTTTTTACCTCCCGTCAACCCGCTCCAGGATACCTGAGACAACAGCATCGATCCTGTTCGTCAGCTCGCTGACAATTTTGATTGCTTTTTCGCTCCTTAACATCCGCAAAGCCAGTTTTTGGCCTGTTATTTCCGGTTTCCTGCTAAACGTGGCGGTCATACTCTTGAATGGAGGGTGGATGCCCATCAGCCCGCAGACAGCTCAAAAGATCATGCCCGCAGGGTCGGTTGATTTGCTGAAGATCGGTCAACGCATCGGTTACAGCAAAGACATCCTGCTGACCCGGGAGGAAACCAGATTGTGGTTCCTTTCTGACAGGTTGACCCTCCCGCAATGGGTTAATTACGGGGTCGCTTTCAGCGTGGGTGATTTACTGCTCTTCATCGGCATCATCTGGTTGTTGTGGTCGTTAGGTGGCAAAGCAAGCGTAGTCCACAAGGAGATTTAACATGAGTAACATTTTTGGTGATTATCATCGTCGTGATGAGGGTGTTCTCCAACAAGAACGCGAATACAGCAAGATCCTGACCGCTGCAGTAGTCAATGAGAAGTTCCGCAAGCTGCTCCTGACCAACCCTGGTCTGGCCATTCGCAACGGTTTCGGCGGCGAAGCGTTTCACCTGGGATCAGAAGACACTCGTAGGATCTCATCGATCCGCGTGTCGACCCTGGCTGAATTTGCCCGCCAGATGAATTCCGGGCTCACCCGACCCTCAGTCGCAGCCCTGGACTGATTTACCCGACTTCGATGTTTCTCGCGGGCGTTTCGGCGCACGCGTTTAATTAGTCTTACTTACAAGGTATTTTTAATGGCAAATCTAATTGATGGCATTATGCCAGAGTTCATGCGTAAGGACGCCACACTCTCCTCCCGGGTGAAGGAAAAGTGGGTCAGTCTTTCTGATCTGAGCCACTTCCTGATGGGATCTGATACACTTGAGAACCTGGCGGAAAATGCCACCAGCTACATTGTTAATATTCTTGAGGTTGATTATTGCCGCATCGTTTTGATGGATCTGAACGGGCGTTTTTACTGTAAAGCCGAGTATTCACGGACGGCACCATTTCATCTGAATGGAACGATCTTTGAGCCCTCAGTGGCGGAAGAGGTCTACACCCGGTTGTTGGACCCGCATAACCATATCCGTTTATTGCTGACGCACGAGCATTTGTCGTCTTTGGAACGGGCGAGTCTCGGCATTAAGGAAACCGAAAAATCGTGGATCATCCCCCTCAAGGTGGAATCCCGCGGGATTGGAGTGTTGATCCTGGGTCAACAGGGAAGGCAAGGCAGCCACATTTTATCGGAGGATTCCTATTACATGGTTGATTTAATTTCGGATCAATTATCCAATGCGATATACCGAGCACAAATGAATGACCAAATCGAAAGTCTTTCAATCGAGACAGTTTTCGCGCTCTCCAAGACCCTGGAGACACGTGACCTGCATAGCGCATCGCATAGTAAATTGATGGCTTCACTTTCTGAAAAAATGGCAGTCCAGTTCAACCTCTCCGTTAGAGAGACGCGGGAATTGTGCTGGGCTGCACTGTTGCACGATATCGGAAAGATCGGCGTGGAAGACAGAATCCTCAAGAAAACTGGACCGCTTTCCGACTCTGAGTGGGAGATCATGAAAACCCATCCAGAGATCGGCGCACAGATTGTTAGAGGTGCATCCGGACTGGAATGCATTGCCCCGTTGATCCTCACACATCACGAGCGTTACGATGGACAGGGATATCCGGCGGGATTAAGCGGCGCGCAGATTCCACTTGGTGGCAGGATCATCGCGGTAGTGGATGCTTACTCAACCATGATCGATGGGCGCCCTTACCAGGGAAAACGTACCCAAGCTGAAGCTTTGGAGGAGATTCGTGTGAACGCTGGTCGTGCTTACGACCCTGATGTCGTAAATATTTTTCTGTCATTATTCAACGGAAATACTAAGAAATAATTCGTTTTTGTCTGAAAAGGCAACTAGTTCTTCGCTGAAGGGGGAAAAAATGAAATGGATGGCCGTGACTTGGGCCATCCATTTTTTGCCAAATTTCTACCCAATCCTGCTCAATCCTTGATGCGCAGGTTCCGTTTTAACTTGGGCAAAGCTGCCCTCGAAGCTTCACGACCGGCATCCACCATGCGTGGGGCATCTTTGAACCCCCACGAGGAATATTGCGAAACCTGCGGGCGGATGTAGCATTCGCACAGATCCGCATTTGGCAGGGCTGCACGCTCCTGCATGATGTAGGTCATTGCCAAAAGAATCTCAAAGGCGTTGTCGAGTTTCTTGTTGCCGGGTCCGCGCTTTGCGACATCACTCGCAATGACGTAATCCGCTCCCATTGACCTGACCAGGTCCACGGGAAGGTTATCCACGATGCCACCATCCACCAGTAACCGTCCGCCGATCTCCACCGGTGAGAATAGCCCTGGGATGGCAGCGCTGGCGCGTACGGCGGGGGCTACCGGTCCGGATTGAAGCACCACCCGCTCGCCGGTGTGAATGTCACAGGCAACTGCCGCAAAAGGGATTTTCAGGTCTTTGAATTCAATGTCGCCCAACTTCTTGCGTAGGAACTCCTCCATTGGTTGGGTGTCAAATAGGGAGCGTGGACTTCGAATGGATAATCTAAGAAGGGTTGGCCAGTTCATGGTGAGGAAAAGCGTCTCGATTTCCTTGAGTGGCACCCCGGCGCAATACGCAGCGCCTACCAGCGCGCCAGCGCTGGTACCCGCGATCATGTCTGGTTGAATGCCGTTCTGGTTCAGCACCTCCATTACACCCACATGCGCGGCACCGTAGGTGGAACCGCCGCTTAGGGCAAGACCGATGGTTCGCCTGCGGTAGGGTATTGAAATATTCTTGAGGAGTGAATTCAGGTTTTGCAGCATACCTTATATACGCAAAAATTCCCCATCCGTCTCATAATAATGGTAAATTCATAACCTCATCGACCAGATCAATTAGTTTGATGATCAATCCATCCTGGTCCGAGTGGTTCACATCGAACACGCGGGCATCCGGCCAGCAGCTCAACGCTGCGCCTAAGAGTGAGGGGCGAATTGTGACCAATGCTAGTTGATAATCGCGCGAGTGGATGGCTGGGAACCCTTCCATGAGACCCTCGCCGCGTTCATACTCCAATGGTCCAAGTTCGTCCACAAACAGAAGGTCGCAAGGGATTGCCCGGCGTAATATTTCATTGCCCAATTGTGCGGTTTGGGGATCGAGTTTCCATCCGTGTGTAGCCAGGCTGGTTTCCCCGGTTATATTCACCTCAGCCAGCCTTGTGGTCTTGCGGTTTGACACATCAAACAGGTCAATGCCGGACTTCCTGTCTTCCTCGATTACCGATGGGCAAAGAATGCCGCGGCATTTCACAACGTCCGTGGACAGGCTTTCCAGCAGGCGCAGGAGGGTGGTGGTTTTTCCGCTACCACTGCTTCCGCTCAAGATGGCTATCATCCCAGTCCTCATGCTTCCAATCGCTCCATCGATTTGACCACGCGCATGCCGTTGACGCTCACCACCTCGACTGGCGTGCCATATACACGGCTCAACATCTCGCTGGTGAAAACCTGCTCAAGGCTGCCAGAGTTTAGCACCTCACCGGCACGCATGAGTACCAGGTGATCGGCGATCAACGCCGCTGCTTCGGGGTCGTGAGTGCTGAAAATGATCGTGGTGCCGTTCGTGCGTAGACGATCAAGTATTTTTAGTGTGATATTGCGGTTGGCAAGGTCAAGGTGCGAGGTCGGCTCATCCAGCAACAGGATGCGCGGTTGTTGGCAAAGCGCGCGGGCCAGCAGCACCAATTGCAATTCACCGCCGCTGAGCTCTGGGATGGCGCGCTCCTCCAGGTGACTGATGCCCACTTCCTGCATCGCACCACGAGCGATGTCAATATCAGCTTCGCCCGGCAATTCGAGCGGTCCCAGATAAGGGGCACGACCCAGCACGACAAATTCCATCACACTATAGGCGAAGGGAACGTATTCAGATTGTGGTACCAGCCCGATCTGCTGGCTGAGCTCGTGACGCGAATACTGGTCGATGGATATATCATTCAACAGGATCGTGCCAGTAGCTGGACGGTTGAGACCAAGGAGCAGGTGCAGCAGAGTAGTTTTGCCCGCCCCATTTGGACCAAGGATGGCAGTGACCGAACTTGGGTAGATATCAAAAGAGATTTCTTTCAGCGCGGCTTGCGTGGCTGAAGCGTAAGTAAAATTGATGGCTTTTGCCTGCAGAATGCCGGGTGTCATCTTGAGATCCTCATCGAGCGTGAGGTCATCATGATCATGAAGACGGCTGCGCCGATTAAAGAAGTGATGATACCCAGTGGGATCTCACCAAGTGTAAGCGTACGGGCGAGGTCATCGCAGATAATGCCAAAGACAGCCCCTAGCGACATACTGATGGGTATGAATTGAGCCGAGTTGGCGCCGCCGATACGCCGGGCGATATGCGGAATGATCAATCCAATCCAACCGACGATGCCAGCCACCGACACGACCACCGCTGTTACCGCGACGCTCGCCGCCAACAATAACGTGCGCTCCCTTCCAACCGATACACCCAGTGAAAAGGCGGTTTCATCGCTCAAGGAGAGCAAGTTCAAGCGCCAGCGCATCAGGTAGATGATCAACAAACCGATAGCTACCACCGGTAGGATATAGAGCAGGTCGCTCCATCTCACCGACCATAATCCTCCCAGCAGCCAGAAGACGATTTCGGGCAACTGCGAGGTGGGATCCGCCATGTATTTGAGGATGCCTAAACCGGCAGAGAACACGGCCGAGACCGCGATGCCGGATAGCACCAGGCGTAGCACCCAGCCGCCGAAGCGGATGCGCCGGGCGATGAAATATGAAAGCACCAGGCCAAGCATAGCAAAAAATGTGGCGCTGAGCTCGATAATTAATGGTGAGGTGGATAGGAATAAAATGCTCATCGCTGCGCCAAACCCCGCTCCCTGGGTCACACCCAGGAAGCCAGGCTCAACCAACGGATTGCGGAATAACATTTGCATTACCCCGCCGGCGGCAGCCAGCGACATGCCCAGCAGCGCTGAGGTAATCAGCCGCGGCAGCCTGAGGTTGAACACGAGATTTTGCCCGAGTTCATCATTCAACAAGACAGAAAGCGGCATGAACAAAGGTTTTGGGTACCTCCCGATGAAAACGGAGATACCCAAAACAAGGATCGGCAGCGCGATGAGGAGTATAGTAGTGCGGGTTTTACGATTGATCACAACGCTTCCTGATATTCAACCCTACGATTATAAATCACCTTTCAATAATGGGAGCACCTGGTTGGTAATTACC
Organism: Anaerolineaceae bacterium; assembly: GCA_038562455.1. Lineage (GTDB taxonomy): Bacteria > Chloroflexota > Anaerolineae > Anaerolineales > Anaerolineaceae > UBA6107. The sequence goes on along the minus strand of JBCFBD010000054.1, from coordinate 7,832 downwards.
TCATCGCTCAAATTGTAGAAGTTTGTGTAGAAAGCCCTGGTCTCCTCGACCAGGTCAAAGCCGGGGAACAGGTCCGGGTGCAGGCGGGCAGACATCCAGGCCAGACCCAGAGTCCAGCGCGTGTCAGGCTGGTCCCAACTCTGAAAGTCCAGCGGGAAGGCAAAGAGCTGGTTGTTTTTCACCGCATCCAGCAGCATCCAGTTTGCGTCCGATTTGAGCGCTTCAACTGCGTCAACGGCTTTACCCTGGTATTGAATGACGAAGATGGCGTCTGGATTCCAGACGGCGATCTGTTCGATGGATACGACCGTCCAGCCATCCGTGGGGATATCCTTCCAGACCGGTGTGCCGCCAGCCATTTCGACCAGTTTGTACTGCAGGAACTTCATCGGAGGGACACTGAAAGCGATTTCGCCTCCTTTATCAGAATACATCAGCACAAGCACACTTGGAATTTCTTCTTCAACGATTCCGCTGGTGATGTCGGTCACTTTAGCGGTTGCCTGTTCATACAATGCAACCAGTTCATCTGCGCGCTCCTGGTTGCCAAAAACCTGGCCCAGGGTCTGGATATCCTTGTTGATCTGTTCCGGGGTTTCCAGGTCCAGGTAAACCACCTTAATGCCGAGCTGCTCCACCTGGTCGCCCAATTGTTCCTTGAGGTAGGATTTCATCATTACCAGGTCAGGGCGGAATGGCGCGATCTGCTCTGGGCCGGAATCCATCTCAAGCACAGCGATTTCGCTGGAAGAAGGAAAAGCGGTTTTTACAAAGTCCAGACCGGTTTGTGAGCGCAACTCGTACGCGACGATGCGTTCCGAGGCTTCCGGGAAAAGGAACGCTGCATCGAGCAGCATGAAGGCAGCCTTTCCAACGACCATGATGCGGCTGGGGTAGGCGTCAAACTCGATCGTACGGTCAAGCGCGTCGTTGACGATGATCTTCTCGTTTGAAACCGGGGCGGATGTTTCAACAACCTCGGGGGTTTCCACCGGCGGTTCTGAGGTTAAAGCGGGAGTTGCGGCCGGGGGTGTGGCAGCACAGGAAGCGATTAGGACTGCTGCCAGTAGGACTAGAATTGTGTTTCCGATAAAGCGTTTCATTGTTCACCTCGTTGAAATTTGGAAATTTGATGTTGTGCTTTTAACCAGGTCAGCCAATCCAACATAGATTGGATCTGAGAGACCCTGAAATGGTAGGTCAGGTTTTCAAAGGTGGCAGGCCTGGAAAGTCCTTTTTCTTTTTCAATGGTATTGCTCAGCCAGCGCTGGGTTGCTGCGAGCTGTTGATCGATCACGCCGGGTAATTTTTCCGGCTGCAGACGTAGGAGGAAATACACCCTGGCCATGAAGTCGTGGCGAAAGTCACGCGGATGTTCGATCAGCCTGGTGAGCCAGCGTTGAAACTCCTCTTTGCCGGCGGGGGTGAGGGAGTATTCCGTGCGGGCTGGGCGTTGTTCGTGTTCCAGGACTTCGCCATGGATCAGACCCTTACGAGCGAGTTTTTCTAGCTGCGCATACATGTTGGCGATCTTGACACCCCAGATCATGCCGATGCCCTCAGGATCGGTGATCTTTTTATGCAGTTCATAACCGTGGCTAGGTCCTTCATTAAGGAAACCGAGCAGAGCGTATTCAGTGGTTGGGAGGAACTCTGAGTTAGTAGTCATTATATAAATATTCAACCATTGACTAATACAAGGATATCATCTCCATGTGTATTTGTCAACGGATGAGTATATAATTTAAGCAAATACAGACATCGGGAAGGGAAGAATATAGCCTCTCAATCAGTTGACCTTGTCAAGTTATTTGGTACTGTTGCAACAACTTTGTTGGAAAATAAAGAAGTTCTGAACAAGGCTGATGCCTATAACCACGACCACGGGGATAACATGGTGGAGATCTTCCAGTCGGTCACCCAGGCTGTGCAGCAAAAGAAAGCCGCCACGCCTTCTGAGCAGCTGGCGTATGCCAGTCAGGTGGTACAGTCCAAAAGCCAGAGTGGATCTGCCAAGCTGTATGCCGAAGGGCTGCAGAGCGCTGCCACCAAACTGCAGGGCAAAAAGACGGTCACCACCGATAATGCAGTGACTCTGTTACAGGCGTTGATGGGCACCCAGACCAAGGTGACCCCGCAGACACTCCAATCGCAAGCCCAGGCGGCTTATGACAGCGGTTCTGCCGCTGACCTGCTCGGCTCACTACTGGGTGGCATATCCGGAGGTGCACAATCTGCACCGCCGGCTGGCGCAGGCGACCTGCTTGGTTCACTCTTGGGCGGCATGAGCAGTACGGCTCAGCAGCCGGCCTCCAGAGGTACGGACGGTGACCTGTTGGGATCGCTGCTTGGCGGGTTGGCAGGCACCTCTTCTGTTGCGGATGAGCAGGATGCTGGCGCTGACCTGTTGGGCTCATTGCTCCGTGGGATGACCGGTACTCCCTCAGGTAAGAAACAAACCGGCAAGATCGATGTAGCAACGCTGCTGAAGGCTGGCATGGCGTTTATGGCTGCCAAGCAATCGGGCAGCACGGGTATGGATGCCCTTCTGAAGGCGATCATGGCTGGCAGCCGGGTGGGCAACCAGGGCTATCGGGCGCAGTCGGGGACACTGGTCGCCAGCAGTCTGCTGCAAGCCCTGGCAGCCATGCAGCGTAAATGATCGATTTCACTCATATCAAATCGCCCGCTCAACCCGGGCGGTTTTTCTATTCGTAATGCGTTTATAATAACGCCAGGTGGAGCGCCATCATGAATCAGTGATGAACTCTGGTCGATTTTATTTTTCAGGAGAATTCATGCCCGTTACACCGTATTCACCCGTGGAAGCTGACCAGGCCGTTAAAGATCACCTATGGCCACAAATCTCCTCACTGCCTTACTTCCGTGCGGTACTACGCGCTGTTGAGGCGCGTTTCTATGAAAATATTGACCTACCCGCGCCAGCGCTTGACCTGGGTTGCGGCGACGGTCATTTCGCTTCTCTCGCGTTTCCGCGAAAACTCGAGGTTGGGTTGGACCCCTGGCCCGGTCCACTGCGTGAAGCCCGTGAACGCGGAGTATATATCGATACCGTCGAATCAGAAGCCAATTCGATGCCTTACCCGAATGAATATTTCGCCAGCGCGGTCAGCAACTCGGTGCTTGAGCACATCCCGGAACTTGAACCGGTACTGGCAGAACTCAAGCGCGTGCTGAAACCCGGGGCGCCTTTCGTTTTTTGTGTGCCAAATCAAAGCTTCTTGCCGACCCTATCGATAGCGAGAGCGCTGGATCGTATACACCTCAAGCTACTTGCCAGGCTGTACCGGCGCTTTTTCGACCGTATTTCGCGCCATCAGCATTGCGACGACCACGCGACCTGGAAGCAGCGGCTCGCCGCGCATGGTTTTGAAGTGCTGACCTGCTGGGATTACTTTTCACCGCGTGCCCAGGCAGTGCTGGAATGGGGGCATTATTTTGGTCTGCCATCCCTGGTCTGGCATTGGCTTACCCGCAGGTGGATACTGGTGCCAAAACACTGGAACTTGGTTTTCACGGAAGCCATTACGCGGGGAGTGTACTCCGAACCCGCCGCGCAGGAAAAAGGCGTGTACACTTTCTACATCGCCAGGAAAATGAGGGCATAGCAATAAAATGGAAGAACCCAGCCTATTGGATTATCTGAAAGAACGATTGAACTTGCGGCGCATCTTGCGCGGCGAAGAACCGGTGATTAACACTGAACCTAAAACCGGTGAGATCGAGGAAACACCATCAATTCAAGGCACCATGGGCAAGCCACTTCCCTGGCGGTCGCTGCTGGCAGTACTGTTGGCATTGGTCGGGCAGCGCTTCTTCGAACCGGGTGCAAGCACACCGCTGGTCGGGATCGTATGCTACCTGGTGGCTGCTGGTCTGCTCGGTCTGGCAATCTTTATTGGTGAGTGGCGCTTGAGCAGCGCGAAACCGGATGAAACAAGCGCGTTCAGCCTGGCGTACCGCAGGACCCCGCTATTAATTTTCGTTGGCTTGTTCATCATTAGTTTTATTGCGTTCGGCGGCAACCAGTTCACCGTGCTGAACGTGCTATTGTGGCTGGCCACCCTGATTGCCGCGTTGGCGGCATTCTGGTTGCCAAAGCCAGCGCGAGAAAGGGTTATCGGGTGGAAGGAGCGCTTGGTCAGCTTTTACCGAGGCGGCGATTTTGAGCTGCGCATCAATTGGTGGCAAGTGCTGGTAATCCTGGTATTCGCTGTTTCCACCTGGTTCCACCTGAGCGACCTTGCCAGCGTACCGCTTGAAATGACCAGCGACCACACGGAAAAGCTTCTTGACGTAAACGAGGTGTTGAATGGCAACACCTCTATCTTCTTCCCACGCAACTCGGGGCGTGAACCAATCCAGTTCTACCTGTCAGCGGCGCTGGTGAAGTGGTTTGGTATGGAGATGAACTTCACCCTGCTTAAACTCAGCATGGCGCTGGTATTTTTGGTTTCCCTGGTTTATGTTTATCAATTGGGTAAGGAGTTGGGAAACCGTTGGACCGGGTTGTTTGCTTTGCTGCTGACCGGTATGGCTGCCTGGACCAACATTCTCGCGCGGTCGGGCATGCGCCTGGTGCTCACCCCTGTATTCGTAGCGCCGGTGCTGTTCTACCTTCTGCGCGGTTTCAGGTGCTCGCAACGCAACGACCTGGTGCTCGCGGGAATTTTCCTGGGACTAGGCTTGATGGGCTATTCGGCGTTCCGCATCATGCCTTTTGTCGTTCTGTTTAGCTTTCTTATCTTTTTGATCGCGCAGCGGCGCGCGAAGAAGGTGGAAGGTACGACCGGTGCGTTGGGAATGGTCATCTTGTTCTCGCTCACTGCAGCCCTGCCGTTGGTGCGTTATGCCCTGCAATTCCCTGATGCCTTTTCCTATCGCATGGCGACGCGCATGACCGGTGTGGAACAAGCGATCAATGGTTCGGTTTTCGCGGTGTTCCTGGATAACATGCTCAAGGCTTTCGCGATGCCTTTCTGGCGCGACGGGAACACGTGGATCACTTCGGTGATCAACCGGCCGGCGCTCGACCTGGTCAGCGCTGCATTTTACCTGCTCGGGATCGGGCTGCTGCTTTACGGCTGGATCGGGCAGCGCCGCTGGCAGTACCTGGTCGTCCTGGTGTCGATCCCTGTATTAATGCTGCCCTCCATCCTGGCGCTGGCTTTTCCCAACGAAAACCCATCCCTCAGCCGTGCTGGGGGTGCGTTCATCCCAATTATCATGGTGGTGGCGGTCGCTCTTGAATCATTCCTCGCCAGCCTTTGGCAGCGGGTGCGCAACACAGGCGGACGGGTGATTGTTATCCTGCTGGCGAGTATGCTGCTCTTGGTCTCTGCTGTACAGAACCACGACCTGGTGTTCAGGCAGTACAACCAGCAGTACCAAAGCGCCGCCTGGAACTCCTCACAAATGGGTGAGATTGCCAGGGATTACATCAATTCAATCGGGCACCCCGATACTGTCTGGGTAGTGGCGGTGCCGTACTGGGTAGACACCCGCCTGGTGGCGTTCAACGCCGGCTACATCGGGCGCGATTACCAGATCTGGCCGCAGGACCTGCAATACACACTGAATGAGACGCGGGTAAAATTGTTCTTCGTGAAGGCGACCGATACCGAAGGCATGCAGGCATTAATCTCGCTCTATCCGAACGGATTCAGCCAGTATCATGCCGCGCAGATACCTGGCAGGGAATTCTATACCTATGTGGTGCCGTCGGCTGAGACCGGGCAATTCGTGCCTTAATGTTAACGTTTAAGGTGGGTGAAATACTGGTACCTGTCCCCGCGGTACAGGATTTTTACATACTCAACCGGGCGCCGTTCCTGAGAGAAAAGCACGCGTTCGCTCAATAAAAGCGGCGCGCCTGAGGTGATCTCCAACAATTGCGCTTCTTCGGGAGTGGCGAGGGTCACTTCGAGCGTCTCGTCAGCTTCGCTCGGGTGGATGTGGAATTTTTCGCTCAGGATGCGGTAAAGTGAGCCGGTGGTTTCAAGGTCTTCCAGCGAGATGAGTTGATCAGGGTTAAGCGCCAGGTAGGAGGTTTGCAGCCCAATGGGGGTCCCGTCGCCGAAGCGCACGCGTTCAATGCGGCACACGCTGCTGCCGGGCGCCAGCTCCAGGCGCTGCAGTACCCTGGGCGAGGGGACGATGCGCTCCAGGCTGAGGATGGTTTGACCCGGCTGCATCCCGCGCTTGACCAAGTCCTCTGAGAAGCTTGTCAACTCCATCCAACCTTTTTGCAGTTTTTGCGGCGAAACAAATGTGCCGCGGCCGTGTTCGCGGTACAGGTAGCCCTGCCGCACGAGGCTGTCAATGGCTTCGCGGATGGTCGTGCGGCTCAGGTGGTACAGGCTTTCCAATTGCCGCTCAGAAGGGATGGCTGCGCGCGGCTCCCATGCACCCTCTTCTATCTTTTGACGTAAAATAGAAGCAAGCTGGTAGTACTTGGGTACCGCGGTGTATGGATCGATCGTTCTTGACATATGATTTTAAAGTGGTATGATTATCTTAGATACTGGTCATGTGGTCACTACCAGTTACATTATCCAACATTTTGTTTGAAACGTCAAGTATGGAGTTCTTTGCTCGATGAGTCAGTTCTCAGAAAAAGACATCCATAACATTGTGACAAGAGTGCTGCGCAGCACGCTTGGCGTTGAGGCATCCCCGGAAATCGAAACCGCTGCAAATGAGCCTGCCCTGGTTCCCCCAACAACCGCGGCAGCGCCACAGCCTGTTCCTACGACAAAAACAGCCGGAAAAATGGTCGCCATTGGCACGGATCACGGCGGGCTGGCGCTCAAGGAACTGCTGATTAAGGAGTTGAGAAGCCTGGGCTACGAAGTCACAGACTGCGGCACGAACACCACCGACGCGGTGGATTACCCGGATATCGCTTATGCTGTCGCCTCGCTGGTAGCGGAAGGTAAGGCCTGGCGCGGCGTGATCATCGATGGCGCGGGGATCGGCTCGTGCATGGCTGCCAACAAAGTGCCGGGCATCCGGGCAGCCTTATGCTATGATTATGCTACAGCGGTGAACAGCCGCGAACACAACGACGCCAATGTGCTGACCCTGGGTGCTGGTCTCATCGGAAATAACCTCGCCAAACAGATCCTTTCCACCTGGCTGGCGACCGAATTTGGCGGCGGCAGGCACACCGGACGGGTGAACAAGATCATCGCGCTTGAAAAGCGCTTTCTAAAGGACGGGAAGACAGCATGACACCGGACATGAAGACAATCGAAACCCTGGTCGAGATCATTACGCGTGAGGTCCTGCTTGCGATGGTGGAGCAGGAGGAACACGATAAGAACCCTGCTGGCGTGTATTGCGTGGTGGATGTCTCGGACGGCGTAAAGGTGAAAACTTGTTTTGACAATGCCGGGCATGTGGTCAGCGCGGGGGCCGAACGGCTCACCTCCACCGTGGGGGTGATCCCCGAGGACCGTTCGCTGGCGGGGATGATCGATCACACCCTGTTGAAACCAGACGCGACGAGCGACAAGATCGCCCAGTTGTGTTTTGAGGCTAAAAAGTATCATTTTGCATCGGTATGTGTCAACCCCACGCATGTCAAACTGTGTGCCGACCTGCTCAAGGATTCGGAGGTCAAGGTCTGCACGGTCATCGGCTTCCCCCTGGGGGCGACATCCCCAGAGGTCAAGGCTTTTGAAACTCAGAACGCGTTGGATAACGGCGCAACCGAAATAGACATGGTGATCAACATTGGTGCGTTGAAAGCCGGTGAGAACGAACTGGTTGCGCGCGATATCCGCGGTGTGGTAGAAGTCGGTCATAAA
>JBCFBD010000147.1:0-2375 GCA_038562455.1 Anaerolineaceae bacterium | reverse complement strand
GGCCGGCGATAAGCCAGCAGAGAACCTGCCTGACGGAGGCAGAACGAACGGCGTTCCTTTGAGTGTGAGGGCAAAGAAATAGGCTAAAAGCAGCCCCAACCAGAACACAGGCATCGAAACCCCGATATTGGCAATGATCATGGTAATCGTATCTATGATCGTGTTGCGTTTAAGGGCTGAAATGACCCCCAGCAGCACCCCCACCGTGGTGGAGAAGATCATGGCGAGCAGCGTCAGCTCCATGGTGAGTGGCAGGCGCTCGGCGATGAGCGTGGTAACAGGGCGGGTAAAGCGGATTGAATCACCAAAGTCGCCCTTGCCCAGGTTTTCGAGATAGCGGACGAACTGCACACCGAGATTATCGTTAAGTCCGTAACGTTCGAGGAAAGCCTCGCACTTGGCGGGCGTGGCTCGTTCTCCCAGCATAGTAACGCACGGGTCTCCCGGAATGAGGCGCACGATCAGGAATGTGACCAGCACCACGCCGAGCATGACTGGCAGCAATAACAATAACCTGCGGGCGATGAATTGAAGCATGCGATTTCTCTCTAATGTCAGGTTGTGGATGGGGCCGGAGACCCAGCCCCATCCATGGTGAACGACTTGTTTGCGAAAAACTTACGGTACGGCGTAGCCGGCTTCGACGAGCAGTTCTTTGGCCTTCTCAGGATCGTAAGGCCACCAGGGAACGTTCGGGCTGGCGCCAGGATACACAAAGGCAGGCACGAAACTGTCGGAAACACTGGAGCCCACCGGGTAGAACTGCTCCACGATGCGTGCGCGGTCGATGGCGAAAGTGACCGCCTGGCGGACCAGCAGGTTATCGAACGGAGCAAGGTTGTGGTTGAAGCCGATGTAGAAGATGTTGAAACCGTTGCGCGGGTAGAGCGCGAGGTTGGCATCAGCTTCGATGGAGGCAATATCATCAGGACCGGGGTTGTCAATGCCATCCACGGTGCCGGCCTGCAGCTCAAGCAAACGCTGTGCGGACTGTTCTGACCAGCGGAAGATCAGCGTAGGGGTCTTGGCGGCTTCGCCCCAGTATCCGGGGAAGGCATCGAAGACCACGCTGTCACCACGGTTCCATTGCCTGACCATGTACGGGCCAGTGCCATTGGGATTGTCGCTGATGGCAACAGAATCGCCGGCGGTCAGGTCAAGATGATCCTTATCCAGGATACTAAAGACCGAGAACGCAACCTTTGACGGGAAAGCGGGATCGGGGTAGCACAGGGTGAACTTGACCGTGCTGGCGTCCACTGCCGCGATGGAGGCAAACTCACCGCCATAATCGCAGCTGGGGGCGGTCAACGAAAGCAAACCGTCGGTATCGACGAGCTCTGCCTCAACGGCTTCGGTATTGATGGGAGCGCCAAAGAATGCGCCGAAGTACTCAAAGTTGCCGGTGCGGCCAGTGTGATTGGGGCTGGCAGCATCCCAATAGGAGGCGAAAGTCGCCACTACATCGTTGACGTCAAGCACAGCACCATTATGGAAGGTGACGCCTTCGCGGATCGTGAAGGTCCATTCATCCAGGGTTTCGTTGGCTGAGTAGGATTCAGCCAGGGCGGGCACAACATCAGTGCCGCCGACCTCGAAGGCCAGCAGGGGCTCGTAAACCTGCTCGCAGGCGCGCAGGGTCTCGCCGTCGGTCTCATCCGAGCACCACAGGGCGGCGGGTTCGCCGTTCTGCATCCAGACGAGCTGATCGGCGCCGTTGCTCATCACACTGAAGACCTCGTTGCCCAGCGGGCTGGAGTGTGCGCCTTCAACATCCGCGCCAAATACGGTTGAGGAACCTCCATTGGCGACCGGGATCATCATCAGATAATCCTTGAGCATCTGGTTGATGGTGTCATAATGCGCCTGGCGGGCTTCAGGATCTGAGAGCTTGCCGGCGGCGCGAATCTCTGCCACCATGTCATCGTAAAGATCGCCGAACTGCATGTTCTCAGAAGTAGCGAAGTGGTAATCGTAGAAGTTGGTGGCATCCGGGTAGTCGGCGTTCCAACCCAACAGGTAGAAGCCTTCGCTACCGGCAGCAGTAGCATCGATGAAGGCGGCGGATTCCATTTCCTTCAGCGTTACATTGATGCCCACCTCGCTCAATTGCGCCTGGATTTCCTGCGCCACCTTGTCAGGTGAAGGCAGGTAAGCGCGGTCGACCACGCGGAATGCCAGGGTGATTTCGAGAGGTTCAGCCGCCACTGGGGCTTCGGTAACGACCGGGGTTTCAGTTTCCGGGGCTTCGGTAGCAACCGGAGCTTCGGTTGGCGTGGCGCAAGCAGCCAGCAGCAGGCTGGCTACCAGCAGCACACTAAACAGTACCAAAAAGCGACGTTTCATTTCAATTCTCCTTTTCAAATAGTTGCGCG
>JBCFBD010000053.1:0-17430 GCA_038562455.1 Anaerolineaceae bacterium | reverse complement strand
CACATTGTCAGGGGGTGGGAGGGGATACTTGGGCCGCCGGGTGGGGATCAACCCGTCCGGGCGGGAGAGCATCATCACCACCAGCAGCGCGCCGAAGGTGAGCAGCCGGTAATTGGCGAACTCGCGCAGGATTTCGGGCAGTCCCTTGAGCGCGAACGCGCCGAGGATGGTGCCCGGAATGTTGCCCATACCGCCGACGATGATCAGGCTGAGCACGTTGATCGACGCCATCAGCGAGTGCTCATCAGGACCGGTGAACTGGTTGCGGCTGGCGTAGATCGCGCCCGCCAAGCCGGCGAAGGCCGCCCCCAAAGCCAGCGCCAGCAGTTTGTAGCGCCGGGTGTTTACCCCGGTCGCGCGCGCCACTGTTTCGTCCTCACGGATCGCGAGCCAGGCACGCCCGGCGCGAGAACGCTCCAGGCGGTGGTACACGAACGCCGCCAGCAGCACTGCCGCCAGGATGAGGTAGGTGAAATGGATATCTGAGTTGAAGTCGATGCCGAACAGGCGTGGACCGCTAATGTTCTGAATGCCGCGCGGACCACCGGTGAGGTCGGTTAACGCGTCGCTTTTCAACAGGATACGGATGATCTCACCGAAGCCGAGCGTGACGATGGCGAGGTAATCTCCGCGCAGGCGCATTAACGGCAGCCCCAGTAGCAACCCTGCCAGCGCCGCCATGATCACTCCCAGCACCAAGGCTGGCCAGAAGCCAAGCATGATGTTGTGCGGGATGGGCGAATTGAGCAGCGCCATGGTGTAAGCTCCGATGGCGAAAAAGGCGATGTACCCCAGCACGAGTTGGCCGGAAAGCCCAACGATTAGATTGAGCCCCAGCCCGAGGATGACATACAATCCCACCGTGCCAGTAACGTAATTCCAGTACGAGCCCCACCTGAGCGGAAACAGCACCACTGCGACAGCGAGCAGGGCGAACAAGCCTATTTGCACCGGCAATCGGTAGCGGCTGTGCTGCACACGGTTGACCAGTTCCATGAGTTTTACCCATGCGCCGCGCAGGAGCGCACTGAACTTTTGCACAATCCTCACCTCACGCAAACCGCGCAGCAACCCGCCGAACGCCCCGCCGGCGAAGAACAGCGCCAGCGCGCTTAACGCGCCTGGTAGCGGCGCAAGCTGGTACAGGGTGGCGCGGATGAAATCGAAAGAGAGGTAGGCAAGGTACTGGCGGAAATCGACCCTGTTGGTCAGCAGCCAGCCCAGCCCAGAACTGAGCAGGAAGGCGAACAACCCGGTGACCAGTCCGGCAGCGGTTCCGGCTGCCAGGCTCTTCGCCAGGCTGTCAGGTTTGATCTTGCGGGCTGCCGACCAGCCGCCGAGGATGGCTAACAGGGCGGTATAGACGACCAGCGCAGGGGTGGGGGGGATATCTCCGCTGAATTTGAACCCCGCCAGGCGGGTAAGCAGGGTGCCGACGAGCGTGTTAAAGCCGATCAGCACGAGGAAGATATGCACCACACCGAAAACCGCGCCGCTGGCGAGGCTCTTTCGCAGCAGGCTTTTCATAGTTTCTCCTCCGCGAGCCTCTCTCCCAGCAGACCGGATGGGCGGAAGATCAACACGATGATGAGCAGGGCGAAGGCGATCACATCCTTCAACTGGAAGTCCAACCCCAGGGCGGCGGGACCCACCGACTCGATGATGCCCAGGAAAAGCCCGCCGAGCATCGCACCCGGCAGGTTGCCAATGCCGCCCAGCACCGCAGCGGTAAACGCCTTGATGCCCGGAATGAATCCGACGTAGTAATACACCAGCCCATTGTGGATGCCCCACATCACCCCGGCCGCCCCCGCCAGCGCTCCGCTGATGAGGAAGGTCAGACTGATGGTGCGGTCCACGTCGATGCCCATCAGCGCGGCGGTCTTCTTGTCCAGCGCCACGGCGCGCATCGCACGCCCGAGTTTCGTCTTCTGCACTACCAGGTAAAGCCCGGTGAGCAACAGCAGTGAGAGCACGAAGGTGAACACACCGGTATAGGGGAGTATCACCCGGCTACCGTTGATCATCAGGCTCCAACCGTCGCCGCGCGCCAGCACCTCAGGGTTGGTCACATCACGCAACTGTGGACTGAAGAGCAGCTGGGCTGCGTTCTGCAGGAAGATGGATGCCCCGATGGCGCTGATGAGCGGCACCAGGCGCGGGGCTTTGCGCAGCGGGCGGTAGGCGATGCGCTCCAGCAGGTAGCCCATCAGTGCGGAAAAGCTCATGCCCACCAGGAAGGCAATGATGATTGCCAGCACAGGATAAGCGTTGGAAAAAGTGAGAACGGGATCGCTGCCCACCTTGATGGCTTTGAAAGCTTCAAAGACGAAAAGCGTACTGTAAGCCCCCAACATCATCACTTCGCCGTGGGCGAAGTTGATCATAAAAAGAATGCCGTAGACCAGGGTGTAACCAATGGCGATGAGTGCGTAAACGCTGCCGATGACCAAGCCGGCGATCAGCAGGCGCGTCCATGTTTCAGGTCCGTACTCGTGCTGCACGATGATCACATCGTACAGGCGGTAGAGCACGAAGACACCCAGCACTGCGCCAAGCACCTGGCGCAGCACTGTTTGGATCCTTCCGTTTTGACGGAGAGTTTTGGTGGCAAGAGGGACGTTCATACGAGAGTAGACCTTCCGTAAGGATGGAATGGGTCGGGGAGGTTTACCTCCCCGACCGGTAGGAGAGAGGAACGGTTACGGAGCAGGTACCCAGGCGCCATCCTTGACCACTACGAACATGGGAGGAAGCGTATTGCATTCACCGGTGGCGTCGCAACTGTAAGTGCCGCCGATGCCCTTGTAATCAGTGAGGTTGCGAACCGCGGTGACGAGCGCGCCGCGCGGCACGTAGAGGTTGCCGTCACTGCCAAGCACAGCCACTGATTTGACCGCGCTGATGAGTGCGGCGGTGGAGTCATAGCCATTCCAGGTGTACGGGGAGAGTGAGCCGGCTTCTTTGCCAAACTGCTCGAGGTACTTGGCATCGAAAGCTGTCTTTTCAGCGGATTCAGCCGGGATAGGGGCGATTGTTGCAAAAGCGCCTTCGCCGTTCGCGCCGGTGCGCGCCAGGAAGTCAGCACCATAGGTGCCGTCATCGCCAAAGAAGAGTGCATTCTCGAGGCCGGTCTGTTTCATCTGGTTGACGATGACCGCTCCTTCGGCTGTGTAGCCGCCGAAGTAAATGGCTTCGGGATTCTTCGAAGCGACCGCGGAAAGCACTGGGGTGTAATCGGTTTCGCCTTTGGTGATGGCTTCGGTTACCACCACCTCACCGCCCAACTCGGTGAAGCGCGCAACCACGGCTTCAGCCAGGCCTTTGCCGTAGTCGCTGCCGTCATGGATGGCGGCAAGCTTGCGGATGCCGAGCTTGTCGAACAGGTACTCAGCAGCTGGCGGACCTTGGCGGGCATCGGTGAAGACAATGCGGTTGAACACTGCGCTGCCCATGGTGGTGAGGGCGGGCAGGCTGGCGGAGGGGGAGAGCATCGGCAAGCCGACTTTTTCGTACACCGGCATGGCGGCGGATGTTGCGCCGGAGTAGATGTGACCGGCGATGGCTACCACGGCGGGATCAGAGGCGAACTTGTTGGCAACCGCAGCGCCGCCTTCAGCGGTACCACCGTCGTCCTCGGCAACCAGTTCAAACTTGAATCCATTCAGTTCGCCGAAGTCCTGCACGGCGATCTTGCCGCCCTGCGAGATATCGATGCCATAGGAGGCATCGCCGCCGGTCATTGGGGCACCCATGCCGATCTTGAGCACATCACCGGGCTTGAACACGGCGCAGCCGAACGAGTCGGTCGTGCAGACTTCTGGCACGTTGTTGGCAGCCGCTTCGGCAGGAGCTGCGGTTGGCGCTGCCGGGGTCTGGCAGGCGGTCAAGAGCAGGGTAAAAACGAGCATTATCACGAACAATTTCGGGGTTTTCATCTTTCTTCTCCTATTTGTATTAAATGTACTTTGTAGAAATTTCAGTGAACCATAGTTCAGTTTTCATTGATTGCGCGACACCTCCTGCTAAAGAATAAAAAAACCACCTGCTTTGGGTCAGGTGGCTTCGGGGAGTTTTCTTTCTACTTATTTTTGATTCGCTTCGGTCAGCCTAACCCATAATTTGCTCTGGTAAATGTACATGCCCATGAGCATCATAATATAAACGTAAATGGAAAGGCTGGTCGCAGTTGTCATGAATTAACCTTATAAACAAAAATATTACAACTTTTCGAGACGAAATACAATGGGCTTAACAAAAATGCAAGGTGATTGTTCTACGTTTTCGGTTGATTATGCTTTCTCGCCAGCGAAGCGTCCCAAAGCGTCACGCGGTTGCCGCCGGTATCTTTTGAAACGTAGCTGGCTAAATCTGCCCGGTCGAGCAGCTGTCCCAGGCTGCGCACGCCTTTCTCAAAGCTGGCGACGCCCACGCTGACCGAGAAAGGCAGGTTGCCTGCGTTGGTCGCGAAGGGGGCGCGGATTACGTCTTCGCGCAATCTTTCCGCCGCCACACGCGCGGCTTCGATGCCGGTCTCAGGCAACAGGATCATAAACTCATCGCCGCCGTAACGCGCAAGGATATCGGCTTTGCGGATCGAGGCAAGTGCGATTTCACCCAAGCGGATCAACACCTGATCGCCGACGGAGTGACCAAAAGTGTCATTTACGCGCTTGAATCCGTCGCAATCCAGCATGATGGCGCTTAGGTCGCGTTCGTAGCGTGACGAACGGGCGAATTCAGACTCGCCCAAATCGATAAGCTTGCGGCGATTGTATAATCCCGTTAATGGGTCGGTAACCGCCAATTCCTGCACTTCGCTGAACAAGCGCGCGTTTTCGATGGCGATCGCCGCGTTGGCACCCAGTAATTCTAACAATTCCACATCGGTATCCGTGTAGGCGTAAGGTTTGTAGCTCTGCGTCGAAACAACACCAACCAGCCGCGAACCGATCTTGAGCGGTACCACCAGCACGGATTGGGAGATCTCGTCCTCTTTGGGATCGCCGATCAGCACCGCGCCGGATTCGGCTATCATGTCGTCGTTGAAGGTGTTATACAGCAGCGAGTGACCTGTTTCCAGCACGTGACCGAACAACCCTTGCCCTAGAGCCCGGCTGGATAACGCCACCGGTTCGCCGCGGTCGACCATGTAAACGTCTTCGATCAAACCGGCTTTCTCGTTCACCAACGAGATGCTGAAGAATTCGGTATCCATCAGTTCAGTGGTGGCTTCATGGATGGCTGGGTAGATTTGCTCAGAACGGATGTTTGTGCTGATCACCTGGCTCAATTTGTACAGCGTTTCGAAGCGGCTGGCGTTTTGCAGTGCACCCTCGTAGAGGCGGGCGTTCTCCAGCGCAATGGACACCTGGTCAGCAAAGGCGGTCACCAGCCGTTCATGTTCGCTGTCGAACAAGTTGGCCGAATGTCCATCCAGCGAAAGGATACCAATTGGCTGGTTCTGAATTTTCAGCGGCACCCCCAACCAGGAATGGATGAGATGGTTATTTTTTTGTACCTGGTTGAAATGCGGCACCGCTGATGGAACGTCACTGATCATCAGGGGTGCGTTATCCAGGAAAACACACGCACCGGGGTTTATGCGATCAAGTGAGATTTCCATACCGAGTACGGGTTGAATATCATTGAACCCATGACCACCAACGATCTGCAGTTTGCCCTTTTTGTAGAGCAGAACCGATGCGCTGTCATACGGCACCACATGGGCGAGCTGCTCCAGGATCAAGCTGATAGTTTTGTCCTGCGCGAGCGACGACACCACCACCGCGCCTGCTTTGCGGATAGTCTCGGCTTCTTCTGCGCGGCGTCGGGCTTCTTCGTACAGGCGGGCGTTACGCAGCGCAACAGTCGCCTGCTGGGCGAACAAGTTGAGCAGCCGCTTTTCATCTTCAGTGGGTGTGTAATTCTTGCGCGAAAAACCGATACCGATCACGCCCAGCAGGTCTTTTTCAGCGCTCAACAGGGGCGCAGCCATCAATGAATTGAGATCGTAATCCTTATATGCCGCCAGTCTTAAAGGCCAGTTGGTGTAATCCGGTACGGCGAAGGGTTTGCGCGTGCGCGCTACCTCTCCCAACAGTCCCTCGCCCCGGCGGATCTCCACTCCGACGGTCTCAGGCTGCATGTTTTCAGAGGCGATCACACGTAGCAGGTCCTGGTCGGCATTATAGAGCGCTAGTTCGCCAAACTCCGCGTTGAGCAGCCCGACCGCGCGCTTGAGCACTTCCTTCAACAGTACCTGTACGTCCAGTTGCGCGCTGATGGCGGTGAGTGTGGCGCGTAGGCCATCGAGTTGCTTGATGCGATTCTTCTCCTGGCTGAAGAGCGTGGCATTGCGAATGGTCAAAGAAGCCTGCGTGGCAAAGCTGGATAGCAGACGTGCGTGTTCTTCGTTGTAAAAACCAATCTCCTCTTTATCCAGGCTGAAAATGGCGGCGGTTTTATTGTCAATGATGACAGGCGCTCCCAGCCAGCTGTGATAATCAGCAGAAACATCCGTTTTGATGAAGTTTTCATCGATATGCGTGTCGTCGATGATCACCGGCGTCCTGGTAAAGATTATCTTCTTCAAGTTAGCGGTCGTTTCAATATCAAACACGTAATTCTTAAATTCTGCCCGGTGCTTCTTTTTTGTGAGTTCATATCCACGCGTGCGAGTGATGTTAGCCTGTCCATCATTGAGCAC
The DNA here is from genome assembly GCA_038562455.1 of Anaerolineaceae bacterium. Classification (GTDB taxonomy): domain Bacteria; phylum Chloroflexota; class Anaerolineae; order Anaerolineales; family Anaerolineaceae; genus UBA6107. The sequence goes on along the minus strand of JBCFBD010000053.1, from coordinate 10,721 downwards.
CATCACGCTCGCGCCGTCATATGGGATCACGCGCGAGAGCTGGTCGAGCAGCAGGTCGTACACCTCGTTGAGGTCCAGCGAGGTGGTGAGCGCATTGCCGATATCCCTCAATGTCTCTGCCAGCTTGCGTTGGTCGTACTCGCTTTTAAACAAGCGCACCCGGTCGATCGTAACCGCCAGCGAGCCGCAAATGGTTTGCAGCAGGCGCTCTTTGTTTTCGTTGATCGGGGTGTGGCTTTCCTCAATGAAATTCAGCACGCCCAGCGGCTGTTTCATCACATAAAGCGGGAAAGAGTGATGCCGCCGTTCACTCGTTAGCGTGCTGCACGGGCAGCCATTGATGGCGCGCGGCGAGGCGATGCAGCCAGCCGTCAGATTAGTAAGGCACAACGGCGGGTTGCCATTATGATTCTCGATCACCAGCAAGTTGTTTTCACTCAGCGGGTGGTATTCGATGCGCTGATAACTACCTGGCGTTTTACCTAAAATGAAACACCAGATATTGCTGCTGTTGGTGATTTGGCGCACCGTTTCAATCACCGGCAGCACAGCATCGCGCAGAGAGGTCGCCTGGTTTAGCGCTTCGGTCACGTTGCGCAAAATCGCCAGGTCATTCGCGCGCAATTGCATGTTTTCCAGCGCCTCATTTAAAAAATCCTGGTTTTTTCTGCGCTCACGGATATCCTGCATGGTGACAAAATAGAAGGGAATTCCCTCTCCACCGATGGGGATGATATTGACATCCGTGGGGATAAGATCGCCATTGGCAATTCGCAAAATCACTTCCTGAGTAGGTTGCGGTTTTCCATTATTTGATGCAGTGATCACCTGTATTGCCGGCGCAAATTCCTGCAGCAGGCGTCCTTGCAGCTCTTCATTGGCGTAACCGCTCAAAAGAGCAAACTGCTCGTTGTACTCCCTGATCCTGCCTTCTGCATCCATCAACAGGATGGCGTAATTGGCATTCTGCAGGATCGCATGGTAGCGCTCCTGGATATGCACCCGCTCGATTTCTTCCAATTTCCGCCGGGTGAGATCGCGCAACACGACCAGTGAGCCGATCGTCTTGCGGTCGTCACCCACCAGGGGTGAAACACGCATGTCATAGGTCCTTGCCTCAGCCCCTTCTCCCATATCAATCTCTTCAGAGTGGTCGATCTCCCAGCCTGATGTAAGCTCAATACCGAGCTGTTCTTTCAGCAGGTCGGGAAAGCACTCACCGATATGGTCGGCGAGTGCAAGGTGCGGAATGGCGCGTGCACTGCTGTTGTAGTCGACGATCTCGCCCTGCGCGTTGAGTGTGATGACCGCGTCGCAGACCTGGTTGAGCAGCGTGCTAGCCGCCAGCGGGATCACCTCCAGCATGCGTGCACCGAGCAGGCTGTACGCCAAAAAGGTCAGCGCCATGAGCAGCGCGATGAGCGGCAGGTTGATATCGACATTGCTGATCCAGGCGGGCAGCGAGAGCACAGCCGCAACGGTGATGATCCCCGATGTCACCAGCAGCCCCCCAATGCGCCCACGCGACCAGCGCGGTGCGCGCAGGTATGCGTGGACCAACACCGCCACAGAAATCAACATTAACACAATTGAATGACCGACTACTACCCAGTACCAGGGTCCGTTCACTGTGGACCCCGGGGCAACCCCGGTGCCTGTCTTGACGCCGACCAGACGAAACAGGTCGAAGATTTCCCTGCCAGTGATCACCACCACGGTGAGCAGCGGCACCACGTAAAGCAGCCAGCGCCATTTGCGGTAGCGCTGGAACCTGCCGGTGAACACCAGGGTGAGCAACAAAAAAATTGGTGCCAGAAAACTTGCGGGTACATATTGAATATCTTCCAGGATCAATCGAAGGGCAGGGGGTTTGACCAACAGTTCTGCCAGGTAAATGAGCCCCCAGGAGGTACCTGTCAGTGTGAGGACGATCAGGTGAGTGGCGCCGTTAATGCGCCGGTGGAACCACGCGAAACCCGCGATCACCAGCGTCAGCAGGATCGCCATGATCGTGAGCACGATATTGGTGTATGAATACTCGTACACACCAGCCACTGCCGGTCCTCCTCACCCTCTTAGACTGTATCGAACTCGATCGATTCCAAACCAAAGTTCTTCACTGAGATGATTATAAAATTTCTCAAAGTGCAGTTGGGCTTATTTTGGTAATTGATAAGTAATTCTAAAGTCGTGAGAATCCCCAGGAACTTTAGTTTGAAGGGTGCACCTCAAGCGCGGCGCACCCGTTTTTGCTCTTATGCGTGATTCTAAAGCTATTTTTGTACCAGCTCACGCACGGCTTCCAGCTCGCCGGCGCTGCCGAGTTTGCCGTTCTTATGCGCGATGAATTTGGCGTACTCATCCATGAATACTTTGCCTACCGGGCGCAGGTCGAAGTTCTCGGGGTGCTCGAGGAAGTATTCACGATGTACGCGCGTCCACACCAGGCGACCGTCGGTATCGATGTTGATCTTGGTCACGCCTAACTCTGCGGCGCGCTTGAACTGGTCGGCATCGACGCCCTTGGCGCCCTTGAGGTCGCCGCCGGCTTTGTTGATGCGTTCCACCTCGTCTTGCGGCACCGAGCTCGAGCCGTGCATTACCAGCGGGAAGCCAGGCAACCGGCGCTGGATTTCAGCCAGCACGTCGAAGTGCAGGCTCTGTGAGCCGCTGAACTTGAAGGCGCCGTGGCTGGTGCCGATGGCGACTGCCAGCGAATCGCAGCCGCTGCGCTCAACGAACTCGCGCGCCTGGGAGGGATCGGTGAGCATGGCATTGGCTTCGTCGACCTGCACGTGCTCTTCCACACCGCCCAGCTTGCCCAACTCGGCTTCCACTACGATGCCCGTGGCATGCGCGGCTTCGACCACGCGCCGGGTGATCTCGATGTTCTTCTCGAAAGGTTCGGCTGAGGCATCGATCATCACCGAGGAGTAGAAACCGCTATTGATACAGTCGTAGCAAGTCTCCTCGTCACCATGGTCAAGATGCACGGCAAATACCGCCTGCGGGAAGACCTGGTCAGCCGAGCGGATGAGCCCTTCGAGCATCAATTTATTGGAGTAGGAACGCGCACCCTTGCTGATCTGGATGATGAACGGCGCTTCGCTCTCAAGGTTGCCCCGGAATAGCCCCATGGTCTGTTCGAGGTTGTTGATGTTATAGGCGCCAATGGCGTATTTGCCGTATGCGGCTTTGAATAATTCCTTTGTGGTTACAATCATCGTGTTCTCCTTGTTAACTCCCCGCGGGGAGGGATTTTTCTATGATTATTATACTCTGCGATGCTGGAGCCTCCAATTCTTAATCATCGCCCACTAGTTGCACGAATGGTCACATTTCTTGTAAATCAGGGTTGTTCCAGGGCAACTCTTGCCAATTCGTTTCTGGATTAGATTGCCTTCGAACTTTTTCCCTCTGAAGGATCGGTGGCATTTGAGATAGATTTGTTTCAGGATTGATCTTCATCTATAACGTAATCCGGCAGGTCATCCTCCTCTACATCCTTGCCCGAAACCACCTTGCCGCGCACCGAGACGCCCGCCATGTGCACCGCGTTCGTGTCCCCGCATACCAGGTGATGCCAGGGCGGCAGGTCCATGCCCTCCGCCAGCAGGCGGTAGGCGCAGGTCTCGGGCATCCACGAAAGCAAGCCGATCATCTGCGGGGTAAGCGTGAGGCAGGTTGGCACCAGCACCGAGCGCTCGTCATAGCGCGTGCAACGGCAGTGAAAGATCTCGAGGTACTCGCACACCACGTTGGTGTGATAAACATGACCAGTGTCCTCGTCCTGGAACTTGATCAGGCAGCAACGCGCACAGCCATCGCACAAGCTCTCCCACTCCTCGGGGGTCATTTCTTCCAAGCGTTTGGTTTTCCAGTATGGCAGGGGCATGGCGTTATTATACCGGCTTGTGAGAGAGTTACCCGCGCGCGGCATCATTGTCAGCAGCTTTTGCGAAGCAATACCCCACTGGTTTTGTCATTAGTAAGAATGTTCGTCGTGACGAAGCAATCCCGACCCTTACGAATGGACACAACCCGGTATTTTCCAGAGCGCGCGGCGGTTTTGGAACCGCCCCCTACTTTATAAAATAATGTTCCGCCGATTTGTAAATCGCACCTGCGGTTGTAACGGAAAACCCGTTTATTTTTGTACACACGGAATTCTTCGACGCGCGGTTATTTCCGGTCGAATAAATACAACACTCGTTCACTGCCAGGGATGGGGGTCTTTTCGATAATGGTGAAAAATGGGCTGAACGCCGCCTCGAAGCCAGCTTCACTGTACTGGTCAAAAATATCCTTACGCGAGGCGAGCAAACGTTGCACTTGCGAATCGCTCTTGGGCACGAACTCAACGATCGCCCAACGCGCAGCGGCGGCGAAGAACTGCGCCACCGAACCCAGCGGCACGTTGTTCGAGATCGCCAGGTGATGGATAAGCGCCAGCGCCATCACCAGGTCCACCGGGCCGCGTTCGAGCAGCGACTCGCGCTCCCGGTGCGTCCAACCCAGCGCAGGGCTGGGATTGGTAAGGTCGATCACCACGGGCAGCAGGTTCGACTCGTGGTTGGCTTTTACCGCCAGGTAATCCTGTTCCACTGCGGCTGGGTCGACGTCGCTGGCGAAGGTCTGCGCCCCACGGCGTGAGAGTTCGCGGCTGAACAGCCCGTTATTCGCGCCCAGGTCCCAGGCGGTTTTAGGGTCAATCTTCTCCACGAACCGCCCAACGATCTCAGCTTTGGTCTTCAGCGCGTCGTCGCTGTAATTGGTGCAATTATAGTAATCGCCCCATTCTGTGCCCTTCGGCTCCCACTTGAGTGGCTGGATGGTCTTTTCCAATCCGTCCAGGATATTGAGCAAACCCGCTTTGCTGAGCTTCACTGCCCTCGCCTGCGCGGCCTGCTTGTCGCTGTACTGCTGCTGGGCTTTGGCATGCAGGTGAATGTGTACTGCCAGTCCCGCCAATCCCAGCTTCGTCTTGCCGGGCAGCAGTCCGCTCGCCAGGTCTAATGGGATGCCGTCGATATATACACGCATTAACTGCAACAGTCGAATATCCACCAGCGCACCTAACGCCAGCGGTGCCAGGAAGTGCTGGCAGAATTGGCGGTAGGCATCCCACGGCGCGCCCTCTTTGTAAAGGTCAAATGAAAGCGTGTCGATGAGCAGCGGCCTGCCATCCACGAACTGCACGTTGTAAGCGCTGGCGTCCTTGAGCACCATGCCCTGCTCCAGCCCGGTGCGCGCGGCAGCTAGTGTGAGCAGCGCGGCATCTTTGAGCTGCGAGAAACACCATTCGTAGGGATACGAGATGAACGGCACCGCCTGCGGGCGGATGACCTTGTACGCCAGTGCGGCATCAGCGGGCTGCACCTCGACCTCATCATGCGGGATGAGCAGCCTCCGGCTGGTGAGCGCCTCATACAGCCCGCCGGTCATCAGGCGGTCGTAGACTTTGCGGTACGCCTGGTTGACCTGGCGGTAGAGCACGCCATCGCGCTTGAAGATGAAACCGCTCGGGTCTCTGAAGGAGGCCCCGGTGCGCTCGTCCGCGCCTGTCATTCCCCTGGTTCTTCCTGGTTCTCTTCACCCACCGGCGCGGGCGGGACGTACTTCTCCCCTTTGAGAAAAGCCTTGATGCGCCCCCAGAAAGTCTTGAGCAAAATTCCGACCCCGCCAAGCAAACCGGCGGCGAGCAGCTGCACCAACAGGCTGCCGGAACCAGGATCGAGATAATTCAACTTGAAGAAAATAATCGGCATGCACCCTCCATAGGTGAAACAGAATATTATTAGCTGGAATGGTGAATATACCATCTTTTGCCGTTTTTAGCTGCGTTTTGAATTGCCTGCGAAATGCGCAATGAAAGGTTGAAAGACGTGCGTGGTTTTTTGTATACTATGGGTAAGAAGATACTAGGAGGACCGGCATGAAACCGATCGAACTACTGGATAATACGCTGCTGGTCGAGGTGCGATACGTGTGCGAAGACCAGGACCTGGCAGATAACATCTGTATCAAAGTTAGCGAAACCTGCCCCGAGGAAGAAAAGATCTTTATGCATGATGAGAGCCATTTGTACATCACGCAGGAGCAGGCAGTGGCGCTGGCCGAAGCGCTGTTGAAGGCAGTGGAGCAGAGCGGAAAGAACTCCGGGTAGACTTTTAGTGGGTCGCGCGCGATGGTGGAATGCAATTTTTAGCGGGAACTTGGCAGTATTCACACTAATACTCTCCGATTATGTTACAATATTAATTCAGGAGATTTGACCTATGGCGCTTTCAACTGGAACCCCCGCACCTGACTTCACCCTCCCGTCACAACTGGGACATGAAGTCGCCCTCTCCAGCCTGCGTGGGAAGAATGTGGTGCTCGCCTTCTTCCCCCTCGCCTGGACACCCATATGATCGGAGCAGATCCCGCTCTACGAAGCTGAAATGGCCAGTTTTGCGGGATTGGACACCCAGGTTCTGGGTATCAGTGTTGACTCCGTGCCCGGCCTCACGGCGTGGGCAAAAGATCTCGGTGGTATCACCTACCCCTTGTTAAGCGATTTTTGGCCGCACGGCGCTGTAGCCCAGCGCTACGGTGTGCTGAAGGAAGATGGCAGATCCGAACGCGCGCTCATCGTCATCGACAAACAGGGCATCATTCGTTATGTGGATGTGCACGATATTGACCTGCTGCCATCCAATGCAGAACTGCGCCGCGCAATCCGCGAGATTGACCCCGCGGTGCGCCACGTCCCCGAACCAGTGGAGCCTGACCCTGTGCCGCTGCCTCACGGCGGGATCGTGATGTACTGCACCAAGTGGTGCCCAGACTGCAAGGATGCACGCGCCTGGCTGATCAAGCACCAGCTGCACTGGACCGAGGTGGATATCACCACCACCCCCGGTGCGGCAAAGCAGGTGGAAGCCTGGGCGGACGGCAACCGCACCACCCCAAGCTTCGACATCGACGGCACCATCGTGGTCGATTTCGATCTCCCCCGCCTGCGCGAACTACTGCACGTGGAAGATTAAGAGTAGGGGTCGGGCAGTACTCGTCTCTTATTCTATCCACGAATTTTTGAACCCTTCACCATCATGTAGGGGTCGAGTAACATTCGTTTTCCAACCCGGAGTCTGATTTTGGACTCCGGGTTTCTGCACTTAAAGTACTTGTTGTTGCTTGGAACGCTCTCTGTGACAAAGCAAGCCCCAGTGTTTTACTGCTTCCTAAGGGATAAGAACGAATTCCACTCTACTATGTCAAACTTAGTATAAAAGTACATCTCAACCATAAAGTTCAAAACATTCCAGGGTAGGCAGTGCCCCAGCCAGTACGGATACTCGATGGGATTGCTGCGCCGCACTTGCAGCGGCTCGCTAATGACAGTCCATTTGTAAAAACCTGGTTTACTCATTCACACAAGGCAATTCACATGCTTATTGTATTGGAGGAATTGCCCCTACATCGATAATCGATCATGTAGGGGCGCAGCTCGCTGCGCCCTGATTTTGGAAACAGATACATTTATGATAAGAGCCGGGAATATTTAATGGCGATTGCTTCGACCTGTAGCAGCATCAGGTCTCTCATTGACAGATTGCTCATGAAACCCGGTTTATTCAATCATGAATTGCCCCTAAGGTTAAAAACCAACGCGTTCTCTAATATTTTAGAATCACCCGCCCGTCGAGCGCCAACGCCCCCTGCCCCTCGGGGAAGACCACCAGCGGGTTAACCTCGGCTTCGGCGATCTGCGGAAAATCGAGCGCCAGCTGCCCCAGGCGCAGGATGACCTCCACCACCGCGTCGAGGTCGGCTACCGGCTGCCCGCGGAAGCCGGTGAGCAGCCTGCCGGCGCGCGTCTCGGTGATCATCTGGCGCGCCTCATCGGCTGTGAGCGGCGCCACCCTGAACGCCACATCTTTGAACAGCTCCACATAGATGCCGCCCAGCCCGAACATCAGCAGCGGGCCAAAGCCCGCGTCGCGCTGCATGCCGATGATGACCTCCTGCCCAAGCGGCGCCATCTTCTCCACCAGCACGCCTTCCAGCTCAGCGTCAGGACGCGCCGCGTGGATCTCCGCCATCATCTTCACATACTCCGCCTCCACTGCCGCGCCGTCCGCCAGGTTGAGCCGGATGCCACCCACATCGGATTTATGCAGCAGCTGCGGCGAGACGATCTTCATCACCACCGGGTAACCGATACGCCCGGCAATCTCGGCAGCAGCCTGCGCGCTGGCGGCGAAGCCACCCTCCACCTGCGGGATGCCGTAAGCCGCCAGCAGCGGGCGGGTGTGCGCCTCGCCCAGGCTTTCTTTGCCAGCCGCCGCGTTGAGGATCGCCTGCGCCGCCGCTCGGTCGATGCCGCCCGGAACAGCGGGAGCGGCCTCCGGCTGCGCGAGGTACGCGCGGTAAGCCAGCATATGGCGCAGCACGCTGCCCATCGCCTCAGCGGTGGTGTACATGGGAATGCGCGCGCCGTGCAGCACCAGCCGCGCCTCGTCCACCGAAATGTCGCCGATGATGCTCGCCAGCACGGTCTTATCGCTGCCGCGGCTCTCGTCCATGATCGCCTGCGCCACCCCCGCCGGGTTGACCAGCGCCTGTGGCACGAGCAGCGGTAGGATGATATCCACATTCTTGTCCTTCGTCAGCGCCTTCACGCACAGCGCGTAATCGGCGGGTTCCGCTCCGCCGAGGATATCGACCGGGTTGCCCACCTGCGCGCTGGGGTTGAGCGCGGCGCGCAGCGTCGCGCGCGTCTCCGGTTCCAGGTCGTCCAGCGTCAGCCCGTTGGCCGAGAGCGCGTCGGATGCCAGCGCCGCCGGACCGCCGGCATTGGTGATAATCACCGCCCGTCCGCCGCGCGGCAGGGGCTGGAAATCGAATGCCAGCGCCACCTCGAACAACTCGCTGAGGCTGCCCACCTCAATCACGCCCGCCTGCTTGAAAGCCGCCTGGTAAGCAGCGTAAGAGCCCGCCAGCGACCCCGTGTGCGATGAGACCGCGCGCGCCCCGGCGCTGGAGCGCCCGCCTTTCAACAGCACGATCGGCTTGATGCGCGAGACCTTGCGCGCCGCCTCCAAAAAGCGCCGGCCGTCGCGGATTTGCTCGACGTAGGCGGCGATCACGCGCACGTTCGGATCTTCCGCCAGGTACTCCATCAGGTCGGTCTCGGTCACGTCGGTTTCGTTGCCCATGCTGATGAAGTGTGAAAAACCCACCTTCTTGCCCTGCACCAGGTCCACTACCCCGCCCATCACCGCGCCGGATTGCGCCATGAAGGCGATGCCGCCGGGGTCAGGCAGACCGTAGATGAAGGTGGTGTTCAGCCCGCTGTGCAAGTTAACCAGTCCTACGCAGTTGGGGCCGATCATGCGCATGCCATGGCGTTTGATGATCTCCAGGCAACGCGCCTCGATCTGCTCGCCTTCCGCGCCGACCTCTTTGAAACCGCCGGAAATGATAATTACCGCCTTCACCCCGCGCTTCCCGCAGGCTTCCAGCGTGTCAGGGATCGCGGTGACAGGCAGCACGATTACCGCCAGGTCCACCGGGTCAGGTACCGTGCTGATGTCCGCATAACTAGGCTTGCCCAGGATCTCCGCTGCGCCGGGGTTGACCGGGTAAATGCCGCCGGTGTAAGGCGAATTGACCAGGTTGCGCATGATGCCGTAACTGAGCTTGCGCGGGTTGGAAGATGCTCCGATCACGGCGACGCCGGCGGGATGGAAGAACGGGGTGAGCGAAGAGGTCATGGGGTATCCTGTGAGAAAAAAGATTAGTGATTATTGATTATTGATTAGTGCCTGGGTGCCTCGGTGCCTTACTGCCTAATTAACTAAGCAACTAAGCAACTCATTGCCTGAGCACCTGTTCACTCCAATTATATCAAGTCCCTTTTGTTGGAGAACTAATCGACCTGCATAACGCCACGTATATCTACACGCAATTAACAGATTCGATAATTGCGGGATTATTGCAACCCGGCTTGTATAATAGGTACGGTTCTCCCCTGGAACACCCCCAACGCTAATCCCCTTTCCACTGAAAGTCGATGGCGCGTGAATTCCATTATCCGTAGGAAGGACGCTCATTACATGAAAAGATCAGGTATTTTCCTGCTTGTTTCCAGCCTGGCCCTGGCGGTGCTGCTGCTCAAGGGCGGCGCAACCCAGTCCAAAGCCGCCGCCGAGGGTTTCACCAAGATCGGCAACCCCGCCGCGGTGTACTGCCGCGAGATGGGCTACACCTACCAATCCGTCGCTGACGGCGCTGACGGCTCGCGCGGCGTGTGCCAATTGCCCGAGGAAACCGCCTGCGACGCCTGGGATTTCCTTGCCGGGCAATGCGGCGCGGAGTACTCCTACTGCGCGCAAAACGGCTACCAGACGCTCACACTTGAGTCAGGCGGTGAATTTGCGCCGCAGCACGCCGTGTGCGTCGACGCGGCTGGTACCACGCTCGGCACGGTAGAGGAACTGAGCAGCCTGGAGGAGAACCTCACCTCCTGCAACGCAAACGAGAGCGGCGAACTGCCGGCGCGCGAGACCGCAACCGAGATTTTCACCACCAACCTCGCCGCGGACGCCCTTCCCGCGTCCTTCGACTGGCGCAGCAGCGGCGGTAACTGGCTCACCCCGGTCAAAGACCAGGGTATGTGCGGCAGCTGCTGGGCTTTCTCAGCCGTGGGCGCAGCAGAAGCCGCGCTGGAGATC
>JBCFBD010000146.1:0-2399 GCA_038562455.1 Anaerolineaceae bacterium | reverse complement strand
ACTTTTGCTGACAGCGGCGATACACGCACCGCACGGCTGTACTTTTCCAATGGGCTGCTGCAGCGCGTGGTAGGTTTTACCGGCAGCGACACCGCCGGCGCTCCGCGCGAAATTGTGCCGTCGGTTGGCGACACGTTTACGATCTCAGACAAGTGGCTCGACCTGGACAGTCAGGGCAACGTCACCGCCACCGCCCTGCAGGACGGCAAGACGTTGACCTTCAGCGAGGCCGGCCTGTCGTGGCAGCAGCTTTACGCCGCGCCCGGCGATTACATCATCGGCTTCATCGTTGAAGACCTTGACGGCAACCAGGTGGCCGCGTACAAACAGGTTAAAGTCGAATAATACTGTCAACCGGTAAAAAACAAAAGCGCGGCGAAAACTGAACTGAACCCCATAGGGTAGACAGAAAAAGAAAGCAGCCTCAAGGCTAAGTGGACAGACACCTGAGTTGATGAGGTGTCTGTCTTGTTTTCAATTGTATCCGTTCATAGTTGAAAAAGTAGATGTAATCATCAACAATCCGCTTAGCCTCGTCGAAAGTAGGAGTAGCGATATTGCGTAGAGCTTCTTCTTTGAGATGGCCGAAGAAGTTTTCCATTGGCGCATTATCCCAACAATTGCCTCTGCGCGACATGGAAGGAGTAATGCTATACTGTTGGGTAAGGACATGATATGCGTGTGAGGTATATTGATGCCCTTGGTCACTGTGGAGGATCAGTCCATCAGTGACCTTTTCTTTCTCCTGAGCCAACTTGAGGGTCTTGGTTACCAATGCCACCGAGTTTGAGAGGCTCATGGCATGAGCAACGATAAAGCCACCGTATAAATCCTTGATGATGGATAGATAAGCCCAGCCCTGCTGTGTGGCAATGTAGGTGATATCCGTTACCCATTTCTGGTTTGGCCGAGTGGCCGCAAAGTCACGGTTGAGAATGTTCTCGTAGCGATGATAGATCTCCAACTGGCTCATTTTGGTGAACATCTTGCGGCGACGTGCCACTGAGCGAATGCCCAGGCAGTTCATCAAACGCAAAATGGCCTTGTGGTTGATAATGACCGAACGATACTGGATCAACCACAGCCCAATTCGCCGGTATCCGTAAGTGCTTTTTGATGCAGCATAGGCTTCCAGGATCCATTGTTTCCGTTCAGCGTCTGGATCTGGTTGACCCTTGCGCTTGAGCCAGACATAGTAAGCTGCTCGCGAAATCCCAAAGAAACTACACATCGCGTTCACAGGGTAGATTCCTCGGTAGTGCTCGATGACCCGATATTGCGCCTCGCGAGTATAGCTGTGCGCAACTCGGTATGAAATTTTTTTAGCAGCGCGTTCTCCATCTCCAGTTGGGCGATATAGGCTGATTGGGTTAACGGCGTTTTCCGCGGCCGCCCAATCGGCTTATCGAAACCAGCTTCCCCTTCCCGCCGAAAGCGCCGAACCCACTGCCTAACCAGTTCTCCGCGTGGCAGTCCCAGTTCCTGGGCGGTTTCGGCATGTGTTTTTCCTTGTTCTAAACACATCTGCACTGCCAGCAGCTTTGTTTCCTTGCGATAGTGAACCATTCCTTTTTTCCCAGACATAGTAAAAGCACCTCCTGCTTCTATTCTCGCATGAGGTGCTTTCTTTTCCTGTCTTGTTTTCTGGGTTCAGTTCAATGGGGCGTTGATTTGTTGGCGGCGCACAGCTTAACGCGCGTAAACCACCACCTGCCAGTACCACGACTGGCGGTGATAACGCTGGCGCAGGCCGTGCTTGCGCACCAGCGCATCCACTTCAGCGGTGGGGTGAACAAAACCGCGGTACGGATTACGCCGCAGGCGCATGAAGAAGTTGAGCAAGCGCATGCCAACCCGCATCCACCAGGTATCGCGCGGGTAAACCAGCCCGAGCAGCTTTTCGGCGCGCGCCGCCGAATAATCCACCAGCCCGCGCATGTCGTCGTAGCAGCAGATCACCCGGTCGAGCGTGACCACGCCGGCCGGTTCAAGCTGCCCGGCCAGATCGACAAAGTTGCCATGCCGGAAGCGCAGCCGGTCGGCCAGCCCGCGCTCGCGCGCCTCGTCGCGCGCCGCCTGCAGGTACATACTCGAGGCATCCACGTCGGTGCCGCTCTGCACGCCGTTCGCCAGCAGGTCGTGCTGAATGGCGCCCACCCCGCCGCCGATATCCAGCAGCGTCAGCCCCTGCACGCCGGCCTCCTTGAGCGCCGCCAGCAGCCAGCGCGTGGTTTTGTCCGGACCCTTGCGGTGGTAATTCTGCACGTCCTGCGCCACGGTGCGCTGGTTGAACAATTCTTCAATGCCCTGGCACTGGCAGTTCATGGCCGCGCCATCCCAGCGCCACTTACGCCGCCCCACTCCTCGGGGGCTACGTCCGCCACCGATTGCGTGAACGT
>JBCFBD010000052.1:0-17997 GCA_038562455.1 Anaerolineaceae bacterium | reverse complement strand
CCCTGGGTTGTGGAACCCCCTGGCGTACATCGGCGGCGGCGGCATTGCACTGCGCTGGTTCAGGGATAATTTTTACAACACTTCACGCGGTGAGCCATTGCCCGCTGACGAAAACCTTTACGAAGCGATGATCGAAAAAGCCGCTGTAGTCCCCATCGGCGCGGATGGATTATTCTTCTCACCGCACCTGGGCGGCAGGATCTGCCCCTCAAGCCCGCAGATGCGCGGCGCGTGGATCGGCGCGTCGTGGTCGCACACGCAAGCACATTTCTCCCGCGCGATCTTGGAAAGCATCGCTTTCGAGTATGCCTATTATCTCGGCATCCTGCGCGAACTGATCCCCGACCTGCGCATGGTGGAAGCGCGCGCGGTGGGCGGCGGCGCGCGCAGTGCTGACTGGAACCAAATCAAGGCGGATGTGCTGGGCGTGCCTTACCAACGCCTGGCAGGCAACGAATTCGGCACGTGGGGCGCAGCGATGATCGCGGGCAAAGCCGCCGGGGTGATCGACAACCTGGCTGAACACGCCCGGCGCACGGCTGTCCCGCACGGCGGGGCGATCCAGCCGGACCGGCAATGCCACGAGGTGTACGAACCGCTGGTTCAGAAATACATTCAGATGCAGGAAATGCTGTACCAGTTCTTTACTGCTTAACGATTTTATTGTTCGATCAAGGAGATCCACGTGAAAAGTCAGGTACGCATTTGCATGATCGGCGCGGGGCGCGTCGGCAAGAACCACTCCAGGGCGATCACCCGCCACGTTCCGGGCGGCAGGATCGTTGCGCTGGTTGACCCCGTGGTTCCCGTACGCGAGGAGACCGCCGCGGAATTTAATATCGAAAAACAATTCGACACTCTCGAACAGGCGCTGGAGAGCGCGGATTTTGACGCGGTGGTCATCACCACCCCCACCCCCACCCACCTGCCCCTATCGGTACTCGCGGCAGACAATAAGAAGCACGTATTCTGCGAGAAACCGATGGCGCTGAATCTGGAAGAATGCGATGGCATCATGGCAGCCATCGAGCGCAATCATGTGCTGCTGCAGATCGGGTTCATGCGACGTTTTGATCCCGAGTTCGTGGCGGCAGCCGAGCGCATCGCCGGCGGTGAGATCGGCGAGCCGATGATGATCAAATCGAACACCCACGGCCCCGGCCTGCCGCCGCCCTGGGCGCGCGACCTGCGCACCTCGAACGGCATGCTGGCAGAGGTAAACAGCCACGATTGGGACACGGTGCGCTGGCTGATGGGATCCAACCTTGAACGCGTCTACACAGAGGTCGCCAACTTCAAAGGCGCAGCCAACAACGTGGACACACCCAATTTCTATGACAACGTGCTGGTGAACGTCAAATTCGAGAGCGGCGGTCTGGGGCTCATTTCAGGGGTCTGCCCCTGCGGGTACGGCTACGACGCGCGTGCCGAGATCATCGGCACCCAGGGCATCATGCAGATCGGCACGCTCGAAGGGCAGGCAGTAGTGGTTTGCACCAACCGCGACCAGGGTCTGGTACAGCCCATTGTGCGCACATGGCCCCAACGCTTTGCCTGGGCATACATCTACGAGATGGAGCATTTTGTCGAGTGCGTGCAGACTGAAACGCCACCGCGGGCGAAAGGTGAGGACGGACGCTGGGCAGTGGCTGGTGTATTGGCGGGGACGAGGTCATTCCTCGAAGAACGCCCCGTCTACCTAAAGGAAATTACCGGCTAACCCGGTAAGGAGGCAGCATGTTAGCAGCGGTTTACCATGGTCCACAGGACCTGCGGGTGGAGCAAGTGCCTATCCCGCAGATCGGCCCTGACGAATTGCTCATCAAGGTCCTGGCAGCCAGTATTTGCGGCACCGACCTGAGAATCTATCACGGCAATCACCGCATGTACGCACCGGGCACGGTGCGCATCCCCGGGCATGAAGTGGTGGGCACCATCGCGGTGGTCGGCAAGGACCTCTATGGGTTCCGCGAAGGTGAACGCGTGTTTATTGCGCCGAACATGGGCTGCGGTCATTGCGCCCAGTGCGTGAGCGGCAACAACAACCTTTGCGCCAATTATGACGCGATTGGCGTCACCATCGACGGCGGCTTTGCCGAATATATGCGCGTACCCGCCAACGCGGTGCGCCAGGGCAATGTCATCCCGGTCAGCGAATCGGTTGACCCGGCAGTCGCCGCCCTAATGGAACCCTTTGCCTGCGTTCTTCGCGGGCAAAACGCCGTGAAGATCAAGCCGGGCGATACAGTACTGGTGATCGGCGCTGGCCCCATCGGCATCATGCACACCAAGTTGGCTAAAGCCAGCGGCGCCGGGCGGGTGATCGTGAGCGAGCCGGTGCCTGACCGTGCCGCGCAGGCGGCGCGCATGGGCGCGGACCGCGTGGTCAACCCCACGCAGGAAGACCTGCAAGCCGTGCTAGACGAAGAGAGCGGCGGCAAAGGCGCTGACGTGATCATCGTGGCTGCCCCGGTACACGCCGCCCAGGAGAGTGCGTTATCCCTGGCTGCCATCGGCGGCAGGATCAATTTCTTCGGCGGTCTGCCGAAAGACCGCCCGACAATTTCCTTCGACTCAAACCTGGTGCACTACAAGGAGTTGGTCGTCACCGGCACGACCGCCTGCAGCACCAACGACTGCTGGCAAGCCACGCGCATTGTCAACTCCGGGTTGATCGACCTGACCGACCTGGTGAGCCGGCGTATGAAATTGGAGGACGCGGTGGAAGCCTTCGCCGCAGCTGAAGACCGAAAATCACTTAAGATCGTACTGGAACCGTAGAAAAGTGAACATTGGATCGGAAAACCTGCAGGAAAAAGCGCGATTGATCCAGTCAGTGACCGGGTTAGTCGATCACACCTCACTCGGGGTAACCGACGCCCACAATCACGTTTGGATCGATGCCGTGCCAGGGGCTGATCCCTCCGCGCCTATACTCAACGACTTCGACAGGATCGCCACAGAGCTGAAAGCTTACCGTGCAGCTGGAGGTTACAGCCTGCTGGATTGCCAACCGGGCGGCTGCGGCCGCGACGGACGTAAACTCACCAGGCTTTCAAATGAAAGCGGCGTGACCATCATCGCCTGCACCGGCTTTCATCGGCGCAAATATTACCCGCCTGAACACTGGCTTTTCTCCGCCACTGAAAACAAGATTGCGGACTATTTTATTTCCGAATTGCATGAGGCGCTCGAGGAGTGCCGTGATGAAAAAGAGCCGGTCCGCGCAGGTTTCATCAAGATCGCGCTGGAAGGTGAATGGAATCAAACGCCGCAGGCAGCTCTTGAGGCGGCGGTTGGCGCAGCAAGAGAGACCGGCGCGCTGATTGAAATTCACACCGAGAAAGGCGCGCTGGCTGAAAAAGCGCTCATTTATTTTGAAGACCGTCGCATTCCCGCCTGGCAACTGTGCTTGTGCCACATGGATAAACGACCTGATATCGGGCTGCATAGCGAGATCGCCAAATACGGCGCGCTGCTGGAATACGATACCTTCTTCCGGCCGAAGTACAAACCCGAGGAAGGCGTGTGGCCGCTGATCAGTTGGATGATGGAGAACGGCTACGGCTCGAGCATCGCGCTGGCGACCGACATGGCTGAGAGCGAGATGTATGCTGCGATCGGCGGCGGGCCGGGGCTGGCGAGCCTCCCACGCGAGATCCGCGCCCGGCTGGAAGCGAAACAAATCTCTGAGAAAAATATCCGCGGAATGCTCGGCGAAAATATCACCCGGCGTCTGGCGGGGATACTCTAATCCTTAAGGAGCACGCATGACCGACAAACCCTTCACCTACACCCTACCGCTGCCCGGCGCCATCCCCTCGCATTACGACAACCACATCATCCGCCGGCTATCCGCGCTGAAGGGGCAGTGCATGGATACCGAGGCGTTCGATCAGATGGTTGCTGAAGACGACCGCGTCATTTACGAGGTCTACGAGATCAAGCGCCCAGAAGTCGCTGGGGAGATCCTGATGGGCATATCCATCGTGCACCCGGGCAAGGTGGGCAGCGAGTACTTCATGACCAAGGGGCACTTCCACACGGTGATCGATACCTCCGAGGTCTATTACTGCCTGCAGGGTGAAGGCTACATGGTGATGGAAACCCCGGAAGGGGAAACAGCGGTTGAAGCGCTCTCCCCCGGCAAGGTGCTGTACGTGCCGCCGCGCTGGGCGCACCGCTCGGTGTGCACCGGGCGTCAGCAGGACCTGGTGACATTCTTCGCCTACCCCGGCAACGCGGGGCACGATTACGGTACGATCGAAAAACTCGGGTTCCGCAAGCTGGTGATCGAAGGCAGCCAGGGACCGGAAATTATTGACAACCCGCGGTACAGGTAATAAGTATGGAGCTTAAAGACGCCAAAATATTGGTCAGCGCAACCTCGTACGGCAAGAACGACCCGCGCCTGAAAACAGAGCTGGAAGCCCAGGCGGCCAAGGTAACCTACAACCCCACCGGCAAGCCGCTCACCTCGCAGCAACTGTCTGAGCTGCTGCCCGGGGTCGATGGGTTCATCGCCGGATTGGATGTGATCGACCGCGCGGCGCTGGAGAAAGCCGATCGCCTGAAGGTGATCGCGCGTTACGGCGTTGGCGTGGATAACGTGGACCTGGCTGCCGCCAGGGAAATGGGAATCGTGGTCACGAATACGCCCGGGGCAAACTCGGCCTCCGTCGCGGAGCTGGCTCTGACCCTGATCCTCTCGCTGGCGCGGCAGATCCCCGAAGCCGCCGGAGCGGTGCAGGCAGGCAAGTGGCCGCGGCTAGGCGGGCTGACACTGGAGAACAAAACCATCGGTCTGCTGGGGCTGGGCGCGATCGGCAAACAGCTTGCGCGTCGCCTGCAGGGGTTCGACTGCCGCGTCATAGCATACGACCCCTACGCAGACCCTGATTTCGCCCACGAGCACGGTGTGGAACTCGCAGGCTTTGACAAAGTGGTAGCTGCCGCTGACTTTCTCAGTCTGCACCTGCCGCTGCTGCCGGAGACGCGCCTGCTGGTCAACGCCGCGTTCCTGGCAAAGATGAAGAATGGCGCGTACCTCATCAACACGTCGCGCGGCGAGGTCGTCGATGAAAGCGCGCTGTTGTCTGCGCTCGAATCTGGCCACCTGAAGGGCGCCGGGTTGGATGCCTTTGCCGTCGAGCCGCCGGACCCCGCCAACCCACTGCTGCACCTGCCGCAGGTCATCGCCACACCGCACCTGGGCGCGCAGACCGACGGCGCCACCAGCAACATGGGTTGGCTCGCGCTGCAGGACTGTCTCGCAGTATTACGCGGTGAAGAACCGAAATTCCGCGTTGCCTGAACTTATTTCTAAAGGACTGATGATGAATAAAACTGAGATTCTCGAGAAGGTTAAGGAACTGGGTTTGCTGGCTGTGATCCGCGGTCCCTCCGCGGAGCTGACCGTGAAGATGGTCGAAGCGCTGGTGGAAGGCGGGGTGAAGGGCATCGAGATCACCTACAGCACACCGAATGCGGAGGAAGTGGTGCGCACGCTGGCGGGCAAGTTCGGCAGCCGCATCCTCCTGGGCATGGGCACGCTGACCAAACCGGAGCAGGCGCTCAGCGCCGAAGCTGCCGGGGCGAACTTCCTGGTCAGCCCAGTATGCGAAGATGAACTGGTGAAAGCTATGGTGGCGAGCGGATTGCTGACCATGGCAGGCGCGCTGACCCCCACCGAGGTATTCAAAGCCTACAGCATGGGCGTAGACGTGATCAAGATCTTCCCGGGCTCCCTCGGCGGACCCGGCTATATCAAAGCGCTAAAAGGCCCCTTCCCTTACATCCCGATGATGCCGACAGGCGGGGTGAACGCGAGCAACGTCGCTGACTGGTTCGCCGCCGGTGTGGTTGCCGTCGGCGCGGGCAGCGAACTCTGCCCGCCGCAATTGGCGAAAGAAGGCAAATTCAGCGAGATCACTCAAAGAGCAGCCGAATTCGTTAGAACCATCCAGTCATCCAGGTAAATCCAATCCAGCATAAACAGGAGACTCCAGAATGAGCGAAAACTCTTACCCTATCGTTACAAAAGCTGTCCCGACATTCTATTTTATCGGTGTGACCACCTCCAAATCTTCGATCATGAAGGTCTTTCCCCTGTGGATGCAGGTGCTGGGTCGTGAGGACGTGGTAATGGAAGGTATCGACTGCCTGATCCATGATACCGACGAAGCCTACCGCAAGGCGGTCGCGCAGATCAAGTATGATCCCCTATCGCTGGGCGCGCTGGTGACCACGCACAAGATCGACCTGCTCAACGCCGCTCGGGATATGTTCGAGTATCTTGATCCTTATGCCGAGATCACGGGTGAAGTCTCAAGCATTAGCAAGCTGGAAGGACGCCTGGAGGGGCACGCCAAGGACCCCATCACTTCAGGGGCTAGCCTTGATGCCATTATTGAAGAAGGTTATTTCGCGCGCACCGGCGGACACGTGCTCAGTTTCGGCGCGGGCGGTTCCGCCATCGCCACGCTGCTGCACTTGATCAACAAGAAGGACAAGGGAGACCGTCCGGAGCGCTTCACCTTCGTCAACCGCTCGCAGGGGCGCCTCGACCACGCCAAAGAGATGGTCGGTAGTCTCGAGACCGACATCCAGATCGAGTATATCCAGAACTCCGACCCGGCGGTCAACGACGGGATCATGGAAAAATTCCCACCGCACAGCATCATCATCAATGCCACCGGCATGGGCAAAGACACCCCCGGTTCGCCGATCACCTGGGAAGGCAAGTTCCCGCTGAACAGCATCGCCTGGGAGTTCAACTACCGTGGCGAGTTGGACTTCATGCACCAGGCGCTGGCGCAGGTGGAGAGCCGCAAGGTGGTGGTGGAGGACGGCTGGCTGTACTTCGTGCACGGTTGGACGCAAGTGGTGGCGCAGGTGCTGCACTTCGACCTGACACCAGAATTGTTCGACAAGTTGAATGTCGCTGCCAGCTCAGTGAGAAAGTAACCCATTGTTATGGAAAAGACCGCCAAGGCTGCACAATATCATGAACAAGGTTTCGGGTGCGCCCAATCAGTATTGGCAGCTTTTGCCGCGGATTTCGAGTTAAGCGAAGAACACGCCCTACGCCTGGGAACCGGGTTCGGCTCGGGGATGGGTCGCATGTGCGAAGTTTGCGGGGCGCTCACCGGCGCGTTCATGGTGATCGGATTAAAGTACGGAAAAGTTGTATCCAATGGATCCAGCTACGGTAATGAAACCGAAACCACTTACCGCCTGGTGAAGGAGGTGGCCGATCAATTCAAGTTGCGCAACGGGTCCATCTATTGCCGCGAATTGATCGGCCACGACTTGAACGACCCAGTGGAACGCGCGAAGGTGGTTGAAGCCGGGCTCTTTAAGACCACTTGCGGTAAATGCATCCGCGACGCGGTGGAATTGCTTGAAAAAATATTATAGGAAGATTTTCATGCGCCTTTTCGCCCCAGATATTGCCAAAATAATCGACCTGTCCTGCGTGCGCACCTGGTCGAATCGCGCCGACATCGATGAAATGGCTGCGGCTGCCCGGAGCTATGGTTTTGGGCAGGTCTCCGTGCTGCAATGCTACATTCCGTATACCCGGCAGCTGCTGGCAGGCAGCAGCGTGTGCATTGTCGGCAACGTCAGCTTTCCGTCAGGTTCCGATTCCACAACGGTAAAGGTCTTCCAGGCGCAGGAAATGTTGAACGAGGGCTGCGACGAGATCGACATGGTGATGAACATCGGCAGGTTGAAATCCGGCGAGCTGGCCGATGTGGAAGCGGACGTGAAAGCGGTCGCCGCAGTGGTGAGACCGCTGCCGCTCAAGGTGATCATCGAGATCATGCACCTCACGGCTGAAGAGACCAAGGAAGCTTGCCGCATTTGCGTGGATAGCGGAGCTACCTTCGTAAAGACCGGCACCGGCTGGGCTGACCGCGGCACCACGCTGGACGACGTGAAGCTGGTGAAGAGTTACGTGGGTAACCGCATCAAGATCAAAGCCTCCGGCGGCATTCGCAGCCTGGCGGGACTGCTCGATATGTACCGCGCCGGAGCGCGCCGCTTTGGCGTGAACCTCAAGAGCGGCATTGAGATCGTGCAGCAAGCCGCTGAGATGACCAATGGGATCGAGATTGAATCGCAAGGCACAGGTGAGTGATGAAAAATCTGCTCCTCTCGTTTGACCTGGGGACGGGCGGCAACAAAGCCTCTTTGTACACCGCCGAAGGCGCCTGCCTGGCAAGCGCCTTTGAGCCTTACGACACGCATTATCCGCGTGTAGGCTGGCACGAGCAAGCGCCGCAGGATTGGTGGCGCGCGGTGGTTGCGAGTACCCAAAAGCTGCTCGCGCTCAGCAAAGTGGACCCGCGCGATATCGCTGCGCTCGGCATCTCGGGACACAGCCTGGGAGCAGTGCCGATGGATAAGGAAGGCAGGCTGCTGCGCGAGTACACGCCCATCTGGTCCGACGTCCGCGCCCAGCTGGAAGCAGCAGATTTCTTCTCGCGCGTCGATGCCGACCATTGGTACGCCACCACCGGCAATGGTTTCCCGGCTGCCTGCTATACCGTTTTCAAAGTGATGTGGTACCGCGCTCACGAGCCGGAAATATTCGCGCGCGTCGCCAAGATCCTGGGCACCAAGGATTACATCAATTACCGGCTCACAGGCGTGATAAAAACCGATCACTCCTACGCCTCCGGCACCGGTGTGTACGACCTGCTGGCGCAGGGGTACGCGGCGGAGTTCATCGCTGCCAGCGGTCTGGAGCCAGGTATCTGGCCGGAGATCACCGCCTCCACCGAGGTGCTGGGCGGCTTGACCCCCGCGGCTGCGCAGGAATTGGGGCTGGACCCGTCCACGCTGGTGGTGTGCGGCGGGGTCGATAATTCGTGCATGGCGCTGGGCGCCAAGAACACGCACGACGGGCGTGTGTACACATCGCTGGGCTCCTCCGCCTGGATCGCGGTCTCCTCCACCAAACCGGTGCTGGATACCTGCTACAAGCCATACGTTTTCGCGCATGTCATCCCCGGCATGTACACCTCGGCGGTGAGCATCTTTTCGGCTGGCACCACCTACAACTGGGTGAAAGACAATCTTTGCCAGGACCTGGCGGCTGAAGCCGCAAGCAGCGGTGAGGATGTGTACCTGCTGATGAACCGTGAAGCCGCCAAAGCCCCGGTGGGATCGAATAAACTGCTGTTCAACCCAAGCCTGGCAGGCGGCAATTCACAGGATCCGGCCGTCAATCTGCGCGGCGGCTACATTGGGCTCGACCTCAAACACGGGCAGCCGGAATTGATCCGCGCGGCGATGGAAGGCATCGCCATGAACCTGCGGCTTCGCCTGGACCTGCTGCGCAAGTACACCCGGCTGGAGGACGAGATCCTGTTTGTGGGGGGCGGCGCTAAGAGCCGCTTTTACCTGGGTATTTTCGCGGATGTGTTCAACGCGCGCATCATCAAAAGCACCATCGACCAGGACGCGGCGGCGCTCGGCGCGGCAGCGCTGGCGGCGGTGGGCGGCGGCTTGTGGCAGGATTTTTCGCGCATCGACGCCATCCATCACACCGTTGAGGTTGTGGAACCTGTGGCAAAAAATCAACAGTTGTACGCCCGCCTGCTGCCAATATTTGAACGCAGCACGGAAGCGCTGGCCAATTTGGGCGAGCTATTACACGAGATTGAGCTGGAGAATTGACTTAGCCGGACAGATGAACCAATAGCTTGTTTTTTGAAATATGATTGATATCAGGTCAAACAGGAGGTGCAAATTTTAAGATTCCATTCGCCTTGGCCGACAGGGAAATGCCAGTCGTAGATTCCTGGCATGAAGCACGAACCAATGAAATCTTGATCTTACTCATATGAAAGGAAAAGAAAATGAAAATCGGTTTATTCACAGCGACATATCTTGACCTGCCCCTGGAGGAGGTTTTCAAAATGGCCTCCGGTTACGGCTACCAGGCGGTGGAATTGCCGGCTTTTTCCAACAACCCGCATGTGGACATTGAAGAGGTCGTCAAGGGCAATAAAGCCGCCGAGTTGAAACAACTGCTGAAATCCTACGGGCTGATCGCCTCCGCGCTCGCCAATCACCCAGAGGGTCAGATCGTGCTCGGCCCGTTCGGTAAGGACACCGACGCGATCTTCCCCGGCTCCAAGGAGGAGAAGATCAAGTTCGGCACCGAGCGCATGATCAAGACCGCACAGGCGGCAAATGCGCTCGAGATCCCGGTGGTCACCGGTTTCATCGGCTGCGAGAACTTCGGGCGCTTCTTCCCCTGGCCTTACTCGAAGGGCTGGGCGGACATGGAAGCCGAATTTGTGGAACGCTGGGGCAAGATCCTCGACAAGTTCGCCGAATACGGCGTCAAATTTGCCCATGAACCGCACCCCAACGAACTGGTCTACAACGTGGAAACCGCGCTGCGCGCCGTTGAGTTGATGGGCGGGCGCAAAGAGTTCGGGTTCAACTTCGACCCTGCCAACCTCATCTATTTGGGCATCGACGTGGAGAATTTCATCGACCAGCTCGCCGGGCGCATTTATCACGTGCACGCCAAAGACGGCGAGATCGTGGCGCACAACGTGCGCCGCTCCGGCCTGATCCCGCAGGGTGACTGGCAGCGCCTGGGCCGCGGCTTCCGCTTCCGCATCCCCGGCTGGGGCTCAGTGCCCTGGAAGAAGGTCATCACCGAGCTTTCGCTCATCGGCTACGACTATGTGATGAGCTACGAACACGAGGATGTGACCATGAGCCGCCAGGACGGCATCACCAAGACTATCGCCTTCCTGAAACCGCTGCTCATCGATAAACCCTACGAAGGCCGCAACGACGTGCTATTCAATTAATGCTTGAAAAATGAGAAGAAGGAGACACGATTATGGCTGACACAATGAAAGCTGCAGTGTTCGAAAAGATCGGTTCGATCAAGGTGCAGGAAGTGCCCATCCCCGAGATCAACGATGAAGAGGTGCTCATCCAGGTCAAACTTACCGGTATCTGCGGGACGGATTGGAGCATTTACAACGGCTGGTACTCGGCTGACAAACTGCCCATGATCCCCGGGCATGAGTTCTCGGGTGTCATCGCCAAGGTGGGCACGCACAACCGCGGGTTGAAGGTCGGCGATCGCGTGACCGCGGACATCAACATGAGCTGCGGCACCTGCTATTACTGCATGCACGGCGACAAGCTGCTGTGCGACAGCTTCACCCAGTTGGGCATCCACACCAACGGCACCTTCGCGGAATACGTGAAGGCGCCCGCCGCGCAGGTGCACCGGCTGCCCGACAACATGAGTTTTGAGGAAGGCGCGTTCATCG
Source organism: Anaerolineaceae bacterium (assembly GCA_038562455.1). Classification (GTDB taxonomy): domain Bacteria; phylum Chloroflexota; class Anaerolineae; order Anaerolineales; family Anaerolineaceae; genus UBA6107. The sequence continues at coordinate 6,682 of JBCFBD010000052.1, read as the reverse complement.
AGCCGGTGTCCTGCGTCATTCACGCCGCCAAGGCGCTCGACGCGCGGCTGGGCAGCAGTTTCGCGGTCATCGGCTGCGGGCTGGGCACACTGCACGCGCGCATGGCGGTACTGCGCGCCTGCGCGCCGGTGATCATCTTCGGCAAGAATCGCAAGCGTCTGCAGATCGCCAAGGATGTGATGGGCGCGGATTACGCCTTCCACATGGACGACGTCGCTGACCCGGTCGCCGAGGTGATGAAAATCACCGGCGGGAGAGGCGTCGATTATGCCATCGAGGCGGTCGGCAAGGTGCAGACATATGAACAGGCGTTCGCCATGCTGCGCCGCGGCGGCAAGCTCTCCGCCTTCGGCATCACCGGCGAAGACGAGGAAATGAAGATCCGGCCCTTCGAGTTTGTGCTGGGCGAAAAGAAGATCACCGGTTCCTGCGCCGGCGTGGGGCAGGACTGGCCGGACGCGATTAACCTCATCTCCAGCGGACGCATCGATCCGAAACCACTGTTCTCGATGCGCGTGCCTCTGGAAGATTTGGATTGGGCGCTGCATGAGCTGCGCCAGGATCCCAGCCTGTTCAAGATCTTCGTATCCCCCGAGATCAGCAAGCGCGAGCTGCTGTAGCGCGCAGCGAGGAAAGACTCATGCAGATCAACGGCGTCGAACACATCTCGATCAACACGGTCGACTTTGCGCGATCGAGGGATTTTTACACGCAGGTAATGGGCTTTAAGCAGCTGCAGACCGTGGACTGCGGAGAATTCGACATCACTTATTTCGCAATCCCCGGCGGTACACGGCTGGAGATGTTCGACTATCACGGGAAAAACCCCGTCCTCGACCATCCAGAGAGCGCGTCCGGGCTGCGCCACCTGGCATTCGTGGTGCAAGACGTGGCGGCGCATGAACGGCTGCTGCGCGAGGCGGGTGTGGAGATCACGTTGCCCACCACCGAACTACCCAACCTGGGTGTACGCGTGCTGCTTTTCCTCGATCCAAACGGCGTTACACTGGAGTTTTGCGAACCTTTAAATCCGTAACCAGGAGTTTTACCAATGGACAAAAGAGAGATCCTGTTATCCCCGATCCAATTTGGCACCAGAACCAGCCAAAACCGCTTTTTCATCCAGCCCATGGAATGTAACGACGCGGATGCGGAAGGCAACCCGACCGACCTGACTTACCAGCGCTACGAGAACCTGTTCCGCGGCGAGGCTGGCGTCGTCACGTTAGAAGCCATCACCATCACCGACAAGAACCGCGGCCGTATGAATCAGTTATTCATCATGCCCAAAAACCAACCCGCGCTGACCGAGTTCGTCAGCCGCCTCAAAGAGGTTAACCCGAACACGCTGTTCCTCTTCCAGCTAACCCATTCTGGAGAGCTCAGCAACCCTGCGTTTTCCAAGCGGCTTTCGGTCAAATTGCTGCCCGGGTACGAGGGCGATATCTTCACCGAAGAGGAATTCGACGAGATCATGGACGATTTCGTGCTTGCCGCCAAGATCGCCTATGATTCCGGCGCCGACGGCATCGATATGAAATTCTGCCACGGCTACCTCGGCTCGCAGATCCTGCGCCCGTACAATACGCGCAAGTGGAAGTATGGCGGACCGTGGGAAAACCGCCGCCAGTTCGCCTATGACCTGTACGAGCGCATTCAGAAAGCAGTGCCGGACAAGAACTTCCTCATCGGCTCGAAAGTCTCGGTGTGGGAAGGCTTCCCCGGCGGTATGGGCACAGCCGGACCCGACTCGCCGGTGATCGACCTGAGTGAGGTGATCGACCTGGTGCAGGGGCTCGAGGAACGCGGCGCGCAGTACTTCGTGCAGTCCGCGGGCAGCCCGTCCATCACCATCAGCCTCACTCAATGCGACAAGGAACGCCCGTACTTCGCCTATCTGCATCAGTATTTCGCCAAGGTGCTGCGCGACAACCTGAAGAAGGAAACCGTGGTGGTGGGTTCGAACTACTCTGTGTTCGGCAAAGGCAAGAACAAGCTGCAGGCGGTCACCCCTGAAGACAGCTCGCTGCTCACATACGGCGCGCAGAATATTGACAAAGGTTTTGTGGATATGATCGCGCTCGGCAGGCAGTCGCTGGCTGACCCGCTGCTACCCAAGAAGTTCCGCGAAGGGCGCGAAAGCGAAATCAACTTCTGCACTTCCTGCGACAACTGCCTGGAACTGCTGATCCAGCAGGCTCCGATCGGCTGCTGCACCTACAACAAGTTCTACACCAACGTGCTGGTGCAAACGCGCAAGGAAAAGGGTCGACTTACCCAGGACCACACCTAAACCAGGTGATTGGTCGTTAGAGGCGCCTAAGTCGGGCGCCTCTTTCCTTATCGAATGTAAGTATAATTCTCTTACATGCTCACGAGAAAGGCTCACCCATGAAGATTGATCACATCCCGTTCGCCGGTTGGGAGGACTGCGTGCGGCTGACACACCAGGACCTCACGCTGCTCGTCACCACCGAAGTCGGACCGCGCGTTATTTATTGCAGCCTGAACAATCTGCCGAACCTGTTCTATGTCAACGCAGAGCAGGCGGGCACACACGGCGGAGGTGAGTGGAAGATCTACGGCGGTCACCGGCTGTGGTGCGCACCGGAAGTGAAGGAGTTCACCTACGCGCCGGATAACCAGCCCGTGCAGGTAACCGTTACCGGGCGGGGGGTGCGCTTAGCCGCACTGGTGGAAACGAGCGGCATAATGAAGGTGATGGGCATCTCTCCAATGGAAGGGAAGAACGGCTTCAGAGTGGAACACATCGTGGAGAACATAGGGCGTCAGACTCTGCGCCTGGCGCCGTGGGCGCTGACCGTGATGCGCGCGGGCGGCACGGCTGTCATCCCGCACAACCTGGGGAGGCCGCACCAGTACTTGCCCACACACACCATCAGCCTGTGGGGCTACACCGACCCGGGCGACGCGCGCCTGCGCTGGGGCAAGCGCTATATCCAGGTTCAGCAGGACCCCGCCGCGGAAACGCCGCTGAAGATCGGGCTGCAAAACCCTTACGGCTGGGCGGGCTGCGCCGTGAACGGGCAGTTCTTCCTCAAGCGCTTCGGCTGGGAGGAAGGCGCTGGTTACCCTGACCTGAATTGCAACTTTGAAACTTACACCAATGAGGAAATACTGGAACTGGAAAGCCTCGCGCCGTTGCGCGATCTCGCGCCTGGAGCGGTAGTGACGCATGTGGAAGAATGGGAGGTCTTCGACCAGGTGCCGACGCCGCAATCGGATGCGGACATCGACCGGCACATCCTTCCCCTGATTTGAAAAACGTACCGGTCGGTTAGTAAACGACACCCTCCCGGGTGCCGTTTTGATTAGTAATGGACCTCGATGGACTTTTGTATCTCGACGCCCAGTAAACCGGTTTTAACCAGCACCAGGTTCGGGGCAACGTAATACCAGCCGTCTGGCATCGCTTCGAACTCCGCCTCAGATAAAGCTTGCTCCAGAGCCATTCCGTTCAACGTCACGCGCTGCGGCTCGCCGCCTTCGCGGGTGGTCAATTGCAGGATCGTGTCGCGTTCGGTGAGCGCCCCATCGTACGTCCCTTGCGCGGCAGCCACGATGACGGTGATGCTGTTGCCTTGCTGCTGCTGGGTAATCTCGGTGGTGCGCACCGCCCCAGTCTGGTAGGCAGTGCTGACGCCGTCATCTTCGTACAGCGTGAAGGCGTTAGGTTCAGCGCTCGCCGCGACACGCAGGATCAGCTCGTCGCGCCGGCTGCGATCCGCGCGTAGCCCGGTGATGTTGAGCGTCTGCTCATCCACTTGCATCAAAGGGATGATCGCCCCGGCGCGCATGAACAACGGTAGCCGATACACCCCATCCACCACCAGAGGCAGCTTACTGAACCACTCCCCATTGCTCGCGTACCACTTGTTGGTGTGGAAGTCCACCCAATCCCCGGCGGGCAGATAGGTGTCCATGTACTCCTGGAAGAGCACCGCGGAGTAACCAGCAAGTAGGTCGCGCCCGATCATCTTCACAGTACCAAGTTCGCGTGTGTTGTCATCCGCCTGGTAGTAATAATACAGGGGCGGGAAAACAGGTTCGCCGTACAAGTACGCCCGGTGGGCAAGCGAATACAGGTAGGGGCTAAGAGCGTAGCGCAACCGCGTGTTCGCGAGGTTGCTTTGCAGGTCGCCCACGCGGTCGGGTGCCGTCTCCTGGCAGTTGCACAGGTTGTTGGTATGCGGGCGCAGAGGAACATCCAACAGGGTCCCGACCGCGTACCAGGGGGTATAAACGTTGTCGATGCCGCCTACCACGTTGGAGCGATAGAACCCACCGATATCTGACCCAAAAAAGTCGATGCCCGAGAGCGACATCTGCCCCTGTACCTGCAAGTGCGCCGCCAGGCTCTCGAGATTAGCGCCGATATCCCCCGACCACATGCTCACACCGAAGCGTTGGCTACCGGGCGATCCGGAGCGCGAGAGGATGAACGGGCGCTGCGTGACACCGTTGCGCTGGTAACCGTCAAAGATGCTCTGGCTCCACAAAAAATTGTATAGGTTGTGCATGTCGAATTGATTGTTCAGGTGCTTGTACGCATCGGGCAGTCCGTGATACCAGGACACCTCGGTGAACAACTCGGGCTCTCCCAGGTCGGTCCAGTGACCGATGACGCCCATCTCCACCAGCGGCTGGCGTTTTTTGTCATGCCAGTAAGCGCTGCCCTGCGGATTGGAAAAATCGAGCATGCCGCCGAGCCCCCACCAAGGGTTGTAGGCCAGGTAAACCGGGGTCCCGCCCTCGCTCTTCGTCACCAGGTAGCCGCGTGATTTCAGATCAGCGTACTCGCTGAGCCCGGCGCTGATGTACGGTTCTTCGATGGTCATGATGCCGACGCCGTCCGCCGCGTAACGCGAGATGTGCCCGGCGGGATCTGGAAAGTTAACTGTATCCCAGTTCAGACCGCCCATGGCGCTGTTCTCAGAGTCGGAGGTGATGCCACCGAACCACATCAGGTCGAGCACGAAGCCATCCACCGGGAAGTTATTCTCACGCAGCGATGCCAGCTTGTCCTCCAATTCCGCCCAGTTGTTGAAGCCGTATTCAGAAACCCACAATCCGAACATCTTTTTTGGTGGTACGGGCGGTGTGCCGGTGAGTGACATGTAATCCTCACGCTGCTCAGGCAGGCTGTTGCCGGTCATCAGGTAGAAGCGCACCGCGTCGCCCGCCACGTTAATATCCCAGGGAGCTTTGCGCAAGTTCCAGGTCTGTGCTGCAGGGTTGTCGATGTACAGCGCGTAGCCCAGGTCGCCAGCGCCCAGGAAGTAGGCGATAGAAAATTGCGCGTTGCCCACCATCCCGCCACTGAACGCGTTCATCGCGTTGCCCTGGTCAACGCCAGGAAACCGGACTCTGCCGAACCAGTTGCCATCCGGCTCGCCTGGTTCGATGAACTGCTCTCCCAGCCCGTAAATATCGGTGATTTCGGGCGAATCGATGCTGAGGTGCTTACGGTAGCCATTCATATCCCTGGGGCAGATGCTGCCGAGTGTCCATTCGGGCTGGCGGTCGGTGTCCACCGCGGTGATGCACAACGCGTCATCCACGCTCACGCGCAACGAGCCTGTGACCAGGCTGCCATCCGCTTGAATTGAAAATGCGGTGGGGCCATTGTAAGTGGTTTGATAAATCAATGGGGAAGTCCAAATTGGTGTGCTGAGAATGTGCTCCCTGGCGTCCGCGGCGTACTCGACGTGCAGGATATCATCAGCAGGGAATTCCATAAGCAGGCAAAACGCGTTGACGCAATACCGCACCCGCGCGCCATCCGTGCTGACCTCGGGTACCGGTCCGGCCGGCGCGGGCGGAAGCGTCTCTAAATTGGGCGAAGGCAGGGCAGGCGGGCTGACGGCTAGTTCAGCAGTCGGGGCGGCACCGGGCTGACAGGCACTGAGGATCAGCGTCAGGATTGCAAGGACAATCATGTTGCGGGTGAATAATTTCATGGCACCCTTTCATCAAGATAAATAACCAGTTCCTTTTGATTGTAACAAGGAACTGGTTCATCATATCAAACCTGTTCAACCGCCAGCCCGGGGCTTACCCCACCTCTCCGCCGCCGGGGTGGATATAGGGCTCATTGACCTCGGCTTCCACTGCGCTGCGCGGCTTAACCGCCAGCAGGTCGTCGAACAAGGGTAGCCTTCCGGTCTCAACTGCGTGTGCGGCGTACAGGTACATCGCTGCTGACCAAGCCTGGTGGGGATACCCCATGGTGTGACCGGTTTCACCGTGCATCCACTCGTTGAACTCCCAGGTAGTACGTGACCCCTGGCGGTTGGCATCCGCCAGCCGCAATAGCAGGCGCTCTGCCTCCTGCTGCCAGCCTCCTCTCACTAACGCGGCGATGTGGAACCCACCCACCATCGGCCAGATGCCGCCGTTGTGATACTGGTGCGGCAGGTTCAAATTGCGGCTGCGGTAGTATTCACGCCAAGATGGCTCACCTGGGTAGATGGGCGGATGAATAGCTTTGGTGGGGTAAGGCTCGGCCATACCCACCTGCTGCATGTACTGGAGAATATGCTCCGCGCGATGCCCATCGGCAACACCTGTGACAATTGCCAGCACGTTGCCCAAGCTGTCGCACCAATCGCCGTATTCGCGGAATGCGACCCAGGGCAAATAATACGGCCGGCTGGAGATG